>CAZGAU010000265.1:0-4983 GCA_964523725.1 uncultured Saprospiraceae bacterium
AGACCATCCAGTACATAGGTGTTATTTTTTGTCCAATTGTAGGTGCCGGTTCCCAGATCAGCATCGGTGATGTTCACCACCGTCTGAGCTGTTATCCCGGTCGTTATAAAAGTTAAAAGCAATAGAAGATTGTAGATTTTCTTGTTCATCATGAAGTGATTTTGGTTTTAATAGTTCGATGCAAGATTACGGTGTATCTTTAAATTGAATATTAAAGAGGAGTTAATTCTCTGTTAATTGCCCTTGGGGAGAAATCTGTCGGAGTACCTTTATAAACAACTGATAGACAGGAGTATAATTCAGTCAAGACCAGAAATTCAGGAAAAATCTGTCTTGGCAAACGAAGGTGTTTCTTAAGGATTGGTAAATATCTCTACATAGATGTAATGGAAAACCTTTTAAAAAAGCTAATCTCGTAAAGCGTTAACAAATTCTTTACACACTTAACTTTTATATAATAATCCAGCTTTAATTATGAATGGTTATTCCCAAATATATAATTTTTGTTTGGGGTAATTGACAGAACATTTCATCATTTGAAAAAAGGGATAGCCCAACAGCCCGTCAATCCTGAGCCCGGTCGTGGTTTTGAGATGGGATAAATCAGTGAAAAGATATTTCATATCCGGAAGATGAAGCTTGCCTACCTGGGTATCGTGCACCATAGCAGCCGTCACCGGACGAACCACCTGATCCACACCGCGCAGGGTTTCCTGTTCGCTGCTCGTGAAACTTCCCGCTGCCAGCAATTGCTGGTATTTATGGTCGATCAGGTTGGCGCCGGCGCCGGTATCGATGGCAAAGCGAAGGGTTTGTCCGCCAATCTTGACTTCCAGAACAGGGAGATGCTGATCCAGCGTGAACTCAATCGTTTCTTTAGGCGAAGTAGCTTGCAGCAATTTGCCTTTTCCGGGATTCAGCAAAGCCAGTTGTTGGTTTTCATAGTCAAGAAACACTTCATAATTTTTCAATATATCATACCCAATCAATCCGGCAATATTCAAATGTGTAGATGATTCCAAATGACTCAAGTCCACCGAAATGGCTTCGATTTTCCGGTATTCAATACCGGCCCAGCTGAAGTTTTCAGCGATGACTGAGCCCGCCTGGAACGCTCCGGCAACGCCTGCTGCCTGAATTGTATTTTCTTCTATGTTTTTTTCATTGATAATCAGCATAGGAGCGCCACTATCCAGCATGAAAATCCGCTGCTGATCGTTCAAATTCGCTTTTACAAAAACCATCCCATTGTTGATAAACATGGGAATTTTCGCCATCGAATAATTAAACCTAACTTCTATCTGCTCTGTCCGCACCGGCGTTTGAATCAAAGAAATCGAATTCTGACCAAGAACAAAGTGCGACAACACAAGCAACAACAAAGTAATTCCTTTCATACGCCCTGCATTTTGTAGTTTAAACCAAAAGTTTTTTCCTTCCGCCTCTCTCTGAAGAAATTGTGCTTGGTATGTGTTGCGACCCCTCTTGTCGTCGTGCGCTTTCGCACAACAGGCATTTTGGTTTCTATCGCATTTTCAACTGTATTTAATCTTCATTTAACCTTAAATTTACAATAAGTTAACATTGAATGCAACATCTACATGGTAAATAAAATTTCACTCCACCAGGATTTTTAGTCTAAAATGCTATTTATTTTTGATGCATCCGTAAAACCAATTTATTATCAAACAATTACAAATTGTTAAAAATCTTACATCGAATCTTTTTCCGAAAGAAAAAAAAGACAAGGCAAAATCCAGGAAAATCTTCCTTAACTTTGCATCCCGTAACGTTCTCAACAGTAAACGGGCACAGTAAACCATAAGCCATCCGCGCGAGCTTGATTTAAAACACTGACCTGCAAGCTGTTGCTTCAAATCACAAACACAAAAAAATGACAAAGTATATTTTCGTTACGGGAGGCGTCACTTCATCCTTGGGCAAGGGTATTATTTCTGCTTCACTTGCCAAATTATTACAAGCCAGGGGCTTCGCGGTTACTATTCAAAAATTTGATCCTTATATCAATGTCGACCCCGGCACGCTCAATCCTTACGAGCACGGCGAGTGCTACGTCACCGACGATGGCGCAGAGACCGACCTCGACCTCGGGCACTACGAGCGTTTTCTGAATGCGCCGACTTCGCAGGCTAACAATGTAACTACGGGGCGGATTTACCAAACCGTAATCAATAAGGAACGCGCCGGCGACTACCTGGGCAAAACGGTACAGGTCATCCCGCATATTACCGATGAAATCAAGCACCGGGTTCAATTATTGGGCGATTCCAATAAATATGATATCGTTATTACAGAATTGGGCGGCACCGTCGGCGATATCGAGTCACTGCCTTATCTGGAATCCTTGCGCCAATTGCGTTGGGAACTCGGCGCCGATAATTGCCTGGTTATTCACTTGACATTAATTCCTTATCTGAGGGCCGCCAAGGAATTGAAAACCAAACCGACGCAACACTCTGTAAAAGAGCTGCTTACCACTGGTATCCAGCCCGATATTCTGGTCTGCCGCACCGAGCACCCGATTACGATGGACATCCGCCGCAAGCTGGCACTGTTTTGTAATGTGGATGTAACTTCGGTCATTGAAGCCATTGACGCCGAAAGTATTTATGATGTGCCTTTATTAATGTTGAAAGAAAAACTCGATCAGGTTGTAATCACCAAACTCCGCCTGAAAGACCGCCGCGAGCCCAAACTTGATGCATGGAAAACATTCCTGGGTAAATTGAAAAATCCGACCCGTGAAGTAAAAATCGGTCTCATTGGTAAATATAACGAATTACCCGATGCGTATAAATCTATTCATGAGTCATTTGTACACTCCGGCGCCGTTAATGAATGTAAAGTAAAAGTAGAACCGGTTCACTCCGAGCAACTGGAAGGCGACTACGAAAGCGTGGCGCGCAGGCTGCAAGACCTCGACGGAATCCTGGTAGCGCCGGGTTTTGGCGAGCGCGGCATCGCCGGCAAGATCAATGCGATTCATTATGTTCGGGAAAATAATATTCCGTTTTTTGGTATATGTCTGGGTATGCAATGCGCGGTGGTTGAATTTGCCCAAAATGTGCTGAAATTAAAGAACGCTTCTTCCACCGAAGTGAATCCCAAAACCCCGCATCCGGTGATCGATATGATGCCCGAGCAAAAGAAAATCACCAAAAAAGGCGGCACTATGCGCCTGGGCGCTTATCCCTGCGTGCTGGAGAAGGACTCCAAGGTTTACGCGGCTTACGGCACGACCAAGATCAGCGAGCGCCACCGCCATCGCTACGAATTTAATAATGAATATAAAGAAAAAATGGAGCAGGCGGGGCTGATTGCCACCGGCATCAATCCTGAATCCAATCTCGTGGAAATCGTGGAATTGCGCGATCATCCCTGGTTTGTGGGCGTGCAGTTTCACCCGGAATTAAAGAGCACAGTCGAGAATCCGCATCCCTTATTTGTCGAATTTATCAAGGCTTGCGTGGATCATAAGTACGCCCAGCAAAAATGAGCCGGCTGCGCGAACACCGGTGGTTGCTGATTTTCTGGGGCTTGGCGGTGCTGGCGACCTGGCTGGTGCGGCATCATGTTTTTTTCTGGGATACGATCCAGTTGGGTTCCAAGCACGCGCACTGGTATTATGAAAATCATTTCAAATATTTACTGCTGCCCACAGAAATTGATAGCGGGCACCCGCCGGTGTTCGGCATGTACCTGGCCGCCATGTGGCAAGTCTTTGGCAAAAGTTTGATAGTCAGTCACTTTGCCATACTGCCTTTCCTGTTTGGAATGATTTACTTTTTATTACAAATCGGTAAATATTTAGTAAATAAAAAGCTGGCTCCGCTATTACTTTTATTATGCGTAGTCGATCCGACGCTCGCCGCCCAAAGCCTGCTCGTCAGCCCGGATGTAATATTGGTCTGCTTTTTTTTAATGGGATTACACGCCATATTTCAGGATAAAAGCTGGCTCAAAACCCTTGCTGCGCTTGGCTTGGCGCTAATTAGTATGCGCGGCATGATGGTGGTGATAGTATTATTTTTATTTGAAATATTAAACCATATTATAAATAGCCAAAAAGCACTAACAACCGACGATTCCGTTACCGATTTGCGCGCGGGTGGTGCTCCTTTTATAAGAGGAGTCAGTGGAGTCCGGCGTGGGCAAATAAAAATATTCAGCATATTCAAATTATTGATAACCAAAGTCTTACCTTATATCCCCGCAGGATTATTCGGTCTGGCCTTCCTCATCTGGCACTACCAGCAAACCGGCTGGATCGGCTACCACCCCGACTCGCCCTGGGCGCCGAGTTTCGAGCGGGTGGATATGCAAGGTTTTATCAAAAACATCGCCGTGCTCGGCTGGCGTATGCTGGAATTCGGACGCGTTTTTGTCTGGATTGCGCTGATTTTTATCACCTTACAAATAAGAAAATATAACAAACTAAATAAACTTTGGCAACACCAGCAGGTGCGTCAAATGGTGTTGTTACTAATTATTTCCACACTCATCCTCACACCCTCCCTCCTACTCCACCGCGGACTGAGCGCGCAGCGTTATTTACTGCCGATTTATTTAGCGCTGACTTTTTTATGCTTTATGCTTATTTTCAACTATTTACAAAATAAAAATATCCGAAATATTATATTTGGTATTACTTTCCTGGGGTTATTAACCGGCAATCTCTGGGTTTACCCCGACAAAATTTCTCAGGGCTGGGACGCCACGCTGGCGCATTTGCCTTATTATCAACTCCGCGCTCAGATGCTGGAATACATTGATAATCAGAATATTCCGCCAGAAACCATCGGTACCGCCTTCCCGGAAATCGGCGCATTCAAATACAAGGATTTATCCGACCGAACCGAGGGCTTTGCCGCCAAAGATTTACAAACCCAGGATTATATTTTATACTCCAATATCATGAATGATTTCAGCGATGCGGAGATTGATCGCTTGCGGGAGGAGTGG
>CAZGAU010000266.1:0-4933 GCA_964523725.1 uncultured Saprospiraceae bacterium
TGGATGCAACTACGGTATTGAGCCGTAAAATTGCGTCTCTGGGTATCTATCCTGCGGTGGATCCACTGGATTCTACTTCACGTATTCTAGATCCGACAATCATTGGCGATACCCACTATAACTGTGCGCAGCGTGTGAAGAACCTGTTGCAGCGCAACAACGAATTGCAGGATATCATCGCGATCCTCGGTATGGAAGAATTGTCGGAAGAAGATAGAATGGTGGTACACCGCGCACGTCGCGTACAGCGCTTCCTGTCGCAGCCGTTCCACGTAGCCGAGCAGTTCACCGGTATTCCGGGTGTATTGGTACCGATCGAAGAAACAATTCGCGGCTTCAACATGATTATGGATGGTGAAGTGGATGAATATCCGGAAGCTGCTTTCAACCTGAAAGGTACAATAGACGAAGCAATCGAAGCAGGTAAGAAAATGCTGGCAGAAGTTGCTGCCTAATTTTGTTGAATCTGATGAATACAGAGGGTATGAACATTAACATTCTCACTCCTGAAAAGGAAATATTTGAGGGGACAATCACCTCAATCAAAGTGCCAGGCACAATGGGACAGTTCCAGGTTTTGAAAAACCACGCACCTATTGTGTCGTCTCTGGAAAGCGGAAAGGTTGAAATCGTTACTGCGAAGGGCGAATACCGCTATTATGAAGAAGAAAGCGGTACAATCAAAACTGCCGACCAGCCAGGCAAGAAGATTATTTTCAACATCACCGGGGGCTTCATCGAAGTTATCAAGAACGAGATTTCACTCCTGGTAAGAGGTATCAAGAATATTTAATTACAAGGAATTATCTGAAAATATGAGGGCGAGTCCGGTATCCGGATTCGCCTTTGTTTTTTATACAAACCCTTGTTTTGCAGAATTTTTTAAATTCTAATTATCTAAAACATCTTACCCAGTGCTACCCATCACATAAATCTGCCCAATAGTAGGTTGGGCAACCCCGCCGGCATTTTCCAGACTAATGGCAAAAGTTTTCGCACCTTCCACGAATGGAAATTCAATAAAAGCATCTTTATTATTGGAAATGTTAAAAACCCCCAAACTGACCGGAGTTCCATTGGACTTGATCGCCCAGAGCTGATACTGCTTACCTGAAGGCGGCACAGGCAAATTCAGGCTGCTCAGATAAACCCGCCGGTTATTCGGGTTGAAATAAACAGCAGCTTCGGCATCGGGTGCCGGTGGCTGACCGATGAGCGCAACGGGGCGGGTATTGGGATCTTTGAAAAAGATCAATTCATCCCGCAATTGGTTGAATTCAGTGGCAATGCTATCACATACTGACTGCGCCACAATCTGCTGCTGTTGCTGCGCTTCCAGTTGGTTGTGGAGCGCCTGATTTCTGAAAAATACATACAACAAACCGCTTAGTGTGAGGATAAACTTGATCGTCATACCTACCGCCAGAAATTTGGTCCAGGAAAAACCTCGCTGCGCAGGCACAGTGCTCGTCCCATTTCCAGAATTAGTTGCCATATTTCCGGCATCAATTTTTGACAAAATGCGCTCCAGTGTACCGGCCGGCGGGGTTTTGCCATGCATGAGGGCATATGTTTCCATGGCTTGTTCGATCTGGTCCAGTTCTTGCCTGATAGCAGGATACGAGGCAGCATATCGTTCTACATCCCGACGTTCCGACTCATTGAGCGCGCCTAGAACATATTGCTCCAAAACCCCTGATTCTATATATGCCTTAACGTCCAACGCAGTGGATTATACATTCAACAATAGTTACAACATAAATCCTCACAAAGTTCTCGTTCCGGAGGATTTCTCTTAGCTGCATAATAGCCTTGCGTACCCTGGATTTCACGGTGCCAAGGGGCATATTCAAGGCTTCACTCGCTTCTTTTTGGGTAAAATCCTGGAAATACAACAGATCAATGATCCTGCGATTCTGGTAGTCCAGCCTTTCCAGCACTTTACAGAGCCCAACGTCTTCCTGGCGTTGATCTTCGCTCAGGCGTTTGTCATTAGATACGTAAGCGGGTAGTTTTTCGGTTTTATCACCCCTTTTAAATTGTGCGGATCGCAAGGTATCAATGGCAGCATTGCGTGCAATTTGAACCATCCAGGTGAACAAACGTCCTTTTTTTGCATCATACTTATCCGCATTATGCCAAATTTTGACAAAAACGTCCTGGAGCGTTTCTTTGACTATTTCTTCATCCAGTATAAAATTATTGATAATACCGTATAACGCCGCGGAGTAGCGCTCGTAAAGCAAAGATAGCACAGTCTGATCCTTGCGCCAAAGGCGGGTGATAATTTCCTGATCTTCCTGATATTGGCTTCCACTTATTCTACTCATGAGACGAACAACTTTGGCATAACTACTGCCTTATGTGAACATTCAAAATATATAAATCTTTCTAAAAAAGATTGCCTGATAGTTTAATCCAGACATTGTAATTAATCCGTATGTAAAAGAAAAAACCTTTAATATTTGTTCAAAACCAAATACTCACACCCAAAATCTGATTTTATGCGATTTTTTAACAACGTTTTACTTATTTCATTAATCCTGATTACAGGATTAACTTTACAAGCCCAAACCGAATTTAAAGCCTTACTCTCCGGTAGCCACGAAGTACTGCCGGTAGCGACAACTGCGAGCGGAGAAATTACTGCTGTACTCAATGGCAACGAATTACAAGTTTCCGGTACCTTTTCAGACCTGATCGGTACGTTTGATCCCACTATAGCCGGAGGTTCTCATATTCATATCGGTTATGCCGGGCAAAACGGCGGCATTACATTCACGCTCACCCCTTCACCTGATCTTGATCTGAAAGGTGGTACGTTTGACGCCACTTTGAACACCTTTACGCTTACCCAGGATCAAATGGATGCCCTAATGGAGCGCCGAATGTATGTCAACATCCATACGACGATGTACGCCGGTGGCGAAATCCGCGGTCAATTACTCCCTGCTTCTGATGCTTATTTTAATGCCAACTTACTCGGTAGCAATGAAGTACCTTCTGTGATTACCAGTGCAAGTGGTGCTCTGGTCCTGGAATTAACCGGCAATCAACTGGTGGTCACCGGTGCATTCTCCGGTTTGGAAAGTGCATTTAATACAGCGATTGGTGGAGGCGCACATCTTCATTTGGGTTTGGCCGGTGAAAACGGAGGCGTGGAAATTGCCATCAATGCCAATCCCGATCCGGATCTCCGGGGTGGTGTGTTTGAAGCTGCCAGCAATACTTTTACCCTCACGGACGATCAAATACAGGCGCTCGCAAGCGGTCAACTGTACGCCAATATCCACTCTGCGGATAACGCGGGCGGCGAAATCCGCGGTCAAGTAGTCGGCGAAGCCGATTTGGTAATGCGTGCCCATCTGTCGGGCGCCAATGAAATTCCGGTGGTGACTTCCGGTGCAAGCGGTGCGGTCATTGCTGAATTACGCGGGGATTCGCTCATTGTTTCCGGTTCTTTTGACAACTTGGAAAGTGCCGTTGCTACTGAAATTGCCGGTGGTGCGCATATTCACATCGGCATGGCCGGTCAAAATGGCGAGGTACTGTTTCCCCTCGTTGCTGCACTTGATGCCGATGACCTGGGAGGTACATTTGACGCTGCGAATAACCGCTTTGAGCTTACCGCTGATCAAAAAGCGATGCTTCTGGCTCGCGGCATGTATGTCAATATTCACACTGTGAATAACACGAGCGGCGAAATTCGGGGTCAATTACTGCCCGATGCGCAAGCCATCTTTACAGGGCTATTGTCGGGTACGTTTGAAGTGCCGGCAATTATAAGCCTAGGACGCGGCGCGGTCAAAGCGGAACTTGTTGGAAATCAACTGATTGTTTCCGGTGCATTTGCCAATCTTGGCAGCGAGATCAACGTAGCCATTGCCGGCGGCGCACACATCCATCTCGGTCCTGCCGGTACCAACGGTGATGTAATTTACAGCCTGAATATTTCGCCCAATCTGGAACTAACCGGAGGTGAATTTGAGGCTTCCGCTAATACTTTTACTTTGACCGAGGCACAAATCGACGCGATCCGGGAAAGAGGATTATACGTCAACGTTCATTCCCTGAATTTTGCATCCGGTGAATTACGAGGGCAACTACTCGCAGAAGCCAATTATTACATGAATGCACCGCTCTCGGGCGCCAGCGAAACCGCCAATGTCAATACCAATGCCCGGGGCACGGTGATCCTGGAAGTTACTGGCAATCAAGCCATTGCTACAGGAGGATTTTCCGGTTTACAGAGCGATTTTAATACAAATGTAGCCGGTGGCGCGCATATCCACGCCGGGTTTGCAGGTCAAAGCGGAGGCGTCATTTTCCCTTTGAACGCCAGTGTCAATGCTGACAATCGAAGCGGCGTATTTCTAACCGGTGACAACACGATTGACATGAGTGCCGGACAACTGGATACCCTTCGCAACCGCATGTTTTATGTAAATATTCACTCCATGGATAACGTTCCCGGTGAAATCAGAGGACAATGCCTGCCAGTATCCACGGCTTATTTAACTACCTCTCTTGCGGGATTAAACGAAGTTCAACCCAAAATGACCATGGCCAATGGTGCCTTGAAATTGGAACTGAACGGAGACGTACTCACGGCAACCGGGGCATTTTCTGGTTTGCAAGGAGATTTCGCCGCAAATATTGCCGGGGGTGCGCACCTGCACCTTGGCAGTGCCGGCACCAATGGCAATATTGATATTTCACTGGTTACCAGTGCCAGTGCGAATTTGCGCAGCGGCGTTTATACTGCTCCCGACAATACTTTTACACTCGATCAGGGGCAAATTGATGCTTTGGTCAATGGTGATTATTATGCCAATATTCACACTACAGCCTTTGCCAGCGGTGAATTAAGAGGTCAGGTGCTACCCGAAATTAATTTCTTCCCTACGGTGGGCGAAATTACCTTGCCGCTCGA
>CAZGAU010000267.1:0-4914 GCA_964523725.1 uncultured Saprospiraceae bacterium
GACCATTCAAACCACCACAGCCACAGCACCGGATGCCTTGCAGGCGGAAACAGCACAACCGGGGTTACGTTTTTGCCAAAAATAAAAGATTCATCGTAAGGGCGATCGAAAAAGAAAATAAACTCATGCTCAGGATGTGCTGCTACCAGTCGACGCATCACTTCGTAAGAAAACCAACCAACACCTTCGAGTCGGTCTTTGAGTAAGAAGCGAGTATTGACGGCGATACGCATAAAATTTTATTTGGTTGCGAAGGTAAAAAACGCTTAATGTTTTTAAAATTCTTTTTGAACTATTGCAAAGCTAATTTTATTTCTACCTTAGTTTTCAAATTAAACTAACCATGATACAAACCGATGTGCTCATCCTTGGTTCGGGAATCGGCGGACTGTCCACGGCTATTCAAATCGCCCAAAAACGTCCGGAGCTAAAAATCACCGTACTTACCAAAACGCAGGAGGGCGAAAGCAACACCCGCTATGCGCAGGGCGGCGTGGCGGCAGTGTGGAATGAACAGGTCGATTCGTACGAAAAACACAAGGAAGACACCCTGGATGCAGGCGATGGTTTGTGCGATGAGCAAATTGTGGAAATCGTGGTCACTGAAGGGCCGAAGCGGGTCCGCGAAATCATTGACTGGGGCGCTCGTTTTGATAAAAATCTTTCCGCCGAATACGATTTGGGTCGCGAAGGCGGGCATTCGGAAAACCGGATTTTGCATTACAAAGACCTTACCGGCTGGGAAATCCAGCGTACCCTAATGGCAAAAGCCGATGAATTCAGCAATATTGAAGTGCTGGAGCATTACTTCGCAGTGGATATTATCACTCAGCACCACCTGGGTTATATGGTCACACGGCTCATGCCAGATATCGAGTGTTATGGCGCTTATGCTTTGAATAAAGAAACCGGCGAGATCGAAAAACTACTTTCTAAAATAACGGTGATTGCGACCGGCGGCGCGGGTCAGATTTATCGGGCAACGACCAATCCGGTGATCGCTACGGGCGATGGCATCGCGATGGTATATCGTGCCAAGGGCTGGGTGGAAAACATGGAATTTGTGCAGTTTCATCCGACGGCCTTGTACAATCCGGCGGGCGAGAATCCTGTTTTCCTGGTGTCGGAGGCAGTACGCGGCTTTGGTGGCATTTTAAAAAACCGCAACGGCGAGGAATTTATGCATAAGTACGACGAACGCAAATCCCTTGCTCCGCGCGACATCGTGGCCCGTGCCATTGACAATGAAATGAAAATGAGTGGTGAAGAATGCATGTTTCTGGATTGCAGGCATTTGGATAAAGGTGGTTTTGTGGCACATTTCCCGACGATTTATGAAAAATGCCTGAGTATCGGCATCGACCCGATGAAAGATATGATTCCGGTAGTACCGGCTTGTCATTATATATGTGGCGGCATCAAAGTGGACGAAATGGGACACAGCACAATCCAACGACTTTATGCTTGCGGCGAATGCACTTCCACCGGCCTGCACGGCGCTAACCGCCTGGCCTCCAACTCTCTGCTAGAAGCGATGGTTTTTGCAAAGCGAATTGCAGATGATATTCTGCCTAAAATTGACAATCTTTCAATCAAACAGGGTATTCCCGACTGGGACGTCCGCGGAACCACCGACCCGAAAGAAATGGTATTGATCACCCAGAGTTTGAAGGAGCTGAAAGAGATCATGAGCAGTTATGTGGGCATTGTGCGCTCAAATGTGCGTTTGAAGCGTGCGCTGGATCGCTTGTATATTTTGTTTCAGGAAACCGAGGATTTGTACGCTACGACCACGCTGTCACCGCAGTTGTGCGAATTGCGCAACCTCATCAGCATTGCCTATCTGGTCACCCGCTCGGCTACCATGCGCCGCGAGAGCCGGGGCTTGCATTATACCACAGATTATTCCGTGAAGCTGCCTTTTGTGCAGGAATCTTTGCTTTAAAGGGTGATGGGGTAATGGGAGCATGGGGTGATGAACCACATAAACCTATCAACTTATCAACCTATCAACCAGTTCCCAAACTAAATCCGGTTCGTACCCCCGGCTAATGGCGTATTGTGCAATTTTATTTCGTCTAACGAAGTCTTCGGTTTTGGCGAGTTTGTTATTTTTTTTACGGATAATTTCCTCCAAAGTTTCCAAATAATCTTTTTCAGGAATCTCTTCCATCGCTTTGCGGATACAATAATCAGAAATATCACGGAATTTGAGCTCCTGCAAAATGCGCCGCCTGCCCCATTGTTTCATATGAAACTTGCCGCGCGCGTACGCCCGCGCGAAGCGCTCTTCATTCAGAAAATTATCCGTGATAAGCTGGGCCATGATTTCCTCCAGCGAATCACCGTAGATGCCCAAATTCAGAAGCTTGCTGCGCACTTCCTTGTGCGAGCGTTCCTGATAAGCGCAATAGCGTTGCATCCGACGCAAGGCTTCATCCTGGCTGATATATTTTGAACCTTTTGACAAAATTTTACTTCAATTTAATAATGAGTTTATAAAAAAACGGAATTTTATTTTGATCCGTAAATCTTATTTCTAACCCAAAATTAAAAAATACATGGATTACATCGAACAAATTACCTCGATGGCGATTGAATATGCACCTAAAATTGTGGGCGCCATTTTAGTACTTATTATTGGTTTCTGGATTGCTGACCGCCTTGCCAAGCTAAGTGCCAAAGGCATGGAAAAATCAAAGATGGAGCCTGAGCTTCGCGCTTTTTTGAAGAGCTTGATCGGCATTGCGTTGAAAGTGCTGGTCGTATTTAGTGCGGCAGGTATTGTAGGCATTGAAACTACCTCTTTTGTGGCAGTGCTGGCCGCAGCCGGTTTTGCAGTTGGATTGGCGCTACAGGGTAGCCTGAGTAATTTCGCGGCAGGTGTGCTTATTCTACTTTTCAAACCATACCGTGTAGGCGATGTGATCTCAGCCCAGGGCTACGTGGGAGTGGTGCGTGAAATCCAGATTTTTAATACCGTGATGACCAATCTTGAAAATCGTCGGATTATTCTTCCGAATAGTTCGGTACTGAACGGACCCATTGAAAATATTAATTACCACCCCGAAAAACAGCTGGATCTGGTTTTCGGAATTGGTTATAACGACAATATTGACAAAGCAAAGGATATCCTGGAAAATGTAATTAAAAACTGCCCTGGGTTTCTGGAAGATAAAGGCTATAAAATTATGGTGAAAGAACTCGCTGATAGCTCGGTCAATTTTGGGGTGCGTTTCTGGACAAAGACCGAAGATTTCTGGGATGCCAATTTTTATGTGCATGAACACGTGAAAAAAGCGTTTGACCAGCAAGGTGTTTCGATTCCTTTCCCGCAGCTCGACTTACATATGATGCAGGAAAATAATAATTAGTATTTCAACTAAATGCCAACCCCAATTCATTCACTTTTTTTTACAACAAACCCCGGGATTTTTAAAATTATTTTATAAAAACCGGGATTTGTTATTTTATTATCTCATTAAATTTTAAGCATAGCTGAGGCGTTTAGCTTGATGTAATTCTTTCAGTTTGATGAACAAAGCTTCTTCCTCCGGTGTCAGGTTTTTCGGAATAGTTACATTCACTTTCACCAGAAGATCACCATATTGATCAGTTTTACCATACAACGGCATTCCTTTACCTTTCAGACGCAGCACTTTGCCGGGGTTTGTACCTTTCGGGATGGTCACCTGTACGCGCCCGCTCATGGTAGGCACCTCTATTTTTCCACCCAAAATGGCGGTGTATAAATTCACTTTGGTGTGATAAATCAGGTCATTATCGTTTCTCTCAAAGCGATTGTCTGCTGCTACCCGCAAGATGAGGTATAAGTCGCCAGCAGGCACGCCATTCGCGCCCGGGCCACCTTTGCCCTGAATCCTCAAGCGCTGGCCCTCGTAAGCACCGGGTTTGATTCTTATCCGAAGTTTCTGACCATTCAACTCAAAGGTGCGCTCGCTACCGTGATAAGCTTCTTGCAAAGTAATGGGCAATTCTGCCTGCACGTCCTGCTCTTTGAATCCTGCGCCGCGTCTGCCACGCTGGGTTCCAAACTGTGAGAAAGAATCAGCTCCGGCGCGCTCACCAAAAAACATTTCAAAAAAATCGGAAAAACCGCTTCCACCAAAGAACGCAGAAGGATCACCTTCGAAATAAAAAGTGCGCCCACCACCCGGATCACCCTGACCAGCATATTGCGACCAGTCAAAGCCACCCTGTTCGTAGGCTTCCCAATTAGCGCCAAGCGTATCGTATTTCTTACGTTTCTCAGGGTCAGTCAGTACTTCTTTGGCTTCGTTTATTTCTTTAAATTTTTCTTCTGCCTTGGGGTCATTCGGATTCTTATCCGGATGATATTTCGATGCCAGCTTCCGGTAAGCCGCTTTGATCTCTTTTTCAGAAGCATTTTTATCGACGCCTAATGTTTTATAATAATCTTTATATTTCATAGTCGATTGATTTACAGAGTTTAGTTTTTATTTCATAATTCGTATCATTCTTGATAAAAACAAAAATCATTCCATTCCCAAACCAATGATAGTCAGCAGAATGTTGGCAGTTTGATCATGTGAAGCATTTCAAAAAACAAGTCAAAATGTCCTCTACTCAGAAAAACAACTGACAATTTTTCAGTTTTTTGTTGTCTTGTTTTCTGGATTCAGCCTATTTCCGGGAAATTTATTGATTACCAAGAAATAAAAATAGACCGTTTACCTGAACCATTTTGCTCAAAATATTGTATTTTTGCACGGCTTTACTCGCAAGAATTTCATGCGATAATCGCTCAAGCCTTCCTGGTCCCATAGCTCAGCTGGTTAGAGCATCTGACTCATAATCAGAGGGTCCTTGGTTCGAGCCCAAGTGGGACCACTTTTTAAGAAACAGGTTAGATAACGAATGTGCGATCTAACC
>CAZGAU010000268.1:0-4903 GCA_964523725.1 uncultured Saprospiraceae bacterium
ATTGTTACCCTTAAAAATCTATTTAACAGGAAATTAACAGCGTCTTGAACGAAACTGAAAATCAGCTATTTGCTACCACAACGGGCGAACCAACGGCAGGAAATGATTCCAATGTAATAAACGTAAATCTCGAAATGGAATTGCGTCCTCAGACCGCCTTGGAAAAACAATTACTCCAAATTCCCGAATTTATTAAAGGATTGTTCTGGGGCGTGCCGCGTTATGGACATCCGGAGGGGGAGGTTTATAAGCATATTAAGGAAGTTTTAGATAATATAGACCGGCTTTCATTGGATCCCCAATCCAGAGAGCGCCTGCGTTTGGTCGCTTTTGCGCATGATACTTTCAAATATATGGAAGACAAAAGCGTACCCCGTGACTGGTCGAAGCACCATAGCATGTGCGCCCGCCGTTTTATGGAAAAATACACCGACGACCCTGTAGTGCTCGATCTGATCGAACATCATGACGAGGCTTATTACAGCTGGCGTTCCATTCACTTGCTACAACAAACCACCGACGGCACTTCCCGGTTTCAGCGGCTGCTTCGCGCTATGGACGGACATTTGCAGCTTTATTACCTTTTCTTCAAATGTGATACCCGCACAGGCGACAAAACCCAGGCACCGCTCAAATGGTTTGAAGATATTGTCAGCGATATTGAACTGGTGTACTGGTGAGTTTGGTCTTAGAGCCCTTTAAAATCAAGGGTTTATAAAAATCCTTTCTTTATTCTTACCGTTTTGGAAACTTTTCCGACATAATTTCAGTTGGACATTTCGTCAATAAAGCGTCAGCATAATTGATCAGAAAATTATACCTTTACCATGGTAATGACGCAGGATAACCAAAAAAAGCGCTACGAACGCATTTTCGAGGAAGAATTCTTACCTCAGATAGATGCGTTATACACCTTCGCCTACCATTTGACCTACAACGAGGAAGATGCCAACGACCTGGTACAGGAAACGTATATGAAAGCATTTCGCTTCATTGACAAATACAATGAAGGGACCAATGCCAAAGCCTGGCTCTTCAAAATATTAAAAAATGCTTTCATCAATCAGTACCGCCGGAAGAGCAAGCAGCCGACCAAGGTGGACTATGAGGACATTACCAGCTACCAGGAGGTAGAGGAAGACGCCAGTATTTCCGGCTACGCCGACCTGCGCGAGGAGATGTTCCAGACGATGATGGGCGATGAAGTTACCAATGCGATCAACGCTTTGCCGGTGGATTTTCGGGTGGTGATTTTACTGTGTGATATCGAAGGATTTACATATGAAGAAATTTCTAAAATTCTTGATATCCCGATCGGTACGGTTCGCTCCAGGCTGCACCGTGCGCGCAATATGCTGAAGGACAAGCTGCGGGAATACGCGCAATCGCTGGGCTACGGCAAGGAGGAAGAGGAGTGACTTGGCGACTGGGAGATGAGGTGAATGAGAGACTTTGTGACAATGAGAATTGGAAAGGATTATTTTATAATTTATAAACTTTTATTTTTTAACATATTAGCGAAGTTAAACCCTAATTGTTAACTCGCTGCTTTGAAGGAAATTCATTCGTAAAAAAAACAGCTTAAGAAATATGCTTCACAGGTTAGTCCAAAATCGGTCATGGTTTGTTCACGTTTTCGCACCAGTGCGATTTACGGGGCGGCCACCGTTTGTACCCACTTGTAGCAAGATTGGCTGAACGAATGGATCCTTTGAGTAGCACAAAATCCAAAACGATGAGAGATCATAACTATCAGGAGCTGGTCAGAAAAGTAACGATGTATCTGGATAATGAGCTGACGGAAAGCGCCGAAATGGAACTACTCAAGGAAATCAAAGCCAACCCCGCATATCTCGAAGTACTTAGCAAAGAGCAATCTTTCCGCGAATTTATAAAAAGTAAAATCCACCGCCGAAAGCCCTCCCCGGCATTAATCCAATCCATCAAAGAGAAAATACGCGTTGCCCCGGTGTAAACCTCCAAATGAATTCATCCATTCTATTTTTATAAAATAATGAACACTGACTCAGACAGTGGCTCAGATTGTATTATACATTTGGGCCACGCATTCTATTTTTATATAATAAAACTTGGGTTTTGAGCGTGCTGCTTCCGGTAAAAAGCGTTTTTCTGTTAAATTCGACCTCAATATTTGTTGAATTACGATGCGAAGTCTTATTTTAGAAGAAAATTATTGCGCTATGAAAATCAGATTGTTATTGATAGCATTGAGTTGCCTGCTGGCACAAGGAGCGGTTGCGCAAATCAAATACAGCGACAATTTCCTGCATTTGCTCGACCATGCCCAAATCGATTTTTACGAGCCGCTGGAAGGAAGCTATAAGGAAGTCCGCTTGCAAAAAGGGATCTTTCAACCCTGTGATTTTGGTATTCGTTCCAGGAAAGAAAAGATAGAAATCCGCTATCTCGTGGCCCCTTATAATGAAAATCATTATGTTTTTCAGACCCCGCACGTGGAAGGCTTTCGGATGGCTTCGCATTTGGCTGTAAACGAAGAAGATGCGGTGATTACCTCGATTGGCATCACCGAGGATGAACTGAAGGAAAATTTCAACGCCGACTGGGGCAAAATTTATTTTTTCCAACCCAAAGAAAGCTTCAGCGAACGCAATCACTGCAAAATGCTGGCACTCTACGCCGAAGGTAAGGGGATGGTGCTGGTGTTTTTCCTGTTTGATGAACCTTCCAGAGAATTGGACAATCGGCATTTGGCCCTGAGATTCAAGGGGGGAGCTAGTAACTGATATTTGTTTCGAGCGGTTGGTTCCTGACTACTGGTAGAACTTTTTGAAGAAAATCCGGTAACCAGTGACAAGCTTCCAGTATCTTTACCGTCTAAAAACCTAACCAATGGAACCTATCAGCGTATTTGATATGCTCAAGATCGGCGTGGGCCCTTCTAGCTCGCATACCCTCGGCCCCTGGCGCGCAGCGGAGCGTTTTGTGCAGGAATTGAAAGATCAAAATTTGCTGGAACCAACCGAACGAGTGGAAGTAGATTTATATGGCTCCCTGGCGCTCACCGGTAAAGGTCACGGCACCGATGTAGCGATTATGTTGGGTTTGAACGGTGAAGATCCCGTGACCATTGATCCACTGGAAGTCAAGAATATCCCTTTTCAAATACAATCCGATCAACAGATTCGCCTTGGCGGCAAAAAAAATATTCCTTTCCATCCGCAAGAGGATTTGCATTTTCATTATTCCAAATCGCTTCCTTTTCATCCGAACGGGGTCACGTTCCGGGCTTTTGATGCAGCAACGAAGGCGTTGTACGAAGCCACTTATTTCTCAATCGGGGGCGGTTTTGTAGTCAAAGAAGGTGAAACCTCGAGTCGCGAGCATATTCAATTGCCTTTTCCGATCAACCACGGCCGGGAATTGCTGCGTTACTGTGACGAACAAAATGCCAGCATCGCTGATATCGTTTGCAAAAATGAACAGGCCTGGCGCACGATGCCGGAAATCCGCAACGGATTACTACAAATCTGGGACGTGATGCGCCAGTGCATTTACATTGGCTGTCACACCGAAGGCGTGTTGCCGGGTGGTTTGAATGTGACCCGACGGGCAATGAGTATTCACGATAAAATGATGGATGGTGCGGTTTATAGCAATATTGATGAGTGGATGCAGGAAGTAAAAAGTCGAAACCCCAATTTTTCCAGGATTGTGAAATGGATCGGCTGTTTTGCGATGGCAGTCAACGAAGAGAATGCCAATTTTGGCAAGGTGGTCACCGCCCCCACCAATGGCGCGGCGGGCGTGATCCCGGCGGTGCTGATGTATTATTATAGCTTTTCCGGCGAGGAAGTCGGCGAAGATGAAATTATTAAGTTCCTGCTGGTGGCGGGCGAGGTGGGCAGCATTTTTAAGAAAGGCTCCACGATCTCGGCGGCGATGGGCGGTTGCCAGGCGGAAATCGGGGTGAGTTCTTCAATGGCGGCGGCGGCGCTCACCGAATGTTTGGGCGGTAGTCCGGCGCAAGCCCTTATGGCGGCGGAGATCGCGATGGAACACCACCTGGGCATGACCTGCGATCCTGTAGGCGGGCTGGTACAAGTGCCCTGCATCGAACGCAACTCCATGGGCGCGGTGAAAGCCATTACCGCCGCGAATATCGCCCTGGATAGCGACCCTGCCAAAGCCAAAGTCTCCCTCGACGATGTGATCAAAACCATGTGGCAAACCGCACAGGATATGGATCACAAGTATAAAGAAACCTCGCTCGGCGGGCTGGCGGTGAATATCCCGATCTGGGTGCCGGAATGCTAGTAATTGCCAAACTTGTTTGGCAATCCAAGCTATAAGGTTTTTGATAAGAAAATGTTTGAAGATTATCAAGGCTGGTCGAGGCTCTATCACTAATGAGGAAACTCAAACTCCAAAAATTGATTACATTTGAAGTAATAAGTAAAATTTTTACCGATGAGAGCCATTAGTTTTGAAACAAGAGAAAGAGAGGCTTTGATAATTTTTTTGACGAGACCGAGATATAAAGTAATATCAGCGTTTTTTTACAATATCATCTCCACAATCCGTTCCTCCGCTGTAATTTAATTATGCCAGTGAATGCGCTGATTCCCAGTGAAATATAAAACACGGACACCACATACCCAATTAAAGATCTGTGATGCCACAATCTCATCTATCAAATTTTTACCCTCTAACTTCCGGCGAACGGTGTTCCAAAGATTCCAACCGCGAGTTCCCCCCAAATCAGGAAAAACACCCCTAAAATAACGGCAATCATAATGAGCCGGCGCTCGAAATTTTTGACACCTCTAAGTACAAGCTCGCACGCGAGACCGGCGCCGAGCAGCAGGATGCCCATGACTACAAAATCCGAAAGCGTCCAGTTCACTTCATCTGTGAATTGCAT
>CAZGAU010000269.1:0-4808 GCA_964523725.1 uncultured Saprospiraceae bacterium
TCATTTTGTGAAAACCGGAGATTTTGCAACCAATCAATGACCAGATCGAGCCCGCAGGCAATGGCATAGTCGCCTTGAAACGGATTGGTCCGGTAAGTCAGGTGAAACACAGCTTCCCGTCGATGAACGCCCGTTTTCCAATAAGCATTTGCCATAGTCAATTGGTATAAATCCGTCAGCAGGGAAAGATTTTGATTATATAGTTTGTAAATGGAATTTGATTGCATACCGAATTTTTGTTAATAATATGCCTTTTTTTAATAAAAAAGTTAAAAATATAAATAGGAATCACGATTTTGTATCGTGTATTTGATTGAGCTTTATTCTTTCTTTTATGTAATGATCTACTGATTGGAACGAGCTGGTTTTGTGAATGTTCAAGCTCGCTAAACATCACCGGATTTGTTTCGTTTTAAGCTTGTGTGTTTTTTATTTGCTTTAATATCAACATTTTAAGAAAAAATTTAACCCATAAAAACGGTTGTGGTGTTTTATTATTGAGTAGTGATGCATCATTGTACAATTGATAAATAAAAATTTTATATGGCAAATCGCGTACCGAATCCCCAGGATAAAAACCAGAAACAATCATCCAAGCCACCTTCGGGGGGAGGTCCATTAGGTGGAGGATTGCGGCTGGTCTTTTATATTTTTCTGGCAATTTTACTCGGTCAATTTTTTTTCGGATGGCTTCAGCCGGGCGCGGAGGAAATTACCTGGACGAAGTTCAAACGGGATATTCTGGCGGATAACGATGCTGCGAAAATTACCGTTGTAAATAAAACAAAAGCAGAAATTTACATCAAGAAAGACAAATTGGGCAAAGGCGAATATTCGGATATCGACTCGACGAACGCGGGGCCTCATTTTACATTCAATATCGGTTCGATTGAGAATTTCGAACAAGCTGTCGAGCAGGCACAGCAAGACTTGCCGGCCGAAGAACGAACAGACATCAGCTATGTGCAGCGCACCGACTGGTGGGGTACGATCTTGGCCTGGGGACTTCCCATTCTGATTATTGTTTTGATCTGGTGGTTTATCATTAGCCGCGCGCGAAGTTCCGGGATGGGCGGTGGCGCCGGTATTTTTGATTTTGGAAAAGTCAAGGATGCTTTGCGCAAAGAAAAAACCAATGTCACGTTTGACGATGTAGCTGGGTTGGAAGAAGTCAAGGTAGAAGTGAAAGAAATTGTAGATTTTCTGAAGAATCAGGAAAAATATACCCGGCTTGGTGCAAAAATTCCGAAAGGCGTCATATTGATCGGTCCGCCGGGTACTGGTAAAACCCTGTTGGCCAGGGCCGTAGCCGGAGAAGCGGATGTGCCGTTTTTCTCGATTTCGGGCTCGGAATTTGTAGAAATGTTTGTGGGTGTAGGCGCCAGCCGGGTGCGGGATTTGTTTAAGAAAGCCAAGCAAAACTCGCCGAGTATTATTTTTATTGACGAAATTGATGCCATTGGCCGGAGCCGGGGCAAGGCCATGAGTTTTCAAAGCAATGACGAGCGTGAAAATACCCTGAACCAGTTGCTTTCTGAGATGGATGGATTCGGTACCAACACGGGGATTATCGTGCTGGCGGCTACAAATCGAGGTGAAGTGCTGGATCGTGCTTTATTGCGTCCTGGGCGTTTTGATCGTCAGATTTACCTGGAATTACCTACCCAGAAAGAGCGAAGGGCTATTTTCGAGGTGCATACCGAACCGCTAAAGATGGCCGGAGATATTGACCTGGATACACTTGCCTCTCAAACCCCTGGCTTCTCGGGAGCAGATATTGCTAATATTTGTAATGAAGCCGCGCTGATTGCTGCCCGGAGAAACAAGGACAGTGTGGAAATGAAAGATTTTTTTGATGCCACAGATCGGGTGATCGCGGGTTTGGAAAAGAAAAGCAAGATTGTTTCCGAGAAAGAAAAGAAAATTATTGCGTATCATGAGGCTGGTCATGCTACTGCCAGTTGGTATCTGCCGCACGCCGATACACTGCTAAAAGTTTCCATTGTGCCGAGAGGTAAATCCCTGGGAGCTGCCTGGTACTTGCCACAGGAAAATCAACTCTACACCAAATCTCAGTTTCTGGATAAAATATGCGCGGCGCTGGGCGGGCGGGCCGCCGAAGAAGTTGTTTTTGACGAAGTTTCTTCTGGTGCGCTCGACGATCTGGAAAAAGTGACCAAACAGGCTTATATGATGGTTTCTTATTATGGTTTGGATGAAGAACTTGGAAATATCAGTTTTTATGACAGCACCGGGCGCTACGAGCAAATGCTTCAAAAACCTTATAGTGAAGCTACCGCAGAAAAGATTGACGATCGGGTGCATCAATTGGTAGAATCCGCTTACGAGCGTACCAAACAGGTACTTCAGGAACACCGCGATGAACTTGACCAGCTTGCACAGCGATTGCTGGAAAAAGAAGTAGTGATGAAGGCTGATTTGGAAGATATTTTCGGTAAACGCCCTGAAAAAGAGGATGCTGAAGAAGCTTTGATTGAAGAATCCCGGGACCAATCGGAGTGATATTTACAATAATTTGATAATGAAATAAATAAACAGTGCGAATCCTGCAAGATAGAATAGCCAGTACGGTTTCATTTTGGCGGGATTTTTCCCAAAGAGGAAGCGTGTAATTGTAAAAAGGAAGGAGCGATTGCGTGCAATCCATCTGTATAATTGATCGGAGAGGTTTTGAAACGATTGATTGCTGTTGTACCATTTATACAAAAAATGCCATCGGCTGCCGTAAGTAAAAGTACGAAAAGCTGCCTCCATGCCGCGGTAAGCTTGCCCATTCGGTTCGATCAGAAATGCTGCACGGCGGAATTCGTGGGTGGAAATAGCCGGAAATTGATCGGAAACTTCCTGATAAGGTGTGTATTGAATCTTTTCTCCAGTCATCACACGCCAGCGGATTACCCAATATTTGCAAAAGCCGCAGTTGCCATCCCAGCCAGATTAACAAGGGTTTTTCCAGATGCCTGACTTGTTCTTCCGGAATTGTGAAACTCATCGTGCAGTCTTTTCCTTTTTGAACACGCCTTTTTACGCTGGGTTCAACCTTGCGAAAAAGTCTTTCCAAAAGATAAGGGGCTGAAACGACACGCTCCAACCCCTTTGGTTTTATCATTTCTTATGGTTTAATCCACCATAATCATCTTCTTCGTTGCGGTGTATTTGTTCGTTTCGAGGGTGTAATAGATCACACCGGCATTCAATTCGCTGCGATTAATAGTTACCTGGTTGTACCCTTTCGCATAATCGCCACGGATCAATTTCAACACCCGACCACTTGCATCCTGCAATTTAAGTGTTGCATTTGTGGTTGCTTCCGGCAGATAAAAACCGATCACTGTTCTATCCTTGAATGGGTTCGGAATATTCTGGTACAATTCAAACTCCTGACCGGTAATTACGCCGGTGCTGAATTCCAGAGCTATGTTCATCAGCTCATTTGTTTGGTTGTAAGCTTCTGCTATTGTGTAGCGACTGCTCACGCCCAGGGTTTTGCTGAGTTCGGTGTCTGTTTTAGCTCTGAATACCAGGCTGAACAGTACATCGTTTGCATTGGCAGCGTCAGCTGTGACACCATTCGGCGCATTCCAGCTTGTGGTGATCACGCCTTCGTTTACATAGCGCAGACCAAAGTTTTCTTCTTTAACAACATTTTCAATGATATCCACCAATTCCAGTGCTTGTTGATCAAAAGTCAATGTGAACTGATACCCTTGAACCTTGGCAAGTTCTTTGGCGCGGAAATCAATGGTGTATTCGTTGCCGGCTTTGAGTGCCTGATCGGCAAGCTGGAAGTTGAGCACGCCATTCATACTGCGTACTTCGGTGCCGGCGATGCTGCTTGTTCTGGCGTTGCCATCGATATCACCAATTTTAATCGCTACGAAATTCACATTGTTGATTGCGCTAGCCAGGTCATTGATGTTCTTCACTTCCGGGAAATATTGAGACCAAGGATTGGTCGGTACCGGGAAGGTGTAAGAAGCATCTACAAAACGCCAGCTGGTGTTATTGGCAAACTGTAAATCAACGCTCAAAATGAGTTTTCTGAGTGCAATCAAATCCAGGATCGAGATATTCTTCGAATTATTGACATCCGCTGCGATCAGCTTGTACGGCGTATTCAGCGGCTGAACCCCGAGTATATGTCTGGTAATCAGTACAATATCGAATGTGCTTACTCCGTTCAACGGATTTATATCCAGCGTAGGAGCAATTGTGTAGTCATATCCAAGCGCTATACCGTTGAAGCTGTATGCTCCTTGAGCATTGGTCAGTTTGTTCTGAGCATTCTGACCGCTGAGCAGTACATTTACATTTTCAACCGGCTCGGTATCTTCGGTATTGATAATACCTGCAATTGTACCTGGACCAGCGACATCACATACGCCAAACATGTTATCCTGAAGCAGTACATACGTGACACAGAAGTCGTGATTTGGACCACCAATAGTGCTATCCGGTTGTATCGCATTTGGATTGAAGGCATTATCCCAGGCGTGGATTTCGACCTCCAGAGTTGCAGGATCATCACAAGTTACTACAATACAATCCTGGTTAATGTCAGGTCTTTCACCCACTCTGTTGATAGAATAAGTGATAGATCCACTGCAATCTTCAATTGGGCTGGCCACAAAATCCGTTGCACAAATAGTCATCGCTCCTGTGTCTGCATCACCATCGCCATCTGCATCTGTGCCAGCCTCTACCGGCATAAGTTCCACCGCTATTCCATGATTACAGATTGGCGATGGTGCCTTGCAATCTACTACACTAAACGGAATACGTGCTAC
>CAZGAU010000270.1:0-4806 GCA_964523725.1 uncultured Saprospiraceae bacterium
TCCGGATATTGGAACATCAAGTTCAAAGTCGTAGAACCGCCGCCGCTCCAGCCCCACACGGCTATGCGCTCAGGGTCAAGAAAGGTCCATTGTTCCAGCAATTTTTTAGCGCCCATCGCCTGGTCGCGAATGTTGATCTGCCCCAATTGCCTATAAATAGCTTTGCGCCAGGCCCTGCCTTTAGGTGCGGGCGTACCGCGATTGTCCAGAGAAATGTGGATGTAGCCGTCTTCCGCCATGCTGCCTGTATAAAGATAATCGCTGGCGGAACCGTAGGAATCATTTACCGTGGTGCTCGCAGGCTCGGCATACACCTTAAAAACTACCGGATATTTTTTATTCGAATCGAAATTATTGGGCTTGGATATCCAGCCGTTCATTTCCACGCCGTCCTCCGTAGTGACGGTAAAGAACGACACATTGCTTTTTTCCTTTGCCGCAGGATCAAACTTCTTGGTAATATCTTCTTCCGCATTCAACGGCTTGTGGTCAGGCAGCGAAATCCACTCGGTCATCGGGCGGGTGTAATAATTTGAAAAACTATGACGCGCATATTTACCATTCGGTGATATGATATAACTATGCGTTCCTTCCAGCACAGCTGGCGAAAGCCGCTCTATTTTGCCGTTTTCCTTTAATGGAATTTTATACAAATACCGCTGCACCGTGTTATCCGGGGAAGCTGTGAAGTAAATCATATCATTTTTATCGTCGATTAATAATGTCTGAATCACATCATAATCCCCTTTGGTAATGGTTTTCACGCTTTTGCCATCTTTTGAAATCAGATATAAATGCCGCCAGCCGTCCTGCTCGCTCGTCCACACAAATTCCTTGTTGTCATTCACCCATTTCCAGCTTGGCGCCGCGTCGATCCAGGCTTCGTCCTGCTCGCTGAAGATAGTGCGGGCAGCGCCCGAGGTCGGATTACACAGCATGATTTTACTTTCGTTTTGCTTTCTATTTAGTTGTTGCATCATAATTTCCTTGCCATCGGGCGTCCATTCCATGCGCGGAATATAATGTTGCGCCGGGTCGCCGGGCACGTTCATCCAGGTGGTTTTGCCGGTGGAAATATGCACCACGCCTATCTTTGCCGGGGAGGGCAACTCGCCCGCTTTCGGATATTCCACAGGTATAATTTGGCTGTAAATAGAATCCGTATTATTAATCATGTAAAAATCGCGAACCTGATTGGCGTCAATCTGCCAATAAGCAATCGTCTGACCATCGGGCGCCCAGCGAAAGCCGTCCCGCACGCCAAATTCCTCCTCGTACACCCAGTCGAACGTACCGTTAATAAGCTTTTTGGTGCCATTATCGGAGGTCAGTTTACTCACTTTTCCGCTCGTCAAATCTTCCACATAAATATTGCGCTGGCTCACATACGCTACTTTGCTGGCATCCGGCGAGAACTTGGCGAACATCAACGTCGATGCTGGCATATCTTTACCAATTTGCTTTAACTGCTTGGTATTCAAGTCCAACACCCAATAATCACCGCGCGTATTGGCGCGCCACACGCGCTTGCTGTTGGTAAACACCAGCATTTTTTTACCATCTTCACTAAAAGAAAAACCATTGATTGGCAGCGGTTTATTTGCATCCGCAGGCGTCAAATCTTTGGCAGACACAAGCGGCGTTGCATTCATGCCAGGCAAGTCGTAGCGCAGGATTTCGCCGGAGCGATTGCTACTGTAATAACTATTGCCATCTTCCGACCATTGCAACTGGAATCCTTGCGCAATAAGCAGAATTGCGGCACATTGAAAAATGAGAATAATAAAAAAGCGATTAAAATAAGTGTTGAGTGACATAATGAAGCTTTTTTCTTGTTGAATCTCTAAAATATAGTTTTTAGACAAAAGACATGCCGGAGGTTTTCAATTTCTGCTTCTAAAATATCGTTTTGAACCTCCGAGGTAAGTTTAAGAACCTCCATAGGTTCTCCCTTCAACCTGTATAGGTTAAACCTTGAACCTCTATAGCATGAGGCAAGAACCTTTACAGCATCTTTATTGAACTTAAGTAAATTCTTTACTGAACCTTTATAGGTTAAACTTTGAACTTGTATAGCATGAGGTAAGAACCTCTATAACATCTTTGTTGAACCTTCATAGGTTCTTTATTGAACCTGTATAGCATGAAAGGAAACCCCTTTGGGTATCTTTTTGAATCTGGAAAGGTTAAAATTAGCACCGGAAGCGCAGCAAAAGCAGTGTTAAGGGGGGATGAGAATGATATAATTTTGAGCGTTAACTGAGTGGGAGTTGCAATAAAAATGACCTGGCGCTCGTGTTGAGATGATAAAAAATGGACCTTAAAGTTCATGGAAGCATCAAATCCACCTTCTCACCTTTTCTTTATATGCAGTATAACTACTACCGAACGCTCTTTCCAGGTATTGTTCTTCTTTTTTTATTACAAAAGATTGAATAATCATTATAATAACCGGAATAAAGAGGACGGTCCACCAATTGCCTTTCAGCAGTGCAATACCCGTATAAATCAGCAAAAGCCCTATATACATTGGGTTTCTGGTAATGGCGTAAATGCCTTTTGTTTGGAGCGAGTTGGCAGGTTTGATGGTAATAAGCGTGTTTTTAGTTTTTAAAAAATGAAATAAGGCGGGCAGCAACATGATGGCAGATGTAATAAGGACGCCATACCCGATGTAATAATGTATATCCGAATGAAAAAAAGAATCGTTGATGGGCATTACTTTTTGTATAAAAACAGACAACAAGAAGAGTGCTACATAAATTAATGGCGGTGGTACATATACCCCGGGATGATCTTGGCGATTTTTCATGATATACATGATTTAAAACGTTATATACATTATAACGCCAGCAGTAAAAACCTGGGCTCAAAGTTCTATTAATTTTGGAGGGCAGTCAATCACGGAGTTCCGTGATTTTTTCCTTTCGGGAAGCGAAAAACAGCCTTAAAACGCACTCGATGCCTGGGCGATCAACTCAACGGAGTTCTTCACGCCGAATTTGCTAAGTAGGTGCCGCCTGTGGGTCTCAATGGTATTTACACTCACAAATAATTGACTGGCAATGGCTTTGGTGGATTTGCCTTCGGCTAATAATAAGAGGACTTCTTTTTCTCGTTTGGTAAGCTTGGCGCCATTTTCCAAGGCAAAATCGGCGGTATCCGAAATTTTAGTCGGCTTTTTTTCTTGATACAATAAGGCAGTTTCCAATAAAGTATGGCTTGATTTTTCGCGCGCCAGCAATGCCTGTATTTGAACGGCTTCGCTTTCCTTCACTGCCGTAATATCTTCTAAAAAGCACAACACTTTATCTTTAATACCATCGGCGGTAAACTCCACGATCCACTTGGATTCTTTTAGCCAAATCCAGTGCCCATCGGCTTTTTTTATGCGGTATTCCAGTACTAAGGGCGGAATCGATGAGCGATTAAAATCCGGGGAAGCTAATTTTAAATGGGCTTCGGAGAGTGTTTTTTTTATGATAGGAATATCCTGCTCATGAATCAGCGAAAACCAAAACCGGGAACCACCTTCCTGGAATTGATGCGACTCATAACCGGTCAGCTTCTGAAACGCCGGACTGATGAAAAGAATACATTCTCCGTGCGCGCAAGCGACTAAATAACAAGCCGCACCTTCTTTTCTTTCCAGTATAAGCGCCAACTGCCGCGGCAGGGATGGAACGGCGGACGCTATCTTTTGCAGCTCAGATAATAATGAAGTCGCTTTCATGGCACGGTTTGTAAAGTGGTGTCAAAAAACACAGTTGCTATACAAATATAAGCTTTTCACTGGTAAGGTACAATTTTGGATTTGTAAAGGTTGAAAATAGCAGTGGAGGTGCCGTAAGCAGCAGCGTGAGCGGGAGAAATGAATGGAAACCGAGGCAGTAAACGAATCTTTAAGCAAAGAATTACGGGTTTAATTTAGTAATTTCTACGGAGAAGGCTTCCACATCAATGACTTGCACCTTTGGAAAATCAATCTTTTTTAAGATGTTAAGATGGCGATCTTGAGAGACTAAAAACTGGGCATTGGCAGCGATGGCACAATCCACAAATTTATTATCATCCGGGTCAGCTTCTATCAAATTCCATTGAAAATATTTAGTAATCAATTCCACATTTACCGCATTTTCAATGATTTGCAAAATAATGCTAGCCAAATCCTCGCCCATCTCCCTGCCAAGTATTTCCTCATATTCCATTAAAATATCGGTCGTTACACAAAGTGTAAATTGCTCTTTCAAAAAAGCATCAAACACCCAGCGATAGGCAGAACGGGGCGAGATTGCAACCAGCAAAACATTGGTGTCCAGAACAATTTTCACGGGCTACTGCGGTTGATAAGGCGTGCGCATATGTTCATTCAGCATTCGATCCATATCCTCATTGGTCCAGCCTTTTTCTTCCCAGACCTGGTCGGCAAGGCGGCTTGCTTTCTCGGCTAAAAACCTGACTAACAATCGTTTAATTGCTAATAAATCTTCCTCCGGCAAATCTCTGGAGAAGAGTTTGAGCAGTTCTAGCTGTACATTGGAAAGTGGCATTTTTAAGGCGCCCATGGAAATATTGTTTTTAAAAGTTTTCAAAAATACGGATTTTTGAGGTGGTTAGCAAGCGTTTTCAGGTATTATTGGAAGTAAATGAATAACTTACTTCCATACAAAAACAAACCTCAAATAAATTAAAATTTATCATGAAACAGATTTACTTTTTATGTTGCTTCATCATATTTTTTAGTGCGTTCTCTTTTTGCCAGAACAGGCAGTTAGAGTTACAGGTGGAGGTATTAATATCGGAAGT
>CAZGAU010000271.1:0-4751 GCA_964523725.1 uncultured Saprospiraceae bacterium
ATCAATTAAAACTTGGACATTTCACGCCGCCATTTCTTGCTCTGATGCGCTTATTGCTTCTGCCGCTCCAGCCCGAACGACGCTCTTTTTCTCGTTTGCCCAGATTGAAAGGATTTAGTTTGATAGCAATATAAAAATCGGTACTGTCAAAATTTGATTTTGTAAAAATGCTTTTGAAATCCTCCGTCCCAAATGCGAAAAAAGCCAGCCGGGCATACAAACCGGTGCGAAATCTTCGCCAATTTAATAATGTAATGGGCGCCGCCAGTTCCAGCCAGCGTGTTTCAAGGCGAGGCGTCAGCGCTGCGATACTATTGCGCCGAACCGCAGTTCTGCCCAGTGGCAATCCCTGTACTACCGTTGCATTTACAAAAAACGAAGGAAGTACATTCACTTCTGCCTGCACGCTTAGTCCGGCTGGGAGCCACATGCTGAAAGACCGGCTTTGTAGAGATGCGTCCGGATTTTTTACCAACTGATTGCTAACTTCTTTCAAAATTGAATCCAGGCTTTCAGGGCCTGTGAAGTTTTGAAAATTATCCAAAGCCATTTCCTGGACTTCATTTGTGCGAATCTCGTGCGCCTGAGCCGCATTGGCAAACCGGATCATACCCAGATCCAGCAATGAAGCACCAATTTTCCAGCGGTAAGCGCCTTCATCTTCCCCACCGAGCGTATAAACGAAGCCCAAATCGATCGCTGCACCTGCCCCATGGCGCTGTAACTGCCACTGTTCGCTTTTCAGCGCAGAAGAGGCAAAACCGTAGCTGAAATTTACCGGCGTACCGCGCAAACTGTTGTTGCGCAATTGCGTCAATTCAAATGTTTCGTTATTGCGAATGTACACCGATTCATAACCCTGTAAAAACTTGACTGAGCCGCCGATGCTTATCTCTCCATAATCGGTTTCGGTGCGATGTGCGTAATTCAAACCAATCTCCGACCAGGAAAGCGCGCTCCCTTGGAAAGGTTCCACCGAAATAGACTCGTCAAAAGGTTGCAGATTGTATTCATAATAACCCAGTGTAGCGGGAATTTTCCGGGCATCCACCGTGGCGCGCGCACGTGTGAAAAAGCCAATCGTATTGGATTCATTGAGCGGCAGCAGGAGCGAGGGTCCCATAACCTGAGTGAGCGTATGAGCCTTTTTGAGTTCATTGCTTCGGTAAAAATCGACCACCAGACTACCGGGAGGCGCATTTCTATCGTCTTTATCCAGTAAGGGGCGTAATTCTACACCATCGGGGTTTTGGAGCAGGTTGAGCAAGCGGAAATTTTCAATAAAGCCATAATTATTATCAAAAAACTGACCAAATTCGATCAAATTGGCGTCCCAGGAAAAAGGAGTAGTGTGGCTATTGGCAGGATTGAGCATAAGACTGTTGATGCCTCCGTAATTGCTGGTACGAATTCCCAATTGTTCCTGCGCCTGAAGGCTTACGCAAAAAGCAAAGATAGTTGCTATTACTGTTGTGTAAATTTTCATGTAAAGGGTACTTTTGACAGTTGCTAGTTGATTAATTCTTTACCTGTTTTCCACTAGATATTTTCAGAAATCATTGATATTCTTGCTCAAACGTAAGTTTTGCTTATATATTTTTTAATTATTCATGTAATTGCATATGCTGTTTGAAGATGGCATTAATTAACCATTGATCATTAGCCAGATTTTGGGAACAAAAATAATCAAACCTACCGCCAGTGCGCCCGCTGCTGCCAGCAAAACTCCCGCCGCTGCTACGTCCTTGGTTTTACCTGCCAGCGGATTGTAATCCGGCGAAACGAGGTTGGTCAGGTATTCTAAAGCGGTATTAAATGCCTCTGCTGTCAGTACCAGCCCGATCGCGAGGCTGACCACGCACCATTCGGTTGGGGTCAAATCAAAATACACTCCACCCGCCACCACCAAGCACATGGCTGCCAGATGAATCCGGACATTGGGTTGTGTTTTGATCAAATCAAATAAACCATTAAAGGCATATCTAAAGCTCTTGAGACGTCTGCTTAACATCTTTTCCCTGATCTTTATTTTTGAATTGATAGGTTCCTACAATACCCAAGTGGGTGGTAGAAGCGCTGCTAATCGTCTCAAAGCTAATACATTTGAAATGATTGGAATAAAATATGTGATCAAATGGGTAATCCCAGAACGAAATATAACCATGCGGCGAGGTAGGCGTAATACCCCGGCGACTGTCTTGTAAGCGGGAAGTTTCACGGAAATCCTGCAAATCCTTCGACCAGGAAACAATGTGATAATCGCCAAAAACCAATAGGGGCGAATTGATGCGCCTCAGCTCTTGCGCAAAAAACTGGAGGTTCTTTCGGGTTTTGTTATAAGCCTCTTCATCATAGGATGGTCGGAAATAAGAATTGAAGAAGTAAAACTGAGAGGGTGACGCCCCTTCCACTGGCAATTCAATTTTACCGATAACCCCTGGAGCCTCCGGAAAATGGAGATCTCTTACAAATTCAAAGGAATAACGGGAATAAATGACCATGGACAGTTCGCTCACCGTATCAGTCACGCATTGGAAAAAAGGATAGCCACAGCAGGCAAAAAAATTATTGACAGCATCCAGGGAATCTGTTGGTATTTCCTGTACGGAGATAAGATCGGCCTGCGTGTTAAACATCGCCATCAGCTCTGTAGTCATTGCATAATCGCCCCGTTCGTTGAGGCTAAACTGTGCAATTCTAATTAGTGCATCACTTGTTTGTTCGGCATTTTTCAAAGGCGTTTGTGTCCGATCATTCAATAAAAGGCAAAGCCCGGCACAAGCCGTAAAGCTGACCAGCATTAAACGCTTGGAATTGACGATAAAGAAAAGCAGTCCTGTGGCAAGAAATGCAAGCATAATCAAAAAAGTGTGCTCTTCCCACCATTTGAAAAACAGACCTTCCGAAGGAAATGCACAGAACAGCGTACCGAAAACAATGGCGGTAGCAACGGCAAATTCATAAATTAGATTGTAATTCGATTTTGGAGGCATAGACCTTTCCTTTTGGCTGAATACCAATTAATTATAATTGTGTATTAGAGCAAGGCAAGGTTTGTGAAGAGTTTTGTAAAAATGTGTTGCTCAGTTAGATGTGTTTATCTTAAATGTAAAAATGTAATGCCCGTTAGATCCGGACTCTTGCAAAAATAGGGATTTTTGGCCAATAATGCATATTTTAATTTAATTTTCCTGCCAAAACAAAGGTAAACTTACTACGCTCCACGCGTCCTCCCGGGCTGAAAAGTTCTATCCAGGCTATATAAATACCGATCCTGGCTTTGCTTCCGTCTTCACTGATGCCATCCCATTTGAAAATGCCCTGTGCGGCAAGTAATTCGTTGTCAATCAATCGCTTAACGAGTCTTCCCTGCGCATCAAAAATACGGATATTTACCGTTAAACCTGGCTGGTCAGTTTTATATTCTATCACCAAAACATCCTCAAAACCATCGCCGTCCGGGGAGAAGGTGGTATTACTCAAGCCGATCACTTCTTCGATCATGCCGCTGTTGGCAAAAAACTGGGAATTTTGATAACCCGGCGTAGCAAATCCGACTGAAGAAGCCGCGGAATGCCAGTTGCCAGCGTTTTGCGTAGGTGCGCGCGGGTTAATCCTTTCCAGCGATACACCTTCTTTATCATCCAGTAATGCATAATGAAAATCAGCGCTATAATCAAAAGAATCAATCGTGATGCCGTTGCTGCGGATGGTCACATTGCCTTCCTTGTCGTCGAAGGTTGGGAGGCTATTGTCGAGCAAGGTATTGGGATCCAATACTTTGTAGCGACTGATGATGTCTGCCGGAACATCTGTGATGGCGACATAGGCGCCAGGTAACAACAAAAAATCTGTTTTGATAGTCTGGCGAATACTTCCGGATGTTTTTTGAGTATTTATAATCTCTAAACCATTTAGGTTCAATACCTTATCAGAGATATTATACAATTCTACAAAGTCTTCGCCGCCGGTTTCCGGGTTGAATAGAATTTCGTTGATCACCATATCACCGGGCATCATGGGTTGAATGTCGAAGAAAATCAAATCCTGATTTTGGGCGGTGCTTGGATTACCATTTATATCGGCGATTCCATTCGCGGTAAGTGTATAATTTACAGCACTTTGCAAAGGTTTGTTCAATTCCAAAAAAACGGTAGTTGGGGAAACCAAAACAGCATTCACCGGATTACCAATGCCATTATTGATGGTATAATTCGCTTCATTTTGGGCGCTGTTTGCATCAAGCGGCTCATCGAAAATAAGCTCAATTTCGGTGGCAGAAAGCGCTTCCGCGGCAAGCAGGGTAGGGGGCGTCGTATCAACAAAAAGCGGATCGATCAAGACATCATCGAAGAAAAAAGACTGGCCGCGGGTACTGGAGTAACGGCAATAAAAACCAAAGAAATTGCCAGAAGCGTATGTCGCATCCGTGGCGCTTCCCTCGATTTGAAAATTGGTTCCGCCGGTATAATCTGTAAAAAGCGTCCATTCGCCTGATGCAGAACGAGTTACGCGAATGCGTGCAATAACCGGATCGCCCCCGGCCGCGCCGGCTGTACCACTCAGCAACAGGGTTGAATTTCCACCATTCTGGCGATACAATTCCAGGGCATCGTCATTCCCGGAAATACCACCAATTTTGAGATAGTAGCCATTTAAATTTCCCGTCAGGTCAGGTTGCGAAGCCATGAGATAAACCCGGGCAAAATTGCTGGTGGAAGTCGCGAAACCCAGGCGCACATAAAACTCCC
>CAZGAU010000272.1:0-4735 GCA_964523725.1 uncultured Saprospiraceae bacterium
GTTAAATGGGTTAAATCGGGTGAATGGGTTGAATGGGGCGAATGGGTTGAATGGGGGGAATGGGGGAACTATCTCAAAGTCTCTCCAGCACTTGGTCACCAAGTCACCTCGTCCCAAAGTCACTCAGTCTCCCGTCACCAAGTCCCTAAGTCTCCCAGTCCCATTATCTCCCCGTCACTCCCTCGCAGCGGCTCTTCTCAGGCGGTCATTGATAGCTCTGCCAAGGTCTTGTTCAGGCAGGAGTTCCGCGATGATGATGTCCAGATCCAGGCTGTCCAGGTGGCGCATGCCGGCAAAGAGTTTGCGGGCGGCTTCGGTGAAATCTCCGGTGGGTGAAAGGGTGATAGGGTGATAGGAGGATGCAGGCGGAAAAGTTTTTTGAAAACTGAGGATGCCGATTGTCTTGCCTTTGTGTTGTGCCAGTAATTTATCAATATCGCCCAAAACCAGCGGGACGCGCGGCGCGTAATGACTCTTGAGCATGCCCGGCGCCTGGGGGTTGGAGGAAGAATGGAGCTTGACTTCTATCGTTCCGACCAGCTTTTCGATGGTTTCCACCGCGATGCCGCCTTTGCGGTACACGATCACGCGATCCTCTTCAAAACCGACGATGGTGCTTTCCAGCCCGACGTCGCAGGGACCGCCGTCGAGGGTGTAGGGAATTTTATCACCCAGTTGCTGCACCACATGCTGGGCAGTAGTCGGGCTGATGTAGCCGAAAGGATTGGCGCTTGGCGCAGCCAGCGGAAAATCGAGGCTTTGTAATAGTTCCAGCGTCAAGGGGTGTCGCGGAATGCGCAGGGCGACCAGGGGCGAACCGGCGGTGACCAGATCGGGGATCACGTCGTTTTTTTGCAATAGCAGGGTTAGCGGACCGGGCATCAGGGCTTCGGCGAGGACAGCGGCTTTGGTGGGGATGTTTTGAGCCAGTGTTTTCAGGCGCTCCAGGCTGAAAGTATGCACAATGAGCGGATCGAACGAAGGGCGGTTTTTTACGGCAAAAATCTGCGCTACCGCCTCGGTGTTGAAAGCATTGCCCGCCAGTCCGTACACGGTTTCGGTAGGAATAGCCACAAGTTCGCCGGCTTCCAGCAGATTTTTTGCCTTTACAATATCGGTTCCGATTTCGTAGTTCATGTTAACAGCAATCTTTATTTCCCGCTTGCACCGGTGGGCACTTCACTGTTCCATAGCTGCAAAACACACAGCAATCACCTGGTTTTGGTTTTAATACGGTTTTGCAATGTTCGCATTCGTAAAAAAACTGACAAGCCTCGGTAGGCATGGTTTCCACTTTGGTAAAACCGCACTCCGGACAGGTGATTGCTGATTCCAGTATGATTTTATTTGTCATTTTTAAATTGGTTGTGTTGCGACGACCGGCTTCTTTTCAAGCAAGCGATAGCCTACAAAAGCCAGAATACAAAATCCCGCCATCATGTACCACAAGGTCATCCAGCCCCAATGCGCCGCCACTTGCATGCCCAGCACCGGCGCGATAATATGCGCTACCGACCAGGAACTCGAATAAAGCGCCATGTATTGACCGCGGTTGCTTGGCTTGGAACGTTCGATGGCAAATACATTGGAAAACGGCATAATCATAATTTCGCCAAAGGTAATCACAATCGCATAAATAATGACCGTGCCGACCCAATTGCTGGCCACGTTGAGCATCAGATAGGAAAGCCCAAACAGCAGCGTGCCCCAGGCTACGATCTTGAGTCGATGTGCGCCTTTGGTTTCGAGGGTGTACACAAACGGCATTTCGATTAGGGAAATAACTAAACCATTGGCTGCCAAGAGCAAACCGATCTGGGTTTCCGTCATTTGAAAATGCTCCTTGCAATAGACCGGAATCGTAGAGAACATTTGCATAAATACAATCCCCGCCAGCGTGGTCAGCGCCATAAAAATCAGAAAGGTATGGTCGCGATACGCCGAGGCAGCGGTTGGTACAGTTGTGGCAGCATCGGTCGATTCTTCCGGCTCCTTCTTTTGCACCAGGAAAATGAGTAGCACTACACCCGCGGAAATGCAGGTAATACCGTCCATCAGGAACAGCCATTTGAAACCTAAAACTCCTGCAACGACACCGCCGATCGCCGGACCAATAGAAAAGCCCAGGTTGATGGCCAGCCGCACGAGTGAATAAGAGCGCGTCCGGTTCTGCGGCTTGCTGTACACGGCAATGGAAGCGTGGTTGGCCGGGCGAAAGGCATCGGCGACAATGCTTAGCACAAATACTGCCACGCACATGCCCGGAAGCGTGTGCACCCATTGCAAGCTAATGAACATCAGTCCGCTCAGCACCAGCGAGCCAAACTGCACCCAGTAGTAGCCGAATTTATCGGTGAGCTTGCCACCCAGGAGGTTGCCTAGCACTGAGCCGACCCCAAAGCAAAACATGACCCAGCCGGTTTGCGGCAGCGTAAAGTGCAGTTGTCCGGTGAGGTACACCGTCATAAACGGGATGACCATGGTGCCGCTTCGATTGATAAATGTGACCAGGGCCAGCAACCAGATATCTTTCGATAAGCCGCCAAAAGCGTTGCGATAGAGATTGACCGTACGGCGCAGCATAAGTTGATTTCTTTGGTTTTAACAGAATTGTGTCGAGTGATTAAGCTTTCAACATCGGCAGACTTCTAAAAAGTTCTGAAATCGGGCTTTAAAATTAATGAAATACAAATATTCTTTTGTGTTGAAAAAATCAGACTTGGATGCATTCTTTGAGGATTGGACATATTAAATCATCCTCCGATTCCGTTTATATGGAAATTTAAAACCAACAAAGCAGCTATGCGGAATAATCGATCTATCGTGGTGGGCTTGCTGGCAGTGTTGCCGGTGTTTTTTGTAACGGCCTTGCAGGCGCAGTCCAACGGCAAGAAACAGGAGCAAACGGCTCAAAAAGAGGAGAAGGATATTTTTTCGATTTTTAAGAAGAAAGAAACAACGGATAATAATACAAAACCAACTTCAAAAAGGGCTGAGGATCAAGCCGAAAAGGACAAAAAGACCTTGAAAATCTTGCACAAGGATGCCAAAACCGAGGTGAAAGCTTCGAAGAAGGAACGCAAAGCCGCCGAGCGCAAGGAGGAAGCCGCCCGTGCCCGCGCCGAAGCCATCAAAGCTGAAAAGCGCGCCCTCCGCAAGGAAAAAAGGTACGATAAAGCCGACGAGAAGGCGGTGAAAGCGAGAACGAAGGCGGGTTCCAGTAATAACGGTGACTAAAAATAAAAGCTGGCCTGTAAGTTTATTTCCCCCGCAGATCGCGCTGATTTACGCAGAAAAAGCGGCTTATCTGCGCAATCTGCGGGAGTCTCTGTTTTGTTTATTGACCGTTGGCAGGTACGCGGGTGTCGCCGAGATGCCCCACGGGTCGCGGGATCAAAAATAATTGTTCCTGCCGTCCGTCGATGTAGCGCGTAGTCTTTCCATCAAACACCGCATTTTCTTCCATTTTCATCAGGAAATTCCAGTCGTCTCGGTAAATGCGGGCATTCAATTCGATCGAATACGCTGTATTGGGATTCATTTTGCAATCGCCGGTGTAAGGCACGCCCCCCTGCCGATCCCACAAGCCAATAGTCGGGCCCGCCGCGTGGCCGTGCATGCCGATCGGGTGGGTGTAAATGGTCGGGAAAATATCTTCCGCTTTGGCTTTGGCGAGCGCATCCGCCAGAATCGCATTGCCGGTGCGGCCGGTTTTGAATTCGTTGGTCAGAATATCCATCAAACGTAGGGCGGTTTTGTGTGCCTCTTTGAGAAACGCCGGAGCGTCGGTCTCGCCGGGTCTTAGAATATATGCATTTTCCTGACAATCCGTATTCAAACCGAGATAGGTAATGCCAAAATCGCAATGCAGTAAATCGCCGGGCATGATCACGCTTTCGCCGGGGCGCTGCGCAAAAGTGCTCTGGCTATTGCCTGAAGGGCGCTGCACATCCACCGAAGGATGGAACCAGTTGACCAAACCCAGGTTCGCCGAGCGTTGACGCAGCCACCAGACCACATCTTCCGTCGTCGTGACGCCAGGCTGAATCACTTTTTCTGAGAAGGCTTCCTCGATGATAGCGTGGGTAATGCGCATGGCTTGCTCATAGAGCACCATCTCCTCGTCGGTGCGGGTTTCCAGCCAACGCACACCCAGATTCTCCGCGGAGACCACCCGGTCCCGGAATTTTTTATCCAGATATTGCATCATCTGATCGTAATGGAAGGAGGAAAGACCATCCACATGCCCGAAATGTTCGGCTTTATTGATGGCGATTTTCTTGGGATTGCGCTCTTCGATGAGTTGCTTGAGTTGTTGCCATTGGTCGGGCTGGCGGTCTGGATTCCAGGCGCTTTTGAACAGATCGCCCGCGGCGTAGCGCGCTACAGCCAAACCTTCCAGCTCTTTCCCATTATCATAAATAATCAGCATGGTCGTGCGGCGCGCCGAGAGCCAGGTGGACGGCAAAAAGGTCTTGAGAATGGCGTCTTCGTTGTATTCCCGTGCTATAATGACCCACATATCGATGCCTTCTTCGCGCATAATTTCAGGCAGTACATTTTCAAAACGAGCCTTCAGCATCTGGTCGCGCACTTCTGATTGCTCGCGGATCGAGAGGATATGCGGCAACTGCGCCTGCAAAGAAATACTACATAATAATGTAAAGAATAAGAGTGTTTTTTTCATACTTGATAAGATGTTAGGGAGTTTTGGTGTTAATGTGTAATGGTGTTA
>CAZGAU010000273.1:0-4675 GCA_964523725.1 uncultured Saprospiraceae bacterium
CCCGGCATCGCTTTTGCGTTTCATCGTATCTGTGTTTTGAGCTTATCATTGCATAAACTCGAAAAAGGAATTTTTATAGGTCGCACCCACAGGAATTTTTTGTGTTCCGAGCTGCAAATCTTCATGCGTATAAGAGTGCACATATTGTTTATTTACTACAAAGGATCGATGCACCCGGCAAAACTGGTCTTTCGGAAGCCTTTTGTAAAAATTGCCGATGGAATCTTTGGTCAAATAAGTCCTCGATTCGGTATGAATTTTTACATAATCTTTCAAACCTTCTACCATAATAATCTCATTCATAACTAATTGTACATTTCGTCGATCTACACGGATGATCAGGCATTGTTCTTCTGGCTCGATTGAATTTGTGGATTTCTTGCTATCAAAAAAACGATTCACAGATTGTAAAAAACGACTAAATGAAATGGGTTTTACTAAATAATCCAGGACTTGCAGTTCAAATCCCTCCACTGCATATTCGCGGTAAGCGGTTGTAATAATGACCGCCGGCGACTTGCGCAACGATGCAATCAAATCTAGCCCGGACAAGCCCGGCATGTTTATATCCACAAAAATCAGGTCAACTGGCATCTTTTGCAAAAAATTAAACGCTTGCACCGGATCGAGAAAGCGACCGGATAATTGTAATCCATCCATCTTGGACACATAATCTTCAAGCAGATCCAGCGCTAGTTCCTCGTCGTCAATTATGATACAGGTATAAGATTTCATTTAGCGATTTTTAATGTCGTAGTAAATATTTGCCCATTTGCCATAGTGGTCAGTGCGTAGCGATCAGGGTATAATAATTCCAATTGCTTGGTCAAATTGGATAAACCAATGCCACCATTTACTTTTTGTTGATTGTTATGATCCAATTTAATTGTATTTTGTACCATAAATTCCAGTTTTTCAGACACCTGTAAAACATTGATAGTCAAATTAAAACGCTGATCTCTGGCTCCTCCGTGTTTAAAAGCATTTTCCACCAAAGTCAACAGCAATAATGGTGGAATCTTAAACTCCGGTGCCTGAATCGATTCTTCCCAGTGCAGCCTCAGCCGATCACCGTGGCGCAGGTGCTCCAATTCGATGTAATCACGAATAATTTCCAGTTCTTTACGCAGTGGAATCATTTCCTGTTTACATTCATAAATCAGATAGTCCAGTATTTGCGAGAGTTTCAAGATGCTTTCCGGCGCCAGATCAGACTTTTTTCGTGCCAGGCTATAAATATTATTAAGCGTATTAAATAAAAAATGGGGGTTCAACTGACTGCGCAGAAAATTTAATTCCACCTCGGCTTTCGATTGGGTTAACTCCTTGATTCTATTAATGTTATCCTGCCATTCTACAATGATTTGAGCACAAACCGCCAATGCAATAACAGCATAATCACGGATCACATTTTTCAAAACTTTACTCAATGGCAGTTGGATATAATTTCCCTGAAAATAATATTCAAATAAAATCGTCAATCGATGCCGCACTAAATAAATAAAAATCATTAAACCTATTATACAGATTGAAAATAATAGATAATTTCCTTTACGCAATAAATATGGCACCAGTCCCAAAGATATTATATACGTGGAAATAATAATTACCGGCAAGTAAATGAGCGTATTGGCCCAAAGCATATCCCGCTCATAAGGCGCATAATGAACGGCATTGGAAAGCACTTCCAATATGACATACAGTGCCCAAAAACTCATGTGGATCAATACCTTTCGGTAATTCATATACTTGTATTTCCAGCAAATTGGCAAATATTTCACTCATTACCAAGCAATTGTAGAAGAACACAGCCTCAGCGTAGATAAATTGCTCTGGTCGCCCGAAAATTATGCTTTTTCTGCTTATCAGTTTCCTTCTTCTACTCTTGCTTTACATTTTATCAAAATGCGTGTAATATTGAAGTAAAAAAGCTATGAAAGGAATCACCCGACATAAAACCTGGCGCTTTTTTGCAATTTTAATAGGTGTTTTTGGACTTTTACAATTATTCAATCCACCTATTGAAACACCTGATTATCAGCAAGAAACCGATTTTTTGCACGTTCATTCTATAGCAACGAGCACCGGTGAATTAATAAAAGCAGCCTGCTATGATTGTCATTCTTACGAAACTAAATATCCGCTTTACGCGAAAATATTTCCCCTTTCCATCTGGATTCAAGGGCATATTGAGCAGGGCAGAGAAGAGCTTAATTTTTCCACCTGGGGCGAAATGCCTAAAGACTGGCAACAGGAGTTAACCGACCATATCATAAAATTGATCAAAAAAGATCAAATGCCCCTGGATTCTTATAAAAGTATGCACCCCGAAGCCCGGTGGAGTGAGGTGCAAAAACAGCAGGTGCTTCATACCTTACAATCATTATTAAATCAACCTAACTAAACAGCTATGAAAATTCTAAGTATTTCTATTTTTATTACATTGATATTTACATCAGGATGTCAGGCTCAGGAGCATCCGGTGCAGGCTCAGAACGCCCGATTGGTGGGCAAGCCATGCGAAGGCTGCGAAGCCGTCTTTGAATACGGCAATAAAAAATTATCATCGGTTGATACCTTACCTGATTTTTATGATAAGGGTTCAAAATTAAAAGTAACCGGAGTTATTTACCAACCCGACGGAAAAACGCCCGCAAAAGATGTAATTCTTTACATTTATCATACCAATCAGCAGGGTATTTATCCCACCAAAGGTGGCGAAACCGGCTGGGCGCGCCGTCACGGCTACATTCGCGGCTGGGTTAAGACAGATCAAGATGGTAAATACGAATTTTACACTTTAAAACCAGGAGCTTATCCCGGCGGTGGCAATCCGGCGCATATTCACCCTATTTTATTGGAACCTAACGGTAAATATTATTGGATTGATGAATATCATTTTGCAGGAGACTCGTATCTAAAGAAAGAAATGATCCCCAAATCACCGAGGGGCGGGACTTCGGGCGTATTGGAATTGAAAAAAGAAGGAAATCTTTTTGTTGGTGAAAGAGATTTGATACTGGGAAAGAACGTCCCAAATTATAAATAAGTAAAAAAAGAGTAATCTTTTTAACAAGATATTACTTATCCAACCTGTAGCGGGAGATCAGGGGTTTTTCTTATTATTTTTTTTCAGTTTTGTTTTCCAGGATTTTATATTTCGCTGATTCTCCCGCACAAATTCATCTTTGTTTTGCTGCGCCGCCAGTTCCAAAGATGTCTCGGCGGATTGAATGGCAGCATGGTAATCTCCTAATGTCGCTTCCACCAGTGATTTCACCCGGTGAAAATAGTACGTATCGCCGCCGATTTCCAGGGCTTTATTGAGCCAGATCAAGGCTTGGGGATAGTCTTTTCCTTCTTCCTGCAGGTAGCGGGCTGCTTGGTAATAGGTGTCAGCGGTCGGGTTTTCCCGGATTTGCCGATGAATATCCGCCATTACTTTGGCATGTGTTTCAACCTTTATGGGAAAACGCACCCTGGTTTGTTCCCAACTGATGATCAGATCTGCGCTTTGGTGCGTGAAATTGCCAAATTCAATCGTCAGCGTCTCATAAGTTTCTTTGATTTTTTCAGGCTTCACGCGAAAGCGAAAGGCATCTTCGGCAGGATCGTATTGGTCGCGGCCGTCGCCCCAGTGACTGGTATTGGTATGAAAGATGATTTCCCATTCTTGTTCATAAGGAAATACGTATAGGGCATAAGTGCCTGTTTTTAAAGCATTTCCGGCTACCTCGATATTATCACTCGTCGTAAATTTCGTAGATTCATTCGCGCCCACGCGCCAAATCCGTCCGTAAGGCACCAACTCGCCAAAAACCTTGCGCCCGCGCATACCCGGTCGGGAATACTGGATGGTGACGTCAGTCAAACCAATGCGTTGCTTAAGCTCACAATCCGGGCTGATACGAGGGAAATTGATCTGAGCGATATTATAAATTGGAAAAAATAAAATAGCAAAAAGGAAAGCAATCCGGCTCATAAAAACATTTTTGCCGAATTTAAGGTATTTTCTTATTTTTCAACACACAAACATCACACCCTGTGCCCAAACTACTCATAAATTAATAAACCAATCAACTTATAAACCCTTTAAAATGACCAGTTTCAGAATCAGACCACGTTTTCAGATGACTGTCCAAGACAAACCTGAGCAGGTAGAGGCAAGCATAAAAAACCGATTGGTGCAACCCGGTTGCCCTTGTATTGGTCGGGTTATTCCGGGGCATATTGTGCTGAAAATTCCTGCCGAAAGCCAGCATTATTGGTCGCCCCAGCTTGACCTGAGCATCGAACCGCATGAAGAAGGCACGCTGATCCGGGGTTTGTATGGTCCGAATCCCAGCGTTTGGGTTATGTTTGCCTTTGGCTACGGCGCGATTGCCATTTTGGCGATGTTTATTGCAATTATTGGTTTTTCGCAAGCAAGTTTAGGTCAAAATGCACCCATACTTTGGGCTCTGCCGGTGCTGGGCATTATCGCCATCGGCTTGTACATTGCCAGCCAGATCGGTCAGAAACTGGGTGCCGAGCAAACATTTACGCTTCATCATTTCTTCGAAGAAGCCATAGATGCAAAAGTGCACATCAATTAAAAGTCATTGTAAATCAAATACTTCTTCCTCATATTTTGATACTTCCCTAAACCAGCTTCCCAGTTTTTCCGGATTTCGGA
>CAZGAU010000274.1:0-4635 GCA_964523725.1 uncultured Saprospiraceae bacterium
AGGTAAACAAGGTCACCACTTCCTTGAGTTTCAGTTCTACAAAACTATGCAGTTCGTATGACCTCGGAGAGCCAATTTCCAAAATGCCGATTACTTTTTCCGTTTTATCCAGCAATGGCACCACAATAATGCTGCGAAAGCCTTGCTCCAGGAGCTTTTTCTCCAGCGGAGTTTTGGGGTTAAATTTTTCGAGGTCTTCGATCAGGAGGGTTTCCTTATATTTACAGACTTTTTCATAAATCGAATTCGAAAACTCTGGATCAAGCAAGTGCTCAAAGTCTTCGGCCAGAAAATCAAAACGGATTTTATACTTATGTGCAACCGAATCTTCCACCGGATAGTCAATCGCGGTAATGCCCAGACGTAAATCGGGCAGGTTGAAATAAGTTCTGACCAGATTCTCCAGCGCTTCGATCTTGGTGGATTCGGTGATGCCGTCTTTGCGCAGTAATTGTTGCTTCATGCGGGATAGCGCCTCTTCCTCGGTGATATCGAGCAAGGTAGTGGTGACAATTCCATGAAAAGCGAAATTCTCGGGCGGCAGGTGGTACAGCCACAAATCAGTGTCGTAAATATTACTCAGGAGCTGATTGATTTGTGCTTCACTCAGTGGCTTGGGCTTTTTAATTGCGTGGATTTCTACATAATCCATATTCATTTGCGCTTTGTAATGCCGCTCGCTGCCAGTGCCCGGAAATTTGATCGTGAAAGAAACCAGCGGCTCTATGTTCAGGCTTTTTCCGTAGAATTTATCCAGGATCAAACTGCAGGCCATCACCGTGGTGGTGTTTTGCATCATTTCGGTGACGTTGTCATTTATCTTAAATTCCACCTGTTCGCGACTCAGTAATTTTTCAACAGCCGGGGTCATATAAAACGGCGCCAGTTCAAACGGCGCACTCACTTTCGACAATTGTGAATGCCGCAATGCCGGCGGAATCACCATCGACATCATCATCTGAATGGTGTCACGATGCTTTTCCAAAATAGCCGGATCTTCTACCGGACAGCATAACTCAGGCGCCTGGTCCACTCTCTCCAGAATAGATTTAGCCAGGAAAGCATCCCCAAAATTGTCGCTCTCCGCGCACTTACGGATGTATGCAATCAACGGTGCAAAGCAAAGACGCGTTTTGTAAGGAATGCAGTCCACTCCCAGATTATGTAGTGTTTCAAACAGGGGTACAGCCTGTTGCATCAATTCGGCGTGACCTTCAGCGATCATGGCAATGAGTGTTTGTTATTTCCTGATAAACAACTTAATAGGAGATTTGGATGAGTGTTAAATCGGTTTATCTCGGGGAGAAGCAAGGGGTGAAGCAATGAAACCATCAAATCAACGGCAGGACTTTGGGTATAAAATCTTCCTCTGCTGCTTCGCGGAATTGGCGGGCGGTTTCGGCGATGGTTTGCCGGATAGGCGTATATTCAAAATCAAAATGCGCGAGCGATTTGTCATTTCGGTAGAAAAAAGAACGCATCGCCTGCTGGGCAACTTCGCGGGTAATAAAAGGTTTGGTCCCCAGGATTTTTGAGCGGAGCCATTCCACACGCCAGGCTGCCTGCTGGATGATTGCATTGACCTCAATCCGGGGCGGTTTTTTATTCAAATGAGCAGCAATTTCGTTCATAACCGTCTGATAAGTCAGATTATCAGCGTTTAAAATATAGCGTTCTCCCGAAATGTCACTGTTCATCAGCATGATCATAAACTGAGTTACATCGCGCACATCCACAAATCCGGTAGTGCCTTTGGTGTAAAACGGAAAGTTTTTCCAGACTAGTTTGAAGAATTTAAGCGGGCCATCGTCCCATCTGCCGCTGCCCAAAATCACCGAAGGATTGACAACTGCCACCTTCAAGCCTTCCGCCATACCTCGCCAAACCTCGTTTTCACTCAAATATTTGCTGATTGCGTATTCTGAATTATAGTTGCCCCGCTGCCATTTGGTAGCTTCAGTCACGGTGTTGCTTTCCTTTGTTCGCCCAAGCGCTGCAATAGAACTCACATGCACCAGTTTTTCGATATTCGCGTGGAGCGCTGCATTCACCACATTCGCCGTGCCATCTACATTAATCTTGCGCATCTCGTCAAAATTCTGAGGGTCAAATGACACGATGGCTGCGCAGTGATAAACCTGTTGGATCCCCTCCATGGCATCCTCCAGCCCCAAAATGTCGAGCACGTCGCACTCCATCCACTCGATCCTATCGGCAATATCCGCCACCAAATCCATATTACTATCCGTCCGCCGGAGCGCCCGCACACGTGTGTGCCCTTCGCGCACCAGGTAACGCAAGAGGTAGGAACCCAGAAACCCCGTGCCGCCGGTGACCAGTATTTGCTTATCTTTCACAGCGTTCAAGCCCTTTTAAATTTTATATTTACGATTTTACATTTCAAAGGCTCCGTGTCCGTCCGCCATCCACCGTAATATTCGTACCCGTGATGTAAGAAGCCGCCGGAGAAGCCAGAAACGCCGCTGTCGCTGCAATCTCTTCCGGTTGTGCAAAACGCCCGAGCGGAATTTCCTTTTTCATCCTTTCAGAAACAGTTTTAATGTCAGAATTGGTGCGCTTGGCCGCGTTTTGAATAATTTCGTCGAGACGTTCGGTTGCCGTCATGCCGGGCAACACATTATTCACCGTGATGCCGTGCCGCCCCATTTCATTGGATACCGTTTTCGACCAGTTGGCCACCGCCGCGCGAATCGTATTGGACACCCCAAGATTATCCAGGGGCGCTTTTACAGAAGTGGAAATAATATTGATAATCCGGCCGTAGCCTTCCTTCATCATACCCGGCGCCACCGCCTGCACTAGCAATTGATTGCAAATCAGGTGATTGTGAAACGCCTTTTCAAAAGCTTCCGGGGTCGCTTCCAGAATGGGGCCGCCCGCCGGACCGCCGGTATTGTTGATGAGAATATGGATCGGTCTTGAAGACACCAACCCTTTTACCTTGGCAATCAGGTCATGGCTATTGGTGAAATCCGCCACCAGAAACTCATGATCCTGCCCTTCCGCAACGCGTGGCAATGCGTGTATGATACTTGACATTAACTCCGCTGATCGCGCCATCAAAATCACATTTGCGCCAAGCTGCGCCAGTTCAAACGCAATCGCCCTGCCAATGCCTTTACTGCTACCGCCCACCAGGGCATTTTTTCCTTTTAAATTTAAGTCCATTGGTTATTTTTGAAATTTCGGCTAAATTTAGCATATTTCACGGGAAGGTTAGGAGCTTAGGCGTTTAGAAGTTTAGATAAATTCGACTCCTCAACAACTCAGCACCTCAACCAACGCTCGAACTATTAAACTTTGAACCTTCAAACTTAATCATTATGGCTCTGACCAAACCATTTAACTTAAAAGGCTGGATCGAGGAAAACCGCCATTTGCTCAAGCCGCCAGTGGGCAATCAGCAAGTGTACAAAGGAAACGACGATTACATCGTGATGGTTGTCGGCGGACCCAACGGCCGCAAGGATTATCACTGGGAAGATGGGGAAGAATTATTTTATCAAATCGAAGGCGATATTACCTTGAAAATCATCAACGAAAATGGTCAACCTGAAGACATCCAAATACGTGAGGGTGATATGTTCCTGCTGCCGCCGCACATCCCACATTCGCCGCAGCGCCCCGCCAATACTGTAGGTCTCGTGATTGAGCGCTACCGCAAACCCGGCGAGAAAGACAAACTCATGTGGTTTTGCGAAAATTGTAATCATAAACTCCACGAGGCGAGCTTCGCCCTGGAAGACATCACCACCCAGATCAAGGAAGCCATCCAGGAATTTATGGCGTCAGAAGAGTTGCGCACCTGCGATGAGTGTGGCACTGTGATGCAGCCTTAGCGTTTGGTGTGATGGTATTAGGATTCTTGGTGTGATAAGGAATGCCGGAACATTCTATTTTTATAACTATTTTTGCCCTGATTTTTTAAAAAATCTATCATAACTGAAAACATTATCGCGCTATAACACCATCGCACCATAACACCATGAAGACTTACTTCGCTTCCGATTTTCACTTAGGTGTAGATGCTCGCCTCACGAGCGCGGAGCGCGAGCGGCAGATCGTGCGCTGGCTGGAAATGATAAGCCAGGATGCGGAGGCCATTTACCTGGTGGGCGATGTGTTTGACTTTTGGTTTGAATACAAACGAGCTATTCCCAAAGGACACGTGCGGCTGCTGGGCAAGCTCGCCGAACTCCGCGACAGCGGCACGCCTATTTACTTTTTCACCGGTAATCATGATATGTGGGTGTTCCGTTATTTTGAAGAAGAGCTGGGCATCCCGACTTACCGTCAACCTATCGTCCGCGAAATTCACGGTAAAACTTTCTTCATCGGGCACGGCGATGGCTTGGGGCCGGGCGATCACGGATATAAATTCATCAAAAAAGTATTTGCCAACAAAACCTGCCAGTGGCTCTTCGAGCGTTTGCACCCCAACTTCGGCATCTGGCTGGCAGAGTATTTCTCAGGTACGAGTCGCGCCGCCAATAAAGAAGCCCCCCATTTTCTCGGTGAAGCTAATGAATGGCTCGTCGCCTACGCCAACCGCAAGCTTGACGCCGTTCCCGCGGATTATTTCATCTTCGGGCACCGCCATCTCCCTATCGATCA
>CAZGAU010000275.1:0-4614 GCA_964523725.1 uncultured Saprospiraceae bacterium
AAGCCTTCCGGCGAACATCAGGAACGATTCAATACCGAAGATTACGATGCCATCGTTGAAAATCGTTTCCTGGAAGCGACTCAAAATCCGCTTTCTACCTTCTCCATCGACGTAGATGCCGCTTCTTACAGTAATATGCGCCGCTTCATCGAAATGGGCAATGTGCCGCCCAAAGACGCCGTGCGCATCGAAGAATTGGTGAATTATTTTAATTATGATTATCCCGAACCCCAGGACGAGCATCCTTTTGAAGTGATTACCGAAATCTCTGAATGCCCCTGGCAGCCCAAGCATCGCCTGGTGCATGTGGGTTTGCAGGGTAAAAAAATCCCGACCGAAAATCTCCCGGCCAGCAATCTGGTTTTCCTGATCGATGTATCCGGCAGCATGGATGAGCCGAATAAATTGCCTTTGGTGCAAGCTTCCCTGAAATTATTGACCGATCAACTCCGTGAGCAGGATCGCGTGGCGATGGTGGTGTACGCGGGCGCAGCGGGCATGGTGCTGCCTTCCACTTCCGGCGCGGAGAAAGTCAAGATCAAGGCGGCGATTGACGAATTGCAGGCAGGCGGCTCTACGGCTGGTGGCGCAGGTATCAAACTGGCGTATCAGGTTGCAAAAGAGCATTTTGTGAAGGGTGGCAACAACCGCGTGATCCTGGCGACCGACGGTGATTTCAATATTGGTGCGAGCAGTGATGCGGAATTGGTGCGCATGATCGAAGCGGAGCGCGAAAGCGGAGTTTTCCTGACGGTGATGGGCTTTGGCATGGGTAATTATAAAGATAATAAAATGCAAAAACTCGCCGATAAAGGTAATGGAAATCATGCTTATATTGATAATATTAATGAAGCGAAGAAGGTTTTAGTAAATGAATTCGGCGGTACGATGTTTACTATTGCAAAAGATGTAAAGATTCAGATCGAATTTAATCCCGCCAAAGTACAGGGCTATCGCCTGATCGGTTATGAAAATCGCTTGCTTAATAAAGAGGATTTTAATGATGATAAAAAAGATGCTGGTGAACTGGGCTCCGGGCACACGGTGACGGCTTTGTACGAGATCATTCCGGTGGGCGTGGAAAGCGATTTGCTGGCTAAAGTAGATGACCTTAAATATCAAAAGGAAACAAAAGCAGTAAATAACTCGAAAGAATTATTTACTATAAAATTACGTTATAAAAAACCGGATGGCAATAAAAGTCAGCTCATTGAGCGGGCGATCGTGGATGAAAATGTAAAATTGGCAAACACCAGCGATAATTTCCGGTGGGCGGCGGCCGTGGCGGAGTTTGGCATGCTATTGCGCGAAAGCGAATTCAAAGGCAAAGCGGATTATGCGCACTGCAAAGCACTCGCCGAAGGCGCCAAAGGCAAGGATACCAATGGTTATCGTCGCGAGTTGATTGACATGATCGATACGATGCAAAGTATCGCGCAGCCACAAACGGCGGGTAAGAACTGATATTTATTTACTTTCCTGCCGGGCGTTATGATGTCCGGCGGGAAATTTTTAATACAAGTAAAATTAATTTTTCTGCCTGATTTGAAAAGCAATTCCAGCTTTTATATTCATATCCGCTCGACTCCTGAAAGGGAAAGCCGCATCAAATAATTCTGAATCATCTTTTGTATAATATTGATACTGAAGCCTCAATGGTAAACCGGTTTGTGCAAACAAGACCAGATTTTTGGTGATATAAAAATCCAAGAATGCATTAATATCAATCGTTCGTTCTTCGATATAATTATTTTGTTGCGTTTCATTTAAACGATAGGTAGAAACGGAAAATAGACCCTGCAATCCGGTGTAAAGTTTGCCGGGTTTTAAAGCATATTCAACTCTAACCTGCTGAGGTACAAGTGCGTAAATAAAAACAAGCTTGGATGCTTGCCAGGAAATTCCAGCCAACGGGATGAAAAAAGGACCGAAATATTCGCTATTAAAATAGCCGCCGGCGCTGAAAGCCAGGTCTTCGCTTTTAGTAAATGTCAGTAGCGCTGAGCCACCAAATTGAAAATCCTGATCAAATGTAATGTCTTTATAATCCGAATTAATTTTGGTATGTAATAATAAAATCAGCCGCCATTTTTTATCATCCCATAAATGCACTGTCCCTAAGGCTAATTTATTGGAATACAGATTGTTAAAGGTTGTATTTTTTAAATTAAAAGATAGAGCTTTGCCTTCATAATTTGCTAAAAAAAGGAGTTTGTCCGGCTGAATAGGGCTTGCAAAATTAATATTTCCAGACCAGCGCCGAATATTATTAACTGCATCTTTATCATCGAAAACGGGCGAACTTGTATAATCCAAACGAAACGCTTCCAGATAGGATTGGGCAAAAGAAATGTTAGATAACCAGCAGGCGAACCCCAATAAAAAGAGCAATTGTCGCATGAGCTTTTGGTTTAATTGAGGAATTACATAAAGATAAAAAAAGCCTGATAACATATTCATTATCAGGCTCATTGAATAATGAAGTTGTTGAATTTATTTTTTCTTTTTAGCTGTTTTTTTCTTCTGCTCGCCCTGCCATTCCAACACAACCATTCCTAAAGCCGGCAAAGCCACATCCACATAATGCTCGCGACCGTGCCAGGTTTCTTCTACCGTGGTCAGTTCACCATTGGCTTGGTAGCCGGAACCGCCGAATTCCTTGGCATCACTGTTCAAAACCTCTCGCCATTTGCCTGCTTTTGGCACGCCGACTTTGTAGGCTTCGCGCACGATAGGTGTAAAATTACAAATCGTTACCACCGGATTATCATGTTCATCGCCTTTGCGCAGGAAACTGAGCACACTGTTCTGATAATCATGCAGATCGATCCACTCGAAACCTTCGGGGTCAAATTGTTTTCTATATAATGCCGGCGTGGATGTATAATATTCGTTTAATTTCTTAAACCAGGTTTGCACCCCTTTATGATATTCAAATTCGGTGAGCCACCATTCCAGCCCTTTTTCGATATTCCATTCACTGGTTTGACCAAATTCCCCGCCCATAAAGAGCAGTTTCGTACCCGGATGGGTGAACATATAACCAAAAAGCAGGCGCAAATTGGCAAAACGCTGCCATTCGTCGCCGGGCATCCGCTGAATAAGCGATCCTTTTCCATGCACTACCTCATCATGTGAAAGCGGCAACATGAAGTTTTCGCTAAATGCGTATATAATACTAAATGTAATTTGATTATGATGATAACGGCGATACACCGGATCGTTTTTGAAATAATTCAGCGTATCGTGCATCCAACCCATCATCCATTTTTGCCCGAAACCCAGGCCACCTGTGTACACCGGGCGCGACACACCCGACCAGGCGGTCGATTCCTCAGCGATCGTAATCGTATCAGGATATTCGCGATACACCGTTTCATTAAATTCCTTGAGGAAAGAAATCGCTTCCAGGTTTTCATTGCCACCGTAAATATTCGGAATCCACTCGTTTGCTTTCCGCGAATAGTCGAGGTACAACATCGAAGCCACCGCATCCACGCGCAAGCCATCGGCATGGTACGCTTCAAGCCAGAATAAAGCATTGGCAATCAGGAAGCTACGTACTTCGTGCCGGTCATAATTAAAAATATAACTTTTCCAATCCGGGTGGAAGCCCTTGCGGGGGTCGGCGTGTTCGTACAGGTGCGTGCCGTCGAAATCTGCCAAACCGTGCGCATCCGAAGGGAAATGCGAAGGCACCCAGTCGAGAATCACGCCGATGCCCGCCTGATGCAGCTTATCCACCAGATACATAAAATCCTGTGGCGTGCCGAAGCGACTCGTAGGTGCAAAGTAGCCCGTGATTTGGTAACCCCACGATGGAAAGTAAGGATGTTCCATGACCGGCATAAACTCTACGTGGGTGAAGCCCATTTCCTTGACATAGGCAACCAGTTCGTCGCCCAACTCATGATAATTCAGCGATTCCGAGCCGCCATTTTTCTTTTTCCAGGTGCCCAGATGCACTTCATACACCGAGTAAGGCTGATCCAGGGCGTTCTTTTCCTTGCGGGTTTTCATCCATTTGGCGTCATTCCACTTGTAGTCCAAATCCCAGACAATGGAAGCGGTATTGGGCGGAATTTCCCAAAACAAAGCGAAAGGGTCGCCTTTCGGAAGATGCCGTCCGTCCTGCGCGACGACATTATATTTGTACAATTCGCCTTTACCGACGCCGGGAATAAAGCCTTCCCAGATGCCGGAGCTGTCCCACCGGGGAGACAAGGGGTGCGAATTTTTATTCCAGTTATTAAAATTGCCGGTAACCGCCACGGATTTGGCGCTGGGCGCCCACACTGCAAAATAAGTTCCTTTTTGACCATCTACTTCGGTGAGGTGGCTGCCCAGTTTTTCATAAATCCGGTAATGCTTGCCTTGACGAAACAGGTGAACATCAAAGTCGGTTAACAGGCTGTGGTTGATGACATTAGACATGTTTGCTTAGGTGTTTTTGTGTTAGGGTGCGATATTTTATTACAAAAATATGCAATATGAAAAAGGTGTAATTCAGCACCAAAAACCACATCGCACGATAATACCTCGCTAAAAGTACAAAAATAAATCAATGTGTTAACACCAGGCAGTCGGAAGGTGAAAATTTGATGCGATTTTCAA
>CAZGAU010000276.1:0-2369 GCA_964523725.1 uncultured Saprospiraceae bacterium
ATTCTTGCTTTAAAATCATTATATACCAACCTTAAACTTTAAACTTTTGAACCTTGAACTTTTGAGCTCTTGAACCTCAAACAAAAACCTCATCCACAATCCTCGCAGATAGCAGCGCCAACGGAATCCCCCCCCCAGGATGTACACTACCACCACAGAAATAAAGGTTTTTGATACGTTTTGAAAAATTGGGATGCCGCATAAACGCTGCCATCCGATCGTTACTGCTGGTACCGTACAAAGCCCCCAGATGAGAGCCCGTGCGGCTTTCAATGGTACGCGGGTCGAGCATGGTTTCGCATTCGATCAGCCCGCCGATGTCTGCCTTCAGGATATTGCTGAGCTTTACGATCATGCGCTTGCGGGCTTCCGCGATCAGTGTATCCCAGTCCTGACCGGTATTGTGGGGCACATTGATCATCGTAAACCAGTTTTCGCAGTCTTCGGGAGCGTCTTTCGGCGTCATTTTGGAAGTGATATTTACATACACCGTTGGATCATGATATATTTTACCCGCTTCTAAATGATCAAACTCGGATTTATAATTATTACTAAAGAAAATATTATGCAAATCGAGCTCCGGGAATTGTTTTTTGATACCCCAGTAAAAGATGAGCGCCGAAGTTGATTTTTGCTGATTTAAAATGCGAGTCGGTTGTTTCTGGTTGGGCAACAGTCTTTTATAGGTAAATAAAATATCCATGTTACTGATGATCCGGTCAAAACGCTGCACCATACCGTTTGCGCGCAGACCAACCGCCGCGCCTTTTTCCACCCGGATTTCCTCGACTTTCGTATTGAAATGAAAATTTACACCCAACTGCCTCGCTAAGTTATAGATACTTTTTGTAATATGATGCATGCCGCCCTCAGGGTAAAAAGCTCCGAAACCATATTCAAAATGCGGGATAATGCTGAGCAAACCCGGCGCTTTATATGGGTTGGAGCCGTTGTAAGTTGCGTAGCGGTTGAATAATTGCACCAGCTTTGGGTGTTCGAGATGGCGCTCATTCACTGCATTCATCGAAGTGAAAATATCCAGGCTCGGAATTTGTAAAATGGCTTTTGCCACATCTTTGGTCAGCCAGGTATTCCAGCGATGTAATGATTTTTCCAGAAAAGTGCGACCCGTGAGTTGATATTTTCGCTCGCTGTCGGCAAGGATTTTATGTACTGTTTCAGCCGGAACCCCCAGTGTTTCCTGCACTTCCCGGGCAAATTGATCCTGATCGGCAAATGCCGTGAGCCGGGTATTATCTTCCCAGAAATATTTACAAACCACCGGTAATTTATGATATTGGAAATGATATTTCGGATCCACGCCCGCCAGAGCAAACAATTCATCTACGTACTGCGGCATGGTAAATAAGGATGGACCCGCATCAAAACGGTAGCCGTCCAGTTCAATTTCTGCCAGCTTGCCACCAGGGTATGGATTCGCTTCGAAAACCTCCACTTCGTAGCCCCGGCAAGCCATACGCACCGCGGCCGCCAGCCCGGCAATTCCTGCCCCGATTATTCCGATTTTCAAAATGTGTGGTATTTTTTATAATTATGACTTGTGCCACATTGCAAAATGCGGCACAAATTGTATTACAACGGAGTAACAAAGATGGGGCGGGAAGGTTTGGAAATTATTACACCAGTGGATTAATCATTTTTTTCTTCTTCTACCGGCTCCGGCTTTTTAAAAACCGCATTGGGAGCGAGCGCGAAATCAGGCAATACCGGCGCGGCGGAGCAAAGGTCTTCGGCCATGCATATATTCATTTGCGTACCACGATACACGTGCACTTCCTCCAGCTCAGGATAAATATGCCAGATGACTTGCACGCCGGCTTTGCGGTAATCCTGGATTTTGCGTTGAATTTTATTGGCTTTATCGTTGGTAGAAATGATTTCGATCACGAATTGCGGCACCTGGTTTTCGCCGAAGGCAGTGCGGTCTATTTGTTTATCTGTAAAATAGGCGATATCGGGTCGGCGGTGATTTTCAACAAAAAAAACATCTGGTTCTGAGACCAACATGCCATGCACTTTACCAGAGGATTTAAGCTTTTGGAAGCCATTCATGAGGTTTCTCAAAATGAATAATTGTGTAAAATTCATTCCTCGTTCTGTTTTTTCAACGACACCGTTGAGCCACTCGTACTTGTACTTATCTTCGCGGGTGAGATAGCGTTTTTGAAATTCCTTCCACGAAATTTTTCTCGGTTGCGCCGCGCTGTCCTTACTTTTGCTTGCTGTTGTCACCATCGCTTAGTTTGGTTTACACAAATATACAAATTGTTCTGAAGCTTTGCTACGGCTGCACCAGCGGCAGGGCCACAAAAAAGCTTGTCCCTTGATCTACTTCACTTTCCAGCCAA
>CAZGAU010000276.1:2469-4604 GCA_964523725.1 uncultured Saprospiraceae bacterium
CAGCGGCAGGGCCACAAAAAAGCTTGTCCCTTGATCTACTTCACTTTCCAGCCAAATGCTGCCGCCCGCGGCTTCTATGATATTCTTTGACATCGCCAGACCAAGCCCGGTGCCGGAGCTTTTGGTAGTGAAATTGGGTTGGAAAACGCGCGCTTGCATCTCCGGCGGAATGCCGCTGCCGTTGTCTTGCATCTGCAAGATGGCGCGATCTCCATTCGCATAAAGCGAGAGCTCGATTCTACCTTGCCTGTCTTCAGGAATTGCCTGGATGGCATTTTTAATTAAATTATTTAAAACCCTGATAATGTGATTTTTATCGGTAAAAACCTGAAAAGATTCTTTTGGCAATTGCGCACTTAGTTCTACCCCATTTTCAGGATTTTTAGAAAACAAGTCAAAAACAGATTGCACTACTTCGTTGAGTATAAATATCTCATTTTCAGGCTTGGGCATTTTAGCGAAATTGGAAAATTCGGTCGCGATGCGCGCCAGCCCGTCGATTTGCTCGATTAGGGTATGGGCCACCCGTTGCATCATGGCTTGGGCTTCTTCAGGATTGGATTTGGTAGCGTGTTGGAGGTACTGAATGCTTAGTTTCATTGGGGTAAGCGGATTTTTGATCTCGTGCGCTACTTGTTTGGCCATCTCGCGCCAGGCGCTTTCCCGTTCCGATTGCTTGAGTTTTTCGGTGCTTTCCTCCAGTTTCTGGATCATTTGATTGTATTCGGAAATCAATTCGCCGATTTCATCAGGACTACGCCAATGAATGGATTCGTTTTTGCCCAGCGTTAGATTTTTTAATTTTTTTCCGACTTGTACGATAGGCCGGGTAATCGAATTTGCTACGACAATCGCCAGCACGCCGGTTGCTAATAATAGAAAAACATAAATCTTAATCAATTGATTTACAAAAGAGTAGATGCTTTCTTGCCAGTTTAGAATATTATTTTTAAAAAAGGAAATCGTCACGGCGCCGACCACGGCAAAGGAAAGCAGCGTCAGCAATACGACCAAAATCTGGATGCGATTGCGCAGCGAAGGTCTGCCAATAATCGGAAACTGCGTTTTACCAAAAAGGCGACTGAAAGAATATAATGCTATAACCGTCAGCGTAAGCGCCAGAAATGCACAGGAAAACAGCGATGTTTGCTGTTCGAAAGCTGTTACATTATTATAACGACTTAATAAAATTGCTAAATAAATCGAAAATAATACCATCCATGTAATAAACCATGTAATGCCGGGGATTTGATTATCAATAAAAAGATCAAATAGTGCGATGTAAATAAAAATGGCTAAAAGCATTACAACTAAATGAAACTCCAGATCAAGTGCGACCAGGATGGGCGAAGATAAAGTCATGGCCACGGCCACTGCGCCGAGCCGGGCGTATTTTGACAAGCCAATCAAGGCAATATTTGCCATCAGCTGATGAGAAAAAAGATATAATGCCACTAGTAAAAATGTAATACTGATAAATGTAAGTAAAGCTATGCCATTTAGTGAATAAAAATTGCTGAGTGTGAGCGGAATCTTAGGATTTTCAGCTAAATGTTTAATGTATTGCGTGAGAAGCATTAATCCGGTAATGATGGCAAAATAACTCAAGCCGGTGATCGCCCAACGTTTTTGGGGGGGCCAGTTTTCGATGGTGTCAATAGCCGCGACGCGGTGGAAAAGTACCGAAAATCCCAGCATAAGGAGCGCGGTGCCGAATGTGACGATTATGGAGTTCTCCAGGTTCAATAAATTGATTATCAGAACCAAAGCGATTATTAAAAAACTGTATAAGCTGTTTTTTTTCAAGGCTAACCGAATGAGGGGGGCGTTTTGGAACTAAGAATTTCGCGACAAAGTTAATGTAAATACATTACATTTGCTATCTGCTGCGGGCTACTCTATCGCGGCCCCGACCTAAAACCGGGGATGAGGAAAGTCCGGACAACGTAGAGCACCACGCCACCTAACGGGTGGGGTCCCGGCTAAGGCCGGGATACGGAAAGTGTCACAGAAACAATACCGCCCCGACCTTGGTCGGGGTAAGGGTGAAATCGTGCGGTAAGAGCGCACGTCCCGATTGGGTAACCGTCGGGAGGATAAACCCCGTGGGTTGAAATGCCATGTACATCTTGATT
>CAZGAU010000277.1:0-4599 GCA_964523725.1 uncultured Saprospiraceae bacterium
TTTGCGCAGGGCTTAACTTTGAAGAAGCTCACGCAATTGGCTAATCGTTACCTGGAAAACCTGAATGGACGTTACATCATTCACAAGCGCGGAGACGAGGACTTGGAATTGGAGATCGTGGACACCTATCAGGCGAACAATCGCCGCTCGATGAATACCCTTTCCGGTGGGGAGAGTTTTTTGGTGAGTCTGGCGCTGGCATTGGGATTATCTGACCTGGCGGGCAATAATGCACACATTCAGTCGCTATTTATTGATGAGGGCTTTGGTACTTTGGATGAAAACAGCCTAGATTTGGCGATCGCTACGCTCGAAAATTTACAGGCAAGCGGCAAGACCATTGGCGTCATTTCACATGTGAAAGAATTGAAAGAGCGCATTGCTACACAAATTCAGGTGAAAAAACGTGGGAATGGGTTCAGTGAAATTGAAATTGTGTAAAGTTTGGGGCTTGAAGTTTCTGGTTTAATTGGGCAATTTTAACATCAACCAAGAAACAAGAAATACCAAACAAAGGGATTCTATCGAATTTCCTTACAGGATTGTCTAAATTTTACATCTCTTTTTTTAACATTTTGTCTTAATTTGCAGAAGCAATAAAGAAACAGACTATCATCATGCAGAAAGACCTGAAAAAATTATTTGGCGATGCACACGGTTTGGATGACAAAAGCGTGGACTTCCTCACCAAAGCCCTGGAAAAAAATAATCTCCCCGGTTTTGATTATATTGAGTACAAGCAGTCGCTTGGCGCGCTTATGGCCATGAATATGGACGAAGTGACCGCTTTTAAATCAGCTTATGCTACTGCGGCTACGGTTGGATTGACTAAGGAAAAGCTGGTTAAAACCGCGGAGCATTATAAAAATATACTCAACAGCGAAAAGCAAAAGTTTGATGCGGCTTTGCAAAAAAACATGAACGAACGCGTCAAATCGAAGCAGGAGGAAGTTATCAAACTCAAGAAACAGGTGGAAGATTACAAGGCAAAAATCGCAGAAATGCAAAAGAAAATCGAGGAATCAGAAGCGATTATTGCCAATGCCGATGAAGATATCCGTGGCTCTATTGAAAAAATTGAAGGAACTCGCGATAATTTCGAATTTGCCCTCAAAAGCATTATGAACGAAATCGATAAAGATATAGAAAACATTAATCAGTATTTATAATAATTATTATCTGTTAATTGTTATTGGGCATCTCATGCTACTCAATAACAATAACAATTAACAGATAACCGATAACTAAATTTCAAATGGCAGAATTTCAAAATCCCGAATTTAAGAAAAAATCATTCTGGAAGCGTCCCGAAGGTGTGACTGGAGCGATCTTCCTGACCGCTTTGGTGCTGGGAGGTGGTTATTTGTTGTACATCAATCTACCCTGGCTGATCGGGCTTGCTTCTAATATATTGTACCTGAGTTTGTTATTAGTGGCGATTGGTGCGATCTTATACATGGTGCTCGACCCCAAGATGCGGAATCTGATTTGGTATATGTATAAAAGTGTGATGCGCAATGTTACTAGCTGGTTTGTTCAATTAGACCCCATTGGCATTTTAAAGAGCTATGTGGAAGATTTACAAAAGAATCTGGTGAAAATGCGCAAGCAAATCGGGGCTATTCGCGGGCAGATGCGGCAACTGCAAAGCCTGATGGAGAAAAACAACGCTGAAATTGAGCAAAATATGAAACTGGCAAGCGCTGCCCGTGAAAAAGGCATGGATAATCAGGTGATGCTCTCTTCGCGTAAAGCCGCACGTTTGCAGGAAAGTAATCAGAAGTACCAGCAGTTACTGAACAAAATGGAAATCCTGTACCGGATTCTCACTAAAATGGAGCAAAATTCCGAAATTCTGCTGGAAGATACCAAAGATCAAGTGGCATTGAAAGAGCAAGAACGCAAGGCCATCCGCGCTTCCCACTCGGCGATGCAATCGGCAATGAGCGTTATCAGCGGCGATCCCGATCAGCGCGCGATGTTTGATATGGCGATGGAATCCATTGCGGAAGATGTAGCCAATAAGGTCGGTGAGATGGAGCGTTTTATGGAAATGTCCTCCAATTTTATGCAAACAGTTGATTTGCAAGAAGGTATATATCAGGAAGAAGGATTGAGTATGCTGGAAAAATGGGAAAAAGAAAGTACCCTGATGCTTCTGGACAGTGGCAGCAAAAAATCCTCCGATTCGCTAGATCTGAACAGCCGTACCGCTGAGCCGGAAAAACGCACCCAAAGTAAAGGTGGCAGTGGAAGTTATGATAATTTGTTTAGTTGATACGCTGAATATTGGATGTTAGATTTGGCTTATACCTCCAAGCCTAACATCCAATATACCAAAACATGGATTTAGTTACTATTCACTGCTTTATTCGCATCGATAAAACCGTATCCAAAATCTCCACTTTTTGAAGGATACAACGAAGCTGCCCTTCTCATTTTATCCAATACCTGCGCCCTGGTTTGTGATGGATTGGTACCCCAAATTAAAGCTGCAATTCCTGCTGTTGTGGCAGTAGCAGCGGACGAACCGCCAATAGTGGTGGGTGTATTACTATAAAATGCCAGCGTTAAGGAGGTCATATCGCTATTACGTCGTTGCATTGGCGCCACAAACTCCACCTTGCTACCCACATGGCAAACATCGCATTTTACCAGCGGTGTACCTTCTTTAACTCCTGTAACCGCAGTTGTTTCGCTCATCCAGGCCGGGAAAACCACACCGACGAAAGTCGTGAATGAAGTCGAAGTTCCTGCTGCAGCTATGATCAGCTTCCCTTTATTATAAGCATATCTGACCGCATCCTCAATCGAACCGCTGGAGAAAATTGAACCGATCGACATGCTGATCACTTTTACATCGCTGCGATCCGCTACCATACGCAATGCATTGGAAACACCATTGGTTTCGCTGGAACCCAGAATGACCACATCTCCAACGGCTCTGACTGCATACAAATTGGCGCCATAGGCAACTCCGACCGTCGTACCGTCTGTGCCGCGCGGCGCTGTAGCCAGTCCAGCCATTTGTGTACCATGACCACACTGGTCATCCGGACCATCCGGCGAAGCCCAGGGCCACCAGGAGCTTACATATGTGCCTTTGCGCGTGAGTGTACGTCCGGTCGAATAGCCTGAATTAAACTGGCTACCCAGTTTGGGTTGATCTTTGGAAGTACCGGTATCAATAATTGCAATAGTAATACCTCGTCCCGTACTACGGCTCCAGGCGCCGGGAATGTTCATATTATTAAAATTCCAGGGAACTTTGGCATTGGGAGCAATCGTCGTATAATCCGCCGAACTGATGGCGTCTGGCGCTGCGTCGCAACCCGAATCACTGCGTTGGCGTACTTCCATATCTTCGGTGATGTACCCGATCGCATCGGCGTAACGCACTTCCGGCATTTTGCGCAGCTGGGAAATAATATTTTCATCAAAAACCTTGATATTGATAAAAGGCAAAACCTCTTCATCTCCGAGTGGCATCAGATCCCGGGCAGAAAAATTTTTCCCCGGAAACGCCTTGTTAGTTTCGGTTACAATAAAGTCAATCAGGCGTTGTTTGGTTTGTGCCCAGGCTTTATCATTGATATCCACCAAGTGGATCCGGTTGTTGATATCGCCTTCGTGAGCAGGTTTAAACCCGATTGCAAGGACAGAGTCGCTGAGTACGCTGGCACTCCAAAGCATGTGATCACTCGTGCTTCGCCAGTAAAACTGACCGGTTTTTTCAAGCTGATCGTACACAAATTGGTCGATCTCGACTTTTGTCAGTTGCTCTGGTTGAGAGTTCATCTCAGAAATTACAGCCTCTTTTGAGCAGGAAACAAACAGCATTAACACTGCTGTAAGAGCAGAAAGTAGATAGTTACGCATAAAAGAACTAATTTTAGGTGATTGAAAAGCGAAATTTCGCAACAATATATCATTTTTTGTTTCAATGTAATCACGAAGGTATATTTTAAATTTTCGTTATTTAATTGTGTTCTATTTCAAGTTAAAGCCTATCTACAGATGTAACGAAAATAAAAACACGTAAGAATAATGTTTTATATCATATACTCGTTACCCGGAGTAAATTCTTTCGTCTAAAAAAACAAAAACGAAACCCAACATGAGAATAACTGCCATTACCCTGTTATTGTGCTGCCTTTTATCGGTTGCCACTCAAGCTCAGGAAGATATTTCCAAACATTCCATTGGAGCCAAAATTTTATTCATAGACTACGGTCGTGCCAATTCCATTGATTCACTTGATGTTACAAATGGGATTGAGTTGTTGTATGGTTACCGGCTCAACGATTATCTTGGTATTGCTCTACCACTCAAGGTTGGGGTTGCGAATGTGGTTGGAGATATCAACAACCGGAATATCGTCAGCCTGGATGGCATTCTTCAAGTAAATCTGACCAAACCCAGGAGTACTGTTCTACCCTATCTGTTTGGAGGCATTGGCATTGTTGGCGAACGCGACGCTGGTGCAAACCTTCAGGTTCCTGCCGGTCTGGGTATTAATTTTAACCTTGGAGGTAATTCCTACATCAATGTTCAGGGCGAGTACCGCTATTCCATGGAAGAAAATCGCAACAATATTCA
>CAZGAU010000278.1:0-4583 GCA_964523725.1 uncultured Saprospiraceae bacterium
ATATCACGCTGGAGGGGGCTTGCACGAACTGCGGGCAGCCCGTGAGCCACTACCTGGAAACCGGTATCGCTTCTGATAGCTACGACCAGGCGATGGCGATCCGCGAGCTCAAGATCGAGATTTTAAATGATTACCGGGCCAGACCTTACAAGCCGCAGCAGTATTGATGAGGTATTGGAATGATGGAAGAACTTAAAATATTGCATTAAAAATTAAACTAAATAACTGCCATATCATAAATATCATAATAAAAAATGCCAGAGCTATTGCCGCCAAAACCAAAATAATTACCCACCAGGCGCTGCCCTGATGCTTGCCTTCGCGGTAGTGCTGCTGGAGGAGCCGCACGTTGCGCCGGTTTGCTTTGTAACTCAGGTCAAATAAATCACCGATGATGGGAAAGACGCCGACCATCGCATCAAGTAAAATATTACCCACCATTTTCAGCCCGACCATACCGCTGGCGCCGTTGCGTGCCATCACCAGCACCAGCACGCCAGAGATCGCCAAGCCTATGATATCACCGGCATAAGGAACCAGCCCAAGCAGAAAGTCAAAACCAAAGCGGATATTCGTGCCAGGAATGCGAAAGCGATTGTCCAGCAAATCGGCGGTTTTGTCCAGCCAGTAAAGCGATTTTTCCTGCTCGGCGGAAAGCGGTAATTCCTTGATTTCCTTATCTTTCAGCATGACGATGCATTTTATTAATCTTTATACTGCAATTTATATTTACTCAAATCAGGTTTAAATTTCCGGATTCTTGCTTTTTCATATTGATATACAGCGCGGCCCAACTTTGCCAGAAATGGAAATCCGGTGGTATCATATTCATAATTTCCATCATTATAAATTTGATTTTCATTTACATGGATGGTCGCCGAGAGCAGAAATTCTACATTGTTCTCAAAATCAACCACATACGCCACGTCGGTCAGGAAGCCATAAGCTACACCCACTTTATTAAAAATTCGAATATGATCCGGCATTAGGTCTTTGGTATCACCAAAAAGCAAAAACTTTACATAGCTGTCCCAGTAATCGGGCGCAGGATAGCCTGGGTATTGGCTTTCTCTTGGCAGTTGTGACATGCAGGTCCACAGAAATTGATAATCGGCTTCGCTGAGTCGGAATCGCTCGTTTGGCGCCACGCCCTCCGGCAGCATCACGGCTTTAAGCATATGATGTAAATCTAGAATCGAAATAAAATTCCGTCCACGAAAGTCAAATGGCTCGCTTACGATATTTCCTTCGCTGTTTTGGTGGCCCTTGCCGCGTACCTGATTTTTCAAATTCAAATTCGCAGCCCATTTGCTGTACACTTCACCCTGATGGTAAAGCAGTTTGTTCTCGCCGTTAAAACTCACAGGATTGGTGTAGCGATTGGCTTCGGCATCGAAGCCGCTCACGCTCAGCCGGTGAACGACGCGCGTGCTGCGATAGCTTTTAGTGTATAATTGTTCGTTGAAATGTGCCTGTCCCAGAAATTCGTACAAGCGATTGAACGCATCGTTATCGCTGACCAGGAATATTTTTTTGATATAATGCGCAACAGATGGGCTTAAATTTATTGATGTAGAGTCTTCAACCACAGGACTTTGTGGGAATCGCGCTGAACCGGTGATCATCGTAGCATATTTGTCGAGCCCAAGAATGCTTAAATCATTTAGTTTTTCCAAAGCCAGGAACGCCGCCGGCATCTTCACCGTGCTGGCCGGGTAGAAGTAGAGATTGGTGTCCACTCCATGTGTGAAAGTCTTGAACGACGGGCGGTTCCGTGCGTCGCGGTCGATTTGGGTATATACAATTTGCACCTGATATTTTTCAGGTTGATGGAGAATTGTATCAAAATCGGCAGGGTGCTGCTTTAGAATTTGCTGCAAAATATTCTTTTGCGCATGGCTTTCAAAAACTATACTCAGATATAAAATGGAAATAAATATCCTTGTTATAAATTTATGATTCATTTGTAAATGTTTTAATGAAATTGACTAAATGATCTATATCCGCGTTGGTGTGCGCTGCATTCAGCACTACCCTTGTGATTCGCTTGTCCTGAGGGGTCGGGTAGGGGAAGCTGGAAATTAAAATTTTATGAGTTTGTAAATATTCTGCCAGGTTATTTATTTTGGTATAAAAAACCGGATAATCTGTAAAATTTTCAAATAACCCAGGGGTTTTGACCGCATCATGAAATGCCTGAATATTACTAAATAAGCGTTGCCGGGCATCATGATACAAGTAGCCAGCATCCAGAAAAGCCGCCAGGTACGCCGGAATCACCGGTGATGCCCCGCCAAAATACGGGCTTTGCCAGATATTTTGAATCAGATTTTTACTGCCTAAAATTACGCCTCCGGGAATTGCCAGTGCTTTGCCCAGCGAAGCAACGGCAATAAGCTCCACATTTTCAGGTGTTTGCAGCGTGGAAAATGCTCCAGCACCATTTATACCCGTCACACCGAGTCCGTGTGAATCGTCGAGCACCAGCGTAAGCGGCGTTTCTTTAGGAATTTGAAATAACCAATTGAAATCGAATGATTTAGCGCGAAGCGGATCCAGCGTATTGGAAAACAACACCATTGGTTTGCCCTGCTGGGCCTCGTTGAGGATGTACTCGGCCCATTGCTCGAAGGAGGACTCGGAATAATCGCCTTCTTCGAAGAGCGCCGGATGTACGCCGGGGGCAAAATAAAATTTGCCCCAATTTTGCAGGACTTTTACCGCCAGCTGTCCCGCCAAACTCCCCGAAGAAACGGTGAGTGCTGCCTCCGCGCCGGTCCAGTTGGCAAGATATTGCTCGGCTTCCTCATAGATTTTAAACCTCAGATTGGACAAGCGGGAACCGCCGAAATTGGCGCCGTATTGTTGAATATTTTCACATATTAAATTTTGAAAATCATTGTTTTGCACCATTCCCAGATAGGAAGTGCCGCTGAAGTACAGCCAATTTTCGCCATTTAGTTGGGCGATTCTGCCGGGTAAATAATCGGTGGTGAACATTAAGCGGTATCCATGCATTAAATAAAAGTCTGCTAAAATGCTAATTTTTTAGAGACTCCAACTCATTATGATAAATTTTTTATACTCCAAATAGTAAAATCCAAGTGTTTCTCAATCATAATAATAGCAAAATGAAGTACGCTCTGATTACCGGAGGCAGTGAGGGTATCGGCAAGGCTCTGAGCGAAGAATGTGCCCGCCGCGGCTGGAATATCCTAATGGTGGCGCTTCCGGATCCGCACTTAAATAAGACAGCTGCCGAATTGCAAAAAAAATATCCGAATATCCATATTGATACGTTCGGCATTGATCTGACCGAAAAAGAGGCGCCGTATCAGGTGCATGACTGGCTTGCCTCCAGTGGCTATACGGTGAAAGCCTTAATCAATAATGTTGGCGTGGGCTATGCCGGACTTTTCGAAACCTATGCCACGACCGAGTTTTTTGATGTGCTGCTGCAGCTCAACATCCGGGCAATGGTGCTGCTTACCCGCTTGCTTTTGCCGGAATTACATCGTCATAATAGGGCTTTTGTGCTGAATATCAGTAGCTTAAATGCATATCAGCCCGCGCCTTACCAAGCGGTGTACGGGGGTAGCAAAGCCTTTGCGTATCATTTTACCAGAGCACTGCGTAATGAATTGAAAAACAGTAATATATCGGTAAGCGTACTGTGCCCCGGCGGAACCAATACCAATGGTGTCAATCGCGCCAGAAATGATGCCCAGCCTTTGCTGATTCGTTGGTCAATCCTGGAACCGGAAAAGGTCGCCAAAGAAGCCATTTCGGGGATGCTGCGGGGGAAATCGGTGATCATTCCGGGCAGAATGAATAAATTGATCCGGTTTTTGAGCCAGTTTGTGCCAATCGGCTTAAGAATAAAAATATCAGCTAAAGCATTGAAACCTAAGGAGAAATACGACATTCAGTACGCAGGTAAGCTGAGCGAGTAGAGCTATTGCCCGCCTTCTTTTTCGCGTAGCAAGAGTTTGGGGTTGCGTTGGTACTGATTTTCGCGTTCTTTGCTATAGCCAATGGCGGCGTGTGGTAGCAAACGCCCGAGCGTATGTGCCGCAAGTTTTAATTTTCGTGCTGGAAGGGCGAGCGAAATTTCCGTTCCGTCGATCATTTTGATAAATAAAGTGCCTCTTTTGAACAAATGAATCCCAAAAGGCGAATTTTCCACTACCACTGAATAAACCCAGACGACCCGCCGGGGTTGGTAGCGCAAAATCTGCATTAATTGGTTGTTGTTCCAATTTTTATAAAGATGTACCAAAGCACTGACTCCCAGTATGGTAAATATTAAACCTGCAATGGTGATGAGCGCCTGGTCATAAAATCCGAGCCAGCAACATACGATTCCCACCAGCAGCATTAGTGAAAATGCAATTAATTGCTGATATTGCTCGCGCCGGATGGCACGCTGCAGCAGCTTAATACCCGGATGTCGTAAAAGCCGTCGGTCTCGCAAGGTTTATTTTTATGTTGAAAACTTTAAAAACAATTTGTTGGTTACTATAAATAGTCTTGTTATGTTTGTAACAAAGTTAGTGGTAATTTGCTGAGTTTTTTTGGAAAAA
>CAZGAU010000279.1:0-3022 GCA_964523725.1 uncultured Saprospiraceae bacterium
TTAATTTCCGGCTTTGTTTCTTGTTTCAATTAAGATAACGCCACTATTTCCATTTTCGCCCCACTGCACCAACTCTGATGTACTTCTCAAAACCTTCACTTTGGTGATATCATTTGGATTGACCAAGCTGTTCGCGGCAGAGTAATCATTTCCAATTGGCACGCCGTCAATCACATACAAAGGTTGCGTATTCAGGTTAATCGAGCTGATGCCCCTTACCAGGATTTTTACATTGTCACCTGTGCCCATTATCTGTAATCCGGTATTTTTTCTAAGTACATCGGCTAATGAATTATTGAATTGCTGGTCAAGCGGACTTTGAGCATTCGTAGTACCCGTAGCCCGGCTACTGGTATCACAAGCGCTTGTGAGTGCTAAGCTTACGATGAGTAAGCAGAAGATCAGAGTGTTTTTCATGGCTAATTCAGTTTGATTTAACGAACAAGTTAGTTAAATCTTTTAACGCTGACAATCAGCGAAGAAGGATAATTTTAGCCAATGGGTGACATAAACAAGCAATAACATAAAGAGACGCTGCTCAGCACCAATCGAAAACTTTATTTGCTGATCACTCGAAGCAGCTGTTGCACCTGCGTAGCTTTATCTCTTGCTGTTTCTACCGTTTTGCCCAATACCGTCACGTGCCCCATTTTCCGGAAGGGTTTAGTCGTGGATTTGCCGTAAATATGCGGTTTTACACCTTCGATTTCCAGACATTTGGCCAATCCTTCATAAAAAACGGAACCGGTAAAGCCCTCCGCACCCAGCAGATTCACCATCACGGATGGGGACTTCATTTTGGTGCTACCCAGTGGCAGGTTCAGGATGCTGCGCAAGTGTTGCTCAAACTGTGAGGTGTAGCAGCTATCAATAGTATGGTGGCCACTGTTGTGGGTGCGCGGGGCTACCTCGTTGATTAACAGTTGGTTATCTGTGGTTAGAAATAACTCTACCGCAAGCAGACCACAAAGATCAAACGCTTCGATCACGGCTTTCGCCAAATTTTCGGCTTCCTGCTCTATTTTTGGATCAATTTGCGCCGGGCAAAGCAGAAATTCGACCAGATTCGCTTCAGGGTTAAATTCCATTTCTACCGCCGGGAATGCTGCCACGTCGCCACGCTCGTTGCGTGCTACAATGACGGCAAGCTCCTTTTGAATATCGACCAAATCCTCGACCACGCTGGCTTCCGGCAATAGTTTTGTTTTTAAATCGGCTTCCGAGCGAATGATCGCTACGCCGCGTCCGTCGTAACCTGCGGTTCGGGATTTTTGTACAAATGGGAATTTAAGTTCCTGATTTTCAATGGATTTTGCAATGTCTTTGCCGTTCTCGAAAAGCCGGAAACGGGAAGTGGGAAGATTCCTTTCCTGATAAAATTGCTTTTGCAAGCCCTTATCCTTGATGATATTGAGCTTGGAAGGCTGCGGATAGATTTTTTTTCCTTCTTTTTCCAATGCCAACAATGCGTCGGTATTGACATGCTCGATTTCAATTGTCAACACATCCATCTCTTCTCCAAATCGATACACATCATCATAATTTTTAAATGAACCCTCGGTAAAGCCGGTTGCGTACGGTCCGGCCGGAAAATCTTTGGATTCATCCAGAAAAAAAATCGGCAGGTGCCAGTTGCCAGCCGCCAGCGCCAGCATCTTTCCGAGTTGCCCTCCGCCAAGCACGCCGACTTTTGTTTGTAAAATATCCTTGGTGTGTTGCATTTTAAGCCTTATTTTTCCGAGGTGCAAAGGTAACAAGTAGCAGCCAATTTTAATTGGCGAAAAATCAACAATATGAAAACTATCCTCATCAAAAATGCTCAGATTGTCAATCGGAGGAGTATTACAACCGGTGATATTTTTATTAAAAATGGCTTTATTGAAAAGATTGATAATCAGATTAATAGGTCAGCTGATATTGAAATAAATGCCGAGGGTAAATACGCCATTCCCGGGATTATCGACGATCAGGTGCACTTTCGCGATCCCGGTTTGACCCACAAAGCCGACCTCTACACCGAACCCCGCGCCGCTGTAGCCGGAGGCGTGACCTCTTTCATGGAAATGCCCAATACCAAGCCGCCCGCGCTGACCCAAGAGTTATTGCAGCAAAAATACGACCGCGCCGCGCAGGTTTCGCTGGCGAATTACTCATTTTTTATGGGGACTTCCAATGACAATCTCGAGGAAGTTTTAAAAACCGACCCCAGCACAGTCTGCGGGGTCAAGATTTTTATGGGGTCCAGTACCGGCAATATGCTGGTGGACGAAGCCAAAACCCTGGAAACGCTCTTTTCGCAGGTGCCGATTCTCATTGCGACCCATTGCGAAGACGAAGCGACCATCCGCGCCAACGAAGCGGCTTACCGCGAACAATTCGGCGAAGACGTGCCCATCGAGATGCACCCGGAAATTCGCAGTGCCGCCGCTTGTCTGCAATCCTCGGAAATGGCCATAGAATTGGCGAAAAAACATGATACACGACTTCATATTTTACATATTTCTACTAAAGATGAGCTGGATTTATTTAGAAATGATATCCCATTAGCGCAAAAGCGTATCACAGCGGAGGTCTGCGTACATCATTTATTTTTCGATAGCACTGATTATGAGCAACTTGGCGCGCAAATTAAATGTAATCCGGCTATAAAAAGTCATATTCATCAGGAGGCATTGTTGCCAGCTTTATTGGACAATCGCCTGGATATCATCGCGACCGATCATGCCCCGCACACCTGGGAAGAAAAACAAAGTAAATATTTTAATGCGCCCTCGGGTGTTCCATTAGTGCAACATTCACTAAATGTAATGTTGGAATTTTATCAAAAGGATATGATATCCCTCGAGCGGATTGTAGAAAAAATGTGTCATGCCCCGGCAGTTTGTTTTCAAATAGATCGGCGGGGGTTTCTGGAGGAAGGTTATTATGCGGATATTGCAATCTTGGATATAGAAACTAAATGGCGGGTTGGGAAAGATAATATTTATTATAAATGTAATTGGTCGCCGTTTGAGGGGCATAC
>CAZGAU010000279.1:3122-4521 GCA_964523725.1 uncultured Saprospiraceae bacterium
TTTTTAGCAAAACGCTTTTTCAACTGGCGGTCGAGCACTACCAAAAACAGGAAACTGAAGCATAGAATGCCCACCATCACCCAGATTTGATTGGACAAGCCACCCAGGCCTCTGCTGATGGCTTCCACGCCCGGCAATGCAGCAGCACCGGGGCTTTCAGCGCTTTGGATATATTGAAACACCACGCCGCCATACACCAGGGCCAGCACGCCCAAAGCATATTTAAATACTTTGATCCAAATCGGGCTGACGAGTGGTTTTACCACAATTTTCTTATATAATTGCGGCAGCTTATCCATGACATTCATGACAAAACGCATAGACGGCTGCTCGGCTTCCACCTGCTGCAAGGTGTGATGTAAAATTTGGCGCTTTTGCAATTCCATCTTGAAAGCCGCGTCATCCGTAGCGCGTTGCTGTAGTTGCGCCCGCTCGGAATCGGTGCCCTCGCCATCGAGATGTTCCCAGATTTTATGAATGTCCTGCTCTTTCATATCATATCTTTGACCTCCGCCTGCAGTTGTTCGTTCAGATATTCACGCAAAGCTTCCCGCGTGCGGTGGAGTTTGGTTTTAATATTTGTTTCGGTCAAGCCTGTAATATCGGCGATCTCTTTCACCGATTTTTCATTCAGATAATATAATGTAATTAACGTCGCATCTTCCGGTTTTAGTTTTTCAATCGCTTCCTGAAGCTGATGTTGCAAATCGCCGTGCTGCACTTCCTGCAAAGGCGTTTTTTCCTGGTCTTCAATTTGCAAAAAAGAAGCTTCATCGTCAATAGAATCGGTCAAAATTTGCTTTTTTCTCGCCGTGTCAATCGCCGTGCGGTACGTGATGGTGTACAGCCAGGTGCTGAATTTCGACTTTTTTTCAAAGCTATTCAACGTTTTGTACACTTTTACAAATACATCCTGCGCCGTTTCTTCCGCTTCTTCCCGGGATTTCAAAATGCGAAAAGCAATGGTAAAGACAAAATGCTGATACCGCTCCACCAACCGCTGGAATGCCGGCTGGTTGCCTTTCAGAACCGCTTCGATCAATTGTACGTCTTCGTCCATGCTGTGTGCTTCCTTAAAAATTCAGCGCAAAGTAAAGATACAAAAATGGAAGCACCCATTATTTTCGACCTTTGACGATTGAAGTCGGGATGTGGTTGCAAAAAACAACGATAAAATTTCCCGGCACAGTCGCGAAGATGAACCAAAAGTTAAGATTAAAGAAAATTTATATGCTTTGCCGCGTATCTGACAAAAGTGACTTCGGAATGTTAATGTTATTGCATGGTGTTTTATAAAGTGGTTCTTTTGTGCCTGATATTCCTGCCTCCCTTTACCCGGAATTATTTTCATTCATTTATAATCTCAAAAACAAAAGTCTCATGAAACAAATTTATTTAC
>CAZGAU010000280.1:0-4503 GCA_964523725.1 uncultured Saprospiraceae bacterium
TCGGTCACGATAAACTTCTCCGCAATCGTCGGATAGCGGTAGCCCTGCCCCCAGGAAGCCCGGATATAGGTAAAATCTGCAGCCCGATAATTGACCCCAAGCCGGAATACCGGCTGTGATTCTTTTTCTTCGGAAGGTTCAACTTTCACGCCGAGCGAGGTAAAACCCGGATTGCTCAGGCGGTTGTTCTCATAACGAAAACCCGCGGAAATATTGAATCGATCGAGCAATCTTTTTTCCAATTGAATATACGTGGCCAGGTTTCTGGCAGAAAACGTGGTGTCCCCGTACAATTCGGCGATTACTTCAGAATACTGCCCGACGATTCCAGCCGTCAATACCAGATCCCATTCTACGAAGCGACGCTGAAACTGGTATTCTCCATACAGAATTTCAGAATGATTGGATTGATTGCTGTCGTTGTCATTATCCACATTATAAAAGCGTCCCAGCACTTTATGCCGGTTGCCGGATTTATCAAAGTAGGTAATGTGCGGATCAATATTATAACGAAAACGCTCCCGATTGGACAAAGTAGAGGGTGTACCCACATAAGCCGAAGTATCGGTCTGCCAATAGAAAAACGATCCGGTTTTCCCCTTATTAAAATTGGCATTAACGCCCACAGCGAATCGATCGGTAATGCGATAATTCGTGGTAAAGTTGAAGCGCCCGAATTCTTTGTAAGTATCTCTATTAAAGCTTTCCTCTTTGAGATAGTAAGCCCCTGCCACCAAGTCGAGTTTCTTGAATTTTTGACGGTGCGAAATACTGCCGCCGAGCGTGTAAGGCGCGCTGTCCCACCATTTCAGCTGCTCCCGCCTCGGATCCATAAAGTACGTATAAAAAGCGGCGACCTTGGTTTCCGGTTCAGATTTGGGAATAGCGGTGCGAATATTAATAATCCCGTTCAATGCGGAAGATCCGTACAACGAAGAAGCCGCTCCTTTTACAATTTCCACTTGCTCGATATTTTCCACCGGCACATCGTCCCAATTGGGAAAACCCGCATCCGCCTGAAGAATGGGGATGTCGTCCACCATGAGTAGCACGCGGCTACCCGCACCGTAGGAATAGCCCGAGCCTCCCCGGATATTCGCCTGTCCGTCGATGACACTCACACCCGGAACCTTGTCCAAGGCCTTGTCAATCGTAAGTTTACTGGTATTTTCGATCAGGTTGGGCTTCAGCACTTCTAGCGAAACGGTCACTTCGCTGAGCGGTTTTTCGTATTTACCGCTGGTGACGGTTGCGGTTTGGAGTATATTCGTTTCAGTGGTAAGGGCTGCATCCAGGGTTTTTGTTTCATTACTTTGCAAGTCAACCGTTTGCAAGAATGTTTGATACCCGACATAACTGATTTCAACCTTGTAGGTGCCCGGGGCAAGTTGTAGCGAATAAGCTCCGTCAATATCTGAAACAACGCCTTTTGCGCCTACCAGAACGGTTGCAGCGATGAGTGGTTCACCGGTTTCCCGGTCGGTAATTTTTCCTGAAAGTGTAGCCCGTTGAGCTTGTAAAAAACTGATGCACAGGAACATAGCCATCAGCAAGAAAAGGTTCTTTCTTTGCATGAAATTAAAAATTGGTTCGTAAATGGTGATATAGGCTGTTCTAAGGGCAATTCACTTTGTGCCAAAGTTAAACGAATGTAAGGTAAATTTTAAATTTTTAATGCGTCCGATGCAGTGTATTGGACAAAACGCAAAATTTTTCTTCGTCACAAGAGGCAAATGTCCTATCTTGCCAAAATATCTGAAGATCCACTACAAACTAAATTCGCTTTTACTATGAAGAAAATTTTACTGTCACTTTTTATTGCAGCAGTAGCCTCGGGCACTAGTATGGCACAAACGTGTATGCCGGCCGAAAACCTGCCGGATACGGTAATAGTTTCACCCACAGCATTTGTTCCAACAACTAATCCTATGGGGGGAATCAATGACACCGCCTGTGTCAACGAACCATTTGATTTTGTTTTTACGGTGAAAGTCCCTGCTATTTTTGAATCACCTTTTGGTCCTGTTCCGATTAATAGCGTGCAAATGGCTACTCAGGGAGCGGTTTCTAACCTTCCCACAGGTATGGGTTATGTTTGTAACCCACCAAACTGTGTATTTCCTAAAGACTCTACAGGATGTATTCTTTTGTTTGGCACGCCAACCGATACAGCCGGTGTTTATGATTTATCCATTTCTTTTTTGATTAAAACGGCATTAATTGATTTACCGCTGAATTTCCCTAATCCAAGTCTGGCGCCAGGAAATTACTACTTACACGTAAAACCGGAAGGACAATGTACCCCAAGCAATGTACGCGATCTGACCGAGTTAGGCGTGAGTGCGAAGGTGCGTCCGAATCCATTTAGCGGTTTTGCGCAGGTGGTTATCAACACGCCAATCACCGGCAGTTTTGACTTTACCGTAAGTGATTTACTCGGAAGAAAGGTTCACCGTGAGCGCGTACAACTGATCGAAGGGGAAAATACAATTGATTTTGACGGAAGCCAACTGGCGGCCGGTATTTATATTTTTAATCTCAGCGACGGCGAACGCCAGCTTTCTGATAAGATGGTCATTAACAGACGCCAGTAAAGTTCAGACGGGACTGGTTTATGTAAACCAATCCCGTCTAACTGATTACTCCTTTTCTCTTGCCCTGTGAATAAAATATGCTTTTATCGCTCATTTGATTTCCAATGCGATAAACATTCGTCCTATTTTAATTCTAACAAAACAGTGCATGGCATGAGAAAATCGATACCATTTCTTTTATCAAATGCTTTTATTCTATTAGCAATCAATGCTTTCGGGCAAATGGGCTGCCCTGGTTGCCTGGTCGTGGTACCGGACACCCTGCCTGAAGATACCATTTACCTGTCGGATGCAGCACCCGGGCGCGTCGGTGAAATTTATAATTCTGACCTAAGCTTCCGCATGCCAAAAACGACCACGCCTGTAAATGCCAGCGACCCCACGGTTGTACCGGGCTTGAATATTTCTGAGATTACAATTATTTCTGTCACTAATCTGCCACCGGGTTTGACCTGGGAAGCTAATCAAATGGTTTTTCAAACTTCCGAGCAAACCGATGGCTGTGTGAAATTCTGCGGCTTGCCCTTACAACCGGGCTTGTATGAGGTGGAAGTTGCCGTTGCAGCGAAGGTGTTGTTTGTCACGCAAACCACTTCTTTTTCCATTCCGATCCTGATCGAACCGGCGGTGCGCATCACCGAAGGATTTACGATGGAAAATGCTTCCGGCTGCGGCGAGGTGACGGTTGATTTTTTTAATAACGTTCCTTCTCAGGGTAGAGATGGTTTCTCTTATCGTTGGGATTTTGGCAATGGGCGAAGCACATTGGATGAAAATCCGGGAAGTCAAACTTATTCACAATCAGGCAAATACGAAGTAAAATACCGGGCTATCGTAGATACCTTCGGCTATACGCTGACCAACGTTAGAATCGACAAGGTCGGCTGCGGTGATATATTTGGCGGCAGGCCCGACCTTCAATTGGAGGTATATGCGCCAGACAGTTCCTTGCTTTTTAAATCGGAGGTAACGAATAATGCCGTAACGCCTATAAATTACAACCTGAATATTCCTGTAAAAACCGGAAACTACTGGCTACGGGTTACCGATGACGACGATGGAATTTTTGGCGGAGATGAAGAGTGCGGCATCATCACTTTTAATAGATTATCTACCGGACAGCTTTCTACTGTGGACATGAGCGTTACCCTTACGATCCTGCACCCCATAGATACGATTGAATCAGTAGACACCGTCATTGTTTATCCGCAGCCGGCAAAGCCCTTGATCGAAGGATACAACGGCGAATCCCTTTGCGATGGTGATATTATTAAACTAACCAGCAGCTACGAAACGGATATTCAATGGTTCCAGGATACGGTGCCTGTTATCATTGGCGGAGTGGAGCCCGCGCTCACCACTGGCGAGGACGGCGTGTATTGGGTGCAATACACTTCGCCCGATGGCTGTCAGGTGATTTCATATCCGATCTGGTTAAACTTTACACCATTGCCGACCGTGCCAGCCTTTGTTAATAATAAGAATTCGCTGACGCTGTTTGAGCCAGAGAAACTACCTGTAAATTACGAAGCACAATGGTTCTTCAGTAATAATCCAATCCCTGATGCCACTAGTCCTTCGCTCTGTGCCAATGCTACCGGAGAGTATCGTCTGAATATTACCAATCTCGACACGGGTTGCTCCAGCACTTATTCCCGTTTGATCAATTATGATCCAGCTTTTGCGGGCTGCGCAACAACTTCTGCGGAAGATCGCTTTAATGAATTGGTCAACGATCTGAGAATTTATCCGAACCCGACTTCCGGCAGGCTTTGGCTGGAATTTGATTTGAATACTACCGCCGATGCTTCGGTGATTGTGACCAATGCTTTGGGTGCCATTGTTTCAAGAATCGTGCAAACCGGCTTGTTTGGAAATATACAACTCGAAATCGACCTGAGCCAGCAGC
>CAZGAU010000281.1:0-4489 GCA_964523725.1 uncultured Saprospiraceae bacterium
TCCAGTCCCATGTCTAGCACATTATATTTTTCGACCATTTTGCCGGTATTTTTATACACCCGCACGTTCAGATCCACCCAGCGCCGCTTGACCATGTCGGCAAGATCGTTCTGATTGTAATTTCTAAGCCCTTGAATGCTAATCCATTGCAAAGGCGCCCAGCCATTCGGAGCATCCCACTGCTGACTAGTATTATCGAGGGTTGAAACAGCACCGCCCGAGCGGAGGAATTTTTGCTCAAAAACTTTGGTCGCAGCCATTGCCTGTGTGGGTTCTGCCATATCAAAAAACAGCGGATACATGCCCGCCAGCGACAGGATATTGGTTTTGGCATCCACTACAAAATCGTAATCTTCAAAATAACCCGTTTGCGGATTCCAGCAATAAATGAGCACCGCGTCGCGGCGTTGACTGGCGCGCTGCGCAAACAGGTCGGCGTTTTCCTTGTCATTATTGAGCTGGTAAGCTTTTTCGAGCGTTTTTTCCAGATTATATAAAAGCGCATTTAAATCCACGGGAATGATGTCGGTGGTGTGAATGGTTTCCAGGGTTTTACCATCGGCAAACCAGCGGCTGCTGTAGTCCCAACCGGATTCCGCGCCCGCACGCAAGTGGCGATAGACGTCCTCTTTCGGGCGATTGGTCTTGGCGGCGGTTTCCACGTCTTCGCGGTAGCTCTCGGGGCGGGGTTTGGCGTAATCGTCCCAGTAGCGGTTGAGCACGCTGCCATCTTTCAGGCGGACGACCCGGCGATGGGTGTTATTCTCCACATTCACTTGATCCAGACCATCCATCCAGAAATTATATTCTTTTTGTAAAGCAGGTAAATATTTTTTGTAAATATTAACACCTTTTTCCTGAGCTAAAATGCGCACCATCATGGCAAAAAACGGCGGCTGCGAGCGCCCTAAATAATATGTGCGATTTCCGTTGGGTATAAATCCAATTGTATCAATCAGATATGCAAAATTATCCACCATATTTTCAATCATATCCACTTTGCCGGCTTCCTGTAAGCCCAGCATCGTGAAATAACTATCCCAATAATACACCTCGCCGAAGCGACCGCCCGGCACTACATAAGGATTGGGCAGGGGAATCAGCGAACCAGTGTTGGATTCATCGGGCTGGCGGGTCAGCACGGGCCACAATTCGTTAATATGCTCTGCGGCCGATTTACTTGTATCACTCTGATAACCAGAGGCGTATTGCCTGGGTTCTTCAAAATTTTCCAGGACAAAGGCTTTCAGGTCGAAGCTAGGTTCGCCTTTTTGTTCCTCATATTTTTGCAAAATTTCATCGGTCGGATATTTGGGAATACAATCCACAAAAGTCTTGCTATCCGGGAAAACCCGCGCCATTTGTATGTCCACGAACAATTGCCCGAAGCGCTCGTCCGGCGGCAGGTGTTGTTTTGTTTCTTGCACTTGTTGGATGGTATCTTCTTTTTTACCGCAGGCAAAAGCCAGGGACAATAAGCAGATTGTCAGAAAATGAATGGGTTTCATACATTGATTTTTTTTTCGTTGCAGCGCAATTTAGTGAAAATTGACAGAATGCAATACCTTCCTGGTTTAAGTCTGAAAACACATTGAAAAATCAATTGAATTCAAGGTTTGTTTTTTTAATATGTGTCAATGCTTCGGTCGTGCAACTTTCACCGCTGGAAGAAGATATTTGCTTAGCAGTCGCGCTACCCCATGACTTTTTAAATTGATACATATACAACCGACAACAATGATTAGATGTGAAAGAACGCTGGGCAATAGATTCCGGTAATTTGTTACTTCCTGTATCTATCCAATCGGTATCTTCGGTCAGACCTATTTTATTCGTACAATCATCGGTAACAACAAAAATGAACATCCGATAATAAGCTGGATCAGCAAATTTGAAAAACGCCAAAACATCATCAATAAAGCCCACGGATGGGCTGAGCTGCGGTACTGTCCAACGGTTTTCTTCGGGGGCAGGATTGCCATCGCATTGTACCTGTTCGATGTGGGTTACGAGTGCAAATCCACCAGGTGTAGCAAAATAATTTATAGGTTTGTCTGCATAACCTGATCTGGAAATAACGCCTTTTACTCTTTGGTTTATTTCACCTAAAGTTTTGGCATTCTGGTATTTAGAGGTTAATTCTACTAGTGAAGTCGCCTGAGGAAGGGGCCAGGGAGAAGCGGTCAGAAGATTGTAATTATAATGAAGCCCTTTTAATAAATGAAATCCGTATTCTTTTCCATTTTTAATAAAATAGCCATAAATATATCCTGTTTTATCTTTGTTTAGGATGAAAAATTTAAGAATAAGGGTATCCCTTCGATCAGGTCTGGGAAGCTCTAAATCGCTAAGGATGTTCGAGCCTTTTGCAATTTCTTTTTCTGAAATAAATTTTCCAAAAACGATTTGCCGATCGCTGTAAGTAAGATTGAATTGGAAGATTCCATCGAGTTTGGTAATCTTAAATGATACATTTTCTCCATCAAAAACCCCAAAATAATCGCCTATAAAATTATCTTCATTTTCAAAAGGGGTGTTATGATACTCTAAAGTGTTATAATTATTTTCATCCTGTGAAAACACACCACCTTTATCTCCCGAAGTGATAACGGTCACATAATCATTATTTTTTGTATGTAAAAAAATCTTTTTAATAATAATTGGGCGAGACCTCTGTATCACGGAGTTTAAAGTTACATCTTCCAGTATGTGAGTACCGTTTTTGACAAAGATTTTAGCAGTGTATATTATTCTCGATCTCGATTGCTGGTAAGCAAGTGTTACTTTAAGTTCTTTATCGTTCGGTCTTTTGGAAGGGACATACTCAAACTTCATCGTTGCTTTACGTCCGTCGAAAAGCCCTACATAGCTGTCTTTGAAGCGATTGTTTTCTGCTTTTTTAGCGATTTCTAGGTCATTTCTTTGGGTTTGGATTCTGGTCTGGGTTTCCTTTCTTTTTATTCGGCCTTCCTGACTAAATGAATTGGTGGTAATTGACATCAGCAATAGGGGGATCAAAAAAATAATTTGATTACGCATGACATTAGGTTTTAGTTTTTTAAAGGGTATGAAATCACAATAGTGTCCTGATCTTTCAGTAAAACAGCGCTGTCTCGATCGTTGTAGAATATTTTTAAATAGTTATTAAATTGAATTTCAATTACTTCTTCTCCGGCTTTATTTATAAAGCCCCAATAGCCCTTGCGTTTTACCGGTGCCAAGCCTACGCGAAAGTTCTCTGCCAATTGATATTGAAAATCAATAACCACATTGTTGGCAGAATCAATGTAACCCCAATAATCACCGCGTTGAACAGCGGCTAACCCTTCTGAGAACGGTTTTGCATTTTCGTACTTAGGCGGGATAATCCAGTTTTTTTCAGTGTTTCGATAGCCATAACGGGCAGTTCCTTGTACCAGGGAGTTACTCAGATATAAACCTGCGCTGGAAACCGATTCTGAAGCATTTTTACTTGATTTGATGACCCAAAAGGTCAATGCGATTGCAATAATTACACCAATTCCATACAGCCAGCGGCGATTGATTTTGTATAAAGATGGGGTAACAGAAGTTATCGTTTTATTATTCGTTTTAAGAGGTATATTTACTTGTCTTTCTTTAATATTTAGTGATGTACCTGTAAAATGTAAAGGTCGAAAAATAAACTGCCCTCCCCGATGGGCTGCCAGATTAATCGGTTCACCCCGGGGTAATTGATACGCTTTGGTTCCTACTTCGTGAATAACTTTTGTGCAAAGCTCGCCAACGCTGAGCGGTTCTGTCGAAGCAGTCAGATGATAGAGCAAACTACTCATGAATGGGCTGTTTTCTCCCGGTTTGCCATCAGAAACAATTTCCTGACGCCCGGAAGTCAAACACCAACGCGAAGGATCACGTTCCAGCATTTCAGGCAATCCCACTCGCCTTACCTGTGCAAAGAAACTTCCCGAAAAACATGAATCAATAATTAAAAAAAGATGTTTACATTTAATCGCATTTAAATAAGTCCTCAAGCTGCTGTTGGCAATATAAGTCCCAATATTTCCCAATTCAGCATCTACAGGTATCCAATAACCCTCATCCAATACTTCATCATATTCACCGTGACCCGAGAAAAAGATAATAAGATTATCTTCGCCTTTTAATTTTTGAGCATAATTACGTAGTTCTTTATATAAGTTACTTTCCGTAGCGTCCTCGTTGTGAAGGGTTTTAAAAAATCGCTTGTCAAATCCAAATTGCTCAACCAAGAGCATGGCAAGATCCGCTGCATCCTTGACGGCATTGTGAAGTCGGGGGCAATGAATATAGTCATTGATCGCAATAGCAAAAAAATAATTATTGCCCTGCGGAGTGGTTACAGAGCTAGTAGGTGTTTGTTTAGCTTTTCGTCCGGCACGTGATTTGTCTGCCATTTTTGGACTTTTTAGTTCTTTGGGTGTCAATATAACAAATTTACCCTTGAAATTATTGTAAACTAAAATAATAT
>CAZGAU010000282.1:0-4431 GCA_964523725.1 uncultured Saprospiraceae bacterium
TTATTATTTCTTCAATAAATCCCGGATTTCTGCCAGTAGTTGCTCTTGCGTTGGGCCGGGAGGCGGCGCAGGTGCGGCTTCTTCTTCCTTTTTCTTGCGGGCTTCCTGCATGCGGTTGTAGCCTTTTACCACCATAAATATTACAAAAGCAATAATCAGAAAGTCTATAATCGTTTGAATAAACTTGCCGTAACGCAGCTCCACCGCTTCGGTGGTGACGGCGCCATCGGCTCCTGTTTCTACGGGTTTCAGGGTGTAAGCCAGATCGGTAAAGTCCACGCCGCCCAGCGCCAAGCCAATCGGCGGCATCACTACGTCATTGGTAAAGGAGGAAACCACCGTGCCGAAAGCACCGGCGATGATCACCGCAACCGCCAGATCGAGTAAGTTACCGCGCATGATAAATTCCTTAAATTCTTTCCACATAGGTTTTCGTTTTTGCGTTGATGAAAGATTGTATGAATCGGAGGTTAATATAACTATTTCGCTTCAATTTTCAAGCGTTGAGTATCACCCGATTGATTTTCAATCACGATATGATATGCACCGGGTGGCAGCACCAGCGCTTTTTCATCTTCTTTAGAATTTAATTCAATAATATCGGCAGGTGTCGCAGTTTCCGGTTCATTTTCATAGTATGCGCGAACCTGGCAGGGGCAATTAATTATGATATCGGATTTATTTAGTGTATAATGTTTAAATTTTCCATTACGTAACAACCAGTCGGGACGACCTTTGATGTAATTAGTGCGGGGATGATAGACCAACATATCATATAAATCAAAATTCTCTCCTCCATTAAATATTTTCCCTTTTTCATTTACAAAAACGCTCGGCTGGTCGGCAGTTATGATTTTGTAATAAGGATTTTCAGGTGCAGCCAGGCGCTCGGTGAGCACTTCCTGGTTGATGGTGAGGGCATCAATGCCGGTAATTTTTTTAAAATAATGAGCTAAATATTTCCATGGCTCGCAGTCAGGATTATCCAGTGGGCAGGGCTGCGGCTGCTCCAATAAATGGGAATAACCACAAAAAAGAAAAATTTTGGCATCCGGATCATTTAGTAAAATACGCTGCACATTTAGTGCTCCTGCCGAATCCCGCGGCATTTGTCGTCGCTGAAAAGCAGTGACATCATAGCCAAACACGTAAAAACCCTTGCGAATAGCGGCTCGTATAAAATTTCCAAACTGCGGCTCCTTCGTATAGGTTCCGGTAAATGGGGAAGCATAAGGATAGCCTCGCTTATTTAGTAAGGTATCAAATTCTATTATTTTGGTAGAATCAAAAGGATTCATGTTCAGCGCCTCCAACCCCAGATACCGAAAACCGGCAGTGTAAAGACTGTCCAGCAATTGCTCGGCAAAGACCCGATGTAATGGTTTGGGATGCGCTTCGTTTAAGATGATAATCTGATGATTTTTTGCAATATTAGCGATGTAAGAAATGGCATCATAAGGTTTAAAAGTATTAAAATAAGCCAATTCCAACTCAGACAATTGCTCCGGCTCGCCTATAACATCGCGGCGGTAGTCCAAGTCCAGTTCATCCAGTTGCAACGTGCGCTGATATTCACCGATAAATGAATACCACGTTGCCGGGCGTGCGGTGTGCTTTTCAGTTTTTAATGCTGCTTCAATTTCAGCTACAAATTTGTATTTCTCCGGCGCTGGCTGCGCATGTAGTACATAAAAACCTGACAGGAGGAACAGTAATAGAAATCGTTTCATATCTGGTTATTTTTTGAAGTTTAGCAAATGTAATTAAAACTATTAATGGGCAGAGATCTGGCGGAACCGGAAATTCTGATCGTTTGTTTTAATTTAAATGCTGAATTACTTAATTTTGAAAAAACTATCGATGGAACATCCAAACATAGAAAGGGATCCTGGCATTATGCTTGGTAAGCCGGTTATTAAAGGTACGCGCATTACGGTGGAATTGCTCATGCGAAAACTAGCGGACGGCTTCACTGTGGATGATATTTTGCAAATGTATCCACACCTGACGCTGGAACAAGTGCAGGCTGCCTTTGCATATGCAGCGGATAAGATTGCCAATGAAATCATCCTGGAAGCAGCATGAAAATTTTAGCCGACGAGAACCTCCATGCGCTTCTTATTGAAGATTTGAGAAATGAAGGATACGAAGTATTTTCGATGAGGGAAACATCAAGCGGAATCGCGGATACAGAAATTGCTGCACTTGCCGACGGAAGCAGGTTCGATTTTAATTACAGAAGATAAAGATTTCGGAGAACTTATTTTTGCTTATAAAACGGTAAAAATTACAGTAGTTTTTCTCCGTTATCAAAAACCGGAAATGGAAATGATACGCCAACAATTGCTTCAAGCGATCAAATTTTGCGAGGAAAAAGAAGGATATTTCTTTATCACCATCGCACGAGGCAAAATTCGTATTACCGAGTTGTAGTATATCTCCCATCCAAAAATTCATTCCCCTAACATCCACTTTTGCATGCTGCATTTTAAAAACGACAAAAGCCCCCGAAATCACTTCCGGAGGCTTTATTTTTTTATTATATGATTCGTACTTCGTACCTCGTCCTTTGTTTTACGCTTTCGCCAAATTCTCCCGAATCTTGTTCAAGGCCGAACCGGCACGTACCCAAGCAATTTGGGCTTCATTGTAAGTGTGTGCTACTTCAAACCGGTCTTCGGTGCCATCGGCGTGGTGGAGTACAACGGTTAAGTTTTTGCCCGGCGCCATGGTATCGAAGCCCTCAATGTCGATCGTATCATCCTGACGGATTTTTTCGTAATCATCCGGATTGACGAAGGTCAAGCCCAGCAAACCTTGTTTCTTCAGGTTGGTCTCGTGAATACGCGCGAACGACTTCACAATCACGGCTTTCACACCAATAAAACGTGGCTGCATCGCCGCGTGCTCGCGGGACGAACCTTCGCCGTAGTTTTCTTCACCAAATACCACCGTGCCGATACCTTTGTCGCGATAAGCAATCGCAGAATCCGGTACAGGATGATACTCGCCGGTCACATAGTTGATCACCTTATTCATCTCGCCGTTGAAATAATTAATGGCGCTGATAAAGGTGTTTTTTGAAATATTCTCCAGGTGACCGCGGTATTCCAGCCATGGCCCCGCCATCGAAATGTGGTCAGTCGTACACTTGCCCTTCGCTTTGATAAGTATGCGCATCCCTTTGAGCTGCTGAGCTGTGATCGGCTTGAATGGTTCCAGCAACTGAATTCGATTGGAATCAGGCGCAACCTCAATCTGAATGCTTTGACCGTTGCTTGCAGGCGCCTGGAAACCAGCATCTTCCACCGCAAAACCTTTGGTTGGCAATTCAATACCAGTCGGAGGATCGAGCTTCACCTGCACCCCATCTTCATTGGTTAAAGTATCGGTCAACGGATTGAAAGTCAGATCGCCGGCAATCGCCATCGCCGTTACAATCTCCGGAGAAGCAACAAATGCACGGGTTTGGGCATTACCGTCATTCCGCTTGGAGAAGTTCCGGTTGAACGAAGTGATGATCGAATTGGCACGGTTTGGATCGTCGGTGTGGCGATTCCACTGCCCGATGCAAGGGCCACAGGCATTTGCCAGCACCACGCCGCCCATATCTTCAAACGACTGCAACTGTCCATCGCGCTGTACGGTGTAGCGAATCTGCTCAGAACCCGGTGTCACCGTAAATTCTGATTTTACTTTTAATTTCTTGGCAACCGCCTGTTTTGCCAGGGAAGCTGCACGGTCGAGATCCTCATAGGAAGAGTTCGTGCAAGAACCGATCAGACCTACTTCCAATTTTTGCGGATAACCGTTTTCTTTCACTGCTTTCGCAAACTGAGAAATCGGCCAAGCCAAATCCGGCGTGTAGGGGCCATTGATATGCGGTTCCAGCGTACTCAGGTCAATTTCGATCACCTGATCGAAGTATTTTTCAGGATTGGCGTAGCATTCAGCGTCGCCGGTCAGGTGCTCGGCCACTTTGTCCGCCAGATCAGCTACCTCGGCACGTTCAGTTGCGCGCAGATAACGGCTCATGCTTTCGTCGTAGCCAAATGTGGAAGTCGTAGCACCAATTTCCGCGCCCATGTTACAAATCGTACCCTTACCGGTACAAGACATCGAGCGGGCGCCTTCACCAAAGTATTCTACAATCGCGCCGGTACCGCCTTTCACAGTCAGGATACCAGCCACTTTCAGGATTACATCTTTCGCGGAAGTCCAGCCGCTCATTTTACCCGTGAGCTTCACACCGATAAGTTTAGGCATCTTTAGTTCCCAGGGCATTCCTACCATTACATCCACTGCATCCGCGCCACCTACACCGATGGCCACCATACCCAAACCGCCCGCGTTTGGCGTGTGCGAGTCAGTACCGATCATCATACCACCCGGGAAAGCGTAATTTTCCAGCACGATCTGGTGGATAATGCC
>CAZGAU010000283.1:0-4405 GCA_964523725.1 uncultured Saprospiraceae bacterium
CGTGCCGCCGATGTAATATTGAAAGAAAGACGACGTTTAATACTGGTTCTTCGGGACACCCCTTACAGCCTGATCCATATTAATAATATGAAGTTGATCACGGAAGCAGGCGGAGTTATTTGTCCGGCAACGCCTTCATTTTATAGCAAACCGCAAACTTTTGAAGCGCTGGCAGCCACAGTAGTGGACCGCGTACTGGATCTGGCGGGTTTTGATTTACAAACGTATCGTTGGGGAGAGGAGGGAAATGAGTAGACAGAGTGATTTGGAGACCGGGTGAAAGTAGAACTGGTCAGGAATGGAGTCCCATTTGCCCTAATTCACCCGTTTGACCCATTTAACCATAATTTAAAGCTGATTTTTTAACTTTTTTAACTTGAATTAAAATCTTTCTATGAAAAGGCTTACATTCGGCATTTTAGCGATTTTGATTTTTATGACAGGCGCTACGGCGCAAAACACCAATACAAAAATGGATTCAGTAAGTTACAGCCTGGGCGTACTGATGGCCCAAAACCTTAAGCAGCAGGGCTTTGATGCAATCGACGCGGCTTCTTTGACAAAAGGATTTGAAGATGTTCTAAAGGGTAATCCACTGAAAGTGGATCCTGAACAGGCGAATGAAATCGTGTCGGATTATATGCAATCAAAGCAGGCGAAAAAATTTGAAGCGACGATCGCCGCGGGCAAAAAATTCCTGGAGGAAAATGCCAAGCGTACCGGCGTGGTGGAGCTACCCAGCGGTTTGCAATATGAAGTGATCAAGGAAGGTACCGGCGCCAAACCAACAGCCAACGATCAGGTGACCGTTCATTATGAAGGCAAATTGATTGATGGCACGGTATTCGACAGTTCTGTTAAGCGTGGAGAGCCGGCTACCTTTGGCGTGACGCAGGTGATACAGGGTTGGGTGGAAGCATTGCAACTGATGCCGGAAGGCGCCAAGTGGAAGCTCTATATTCCTTATGATCTGGCTTACGGCGAGCGAGGAGCTGGCCAGCAAATCGGACCTTACTCTACCTTGATCTTCGAAGTTGAATTGTTGAAAATCAATTAATTAGGCGAGTAAACCTGACAGGTTTTGTTGTAACCTGTCAGGTTTTGTAACTTAATGCTGCCGCATACTCCGAATGCGATCAATGTGATAATGCAATTCGCGTAATTCCCTTTCCCTTTCTGCTCTCAGGTGCTCTCTGGCGGCACGCAATTCATCGCGCCGGGCGCGTAGCTCTGCCTGCAAGTCATGTATTTCCCGGCATTTTTCATTTAAATTGATACGAAATTCCATCGGCTCAAATTCAAGGTTAAAATCTTCAGCAAAGCCGCTGTTGAAAGAAGACTCCAGGCTTTGAATTTCCAGGTATTGGCGGTGGTTCTGACCAAGACTAAGCCCAAGAAAAAGGCTTAATGCAGCAATGATCCAAACTGCAGAGTGGACGTTGTTTTTCATGTCGGATGATTTTGTACTAAATTTCTATAAAACTTGTCTTGAAAAGACTTTACAAAATACGGCATTTTATGACTGTTTGTCAATCAATCAGTAGTACCTTAAAACAAGCTTAACAGTTACATTTTTTAACATCAATTTACTCCCAGCCAATCTCAAACAGCAACCAGCCATCGGGATCGACCACAGGCTTGTCATTCTTACCAATTGCCAAAGTAATGCCTTCGGCCGGCACCTGCACCCGCTGGCGTTGTTTGCCTATCTCCACTTCTACCGGCATCGGAAAGGGCATGTCCACCGGTGATTCCCAGCGCAGCGTGAGCTTGTTATTTTCGATTTTGGAAAATAGTTTGGGCAATTTCGGCTGTCGCAGATACACTTCAAAGAACCAATCCAAATCCATTCTGGACTCAGCTTCACAGATATGCAAGAAATCATCGGTGGTAACAAACCGCGTTTGCCGTCCATCGGTGATCTTTTCCATTGCCGGGTCGGGGTAAGCCATGCGCCGGAGCGCCCGGAAAAACGCGTCGTCTCCCATCAGATAGCGCAGCGTATGCAGTACCCATGCGCCTTTGGAATAAATAGGCGCCCGATAAATTTCATCACCGGTTTTGGTCTCGCGCGGGGCAACCGCCAGCGCATTGCTGAAGCGGCGCATGCTTTGCATATACTGACGATACATTTCCTTGCCCTTGAGCTGCTCCACGTACAGCGGCTGCATATAGGAGCCAAAACCCTCGTGGATCCACATATCCCGCCAGTCGGAGTTGGTTACCAGATTGCCCCACCATTCATGTGCCAGTTCGTGCTGATGCAAGGCGTCGAAGCCCCAGTCCTTGCCGCCGGTCATAGAGGTATTGCTAAAATTTGCTCCATAAGCGATAATGCTTTGATGTTCCATCCCAAGATGCGGCGTTTGCGCCACGCCATATTTGTCTGCCCGGAATGGGTATGGGCCAAAGAACTTTTCAAAAAAGCGCAGGTGCTCCAGAAATTCCGGGAATAATTTTTCGCCTTTTTCATAATCCTCCGGCAAGACATAAAACACCACCGGATAGGTTTCACCGGTCACGCAGTCCATGGAGGCTTCAATGGTGCGGTAAGGGGCGATATTCAAAGCGACATTATATATATTGATCGGATTGGAGATGAACCAATGATAAGTACTGGTGCCATCGCCGTTCTGTTCGGTTTTCAAAAGTTTACCATTGGAAGCCACGACCAGCGGATCAGGCACGCGTACGTGCAATGCCATCGAGTCGGGCTCATCAGAAACATGATCCTTGCAGGGCCACCAGATATCGGCGCCATCGCTTTGGCAGGTGGTGGCGATCCAGTGCGCGCCGCTGCTGGTTTTTGCCCAACTGAATCCTCCTTGCCAGGGCGCCATCGGGGCGGGCCGGGGCGCGCCATCGTAAGCCACCTCTACGCTCACTTTTTCGCCAGGTTGGAAAGTTCTTGCCAGATCGATCCAAAGTTTACCGATATCTCTTTTAAAAGTGCGCATTTCACGCTTGCCTTGCCCATTGATTGCCCAGGTTGCATTCACAGTCAATAGTGTATCGAGATCGAGTACCAGCCAATACATAGGTTGCACCACATCCACTTCTGCCCGCAGAGTGCCTGCAATCGTACGTTTGTCCGGAAAAACCTGAATGTTCAGATCATAAAAAGTGACATCATAAGCCGCCTGCTCCGGCATAAGCGGTCCGCCAGTATCATAGATTTCCTTGATTTGAGCTTGCGTAGCTACTGCAAAAAGCAGCACGATCGTTGAAATGAGCAGAGGTTTGGTTTTGAACATGGCTTTCGGTTGTAATATTGTGACGTGTAAAATCGGAAAAATCAATCAATTGACGGTATTCTATGCCAACAATTTCTCATAAATAACGTACCGTGTGCCTGAAATGCCCCTCTTCCAGATCAATGACCCGGAAACCCGGTCGCTTGTGATCCACCTGAAATGCTTCGCTGAACTGATCAATCTGATAAAACGTGGACGGCGTAATGTGCATGATTACATTGTTTTGTTGTACGGTTTTCTCCACGTGGTAATGCCCGCAAAAAACAGTAATGGGGTAGGGGTATTGGAAAAAGATCGCCTGCACGGCTTCCCGGTTGTGCAAAGGATAATTCGCATCCATGTAAGGTACGCCGCCTTGCAATGGCGGATGGTGCATAAATAGGATCACTTCCTGCTGTGTGTGCCGGAGCTGGTCTTCGAGCCACTCTCTTTGGAGCAAAGACATTTCCCCGGTGGTGGTATCGAGGAACAGCATCGGCCTGCCGCCCAGCGATTTGGCAAAATAAAGCTCCCCCATGTGCAGGTTGCCCAATCGTTCAAAGGACTTTGCCATTTGCACCGGATCGTCGTGATTACCAGAGATATTCTCATAAGGTATGCCCAGGCGGTCAAGTTGCGTCTTTACCCAGTAATAAATATTAGCATTGCCGTGGCGGAAACAAAGATCGCCGGTGAGCACCAAATGATCCGGTTTAAGCCGGGAGGCAGCTTCCAGGACGTTCAGGAAATTGGCGCGCACGTCCACCCCGAAGGTGTCTTCGCCGTTTTCCCCGAGGTGGGGATCGGTGATGTGTATGATTCTCATAGTTTTTAAATGGGTTAAATGGGTTAAATGGGTTAAATGGGTTTAACAGGATAATCGGTTGAATTGGGGATTTATTTTATAATAAAGATTGTATTTAACGAAGGGAAATTAGTAAAAATTGAGTGGTAATACCAAACTGCAACATGAAGACCTGATATAAAAATGCTTGGTCTTGGCAGGTTGAATTTAAATACAGACAGTCGTAAAAACCATAAAGCCGGTCAAAAAATATTTGGGGCCAACCGAAATGTTGTGCGAGGCAATAATAAAAATTTTACAGGCAAGATGAAAAGTAGAATAGCCTCCCAAATTATGGCAACAGGGTATAAAAATAAAATTATACCCT
>CAZGAU010000284.1:0-4395 GCA_964523725.1 uncultured Saprospiraceae bacterium
CCGGCATGATGTTTCGGGTCTTTTTCAAGCCCGGCGATCTTGCGACTGAAACCCGACTGCGCCCCGGAAGCATCGATCAAAAGTTTTGTTTTTACCTGAAAATCCCCGGATTTATTGGAAACTAAATAGCCTTCTGTCGTTTTTTCAAACGTTTCAATCGCAGTATTTTCAAACAGCTGAATATTGTCACGGCGCTTGACTTCTTCGATCAGAAAATGATCAAAGTCGGTTCGTCGCGTCACATAGCCGGGGGTTTTAGGTACATTCTCCGATTGTAAAGGACGAAAAGGGATATGAATTTCCCGAAGATTAGGCGCTACGAAAGTAATGCCATTGATACCCTGATTGACAGGTTGCACTGCAAAACGGTGCAAAATTTCAGGATCAAGCCGTTTCAGTAACGTAAGCACTTTGCCGCTGATGGCGTCTCCACAAACCTTGTCGCGCGGAAAACTAGCCTTGTCGATCAAAATACTGGGAATACCGAGATGACTGAGTTTCAGGGCTGTTGCTGCGCCGCCTGGTCCGGCTCCGATGATACAAATGTCCGCGTTAAGCATAGAAAATTTTGGCTAAAATGGAACAACCTAAAGTAAATATTCGTTGGAGAGCAAAAATAAAAAAGCCTGGCTGCTTCCCGTGTGTTTGTGATTAGAGCGCCAGGCACAAGTTGTTCATAGTCATGTGGAGCAAAGATAGAATATATTCCGCTAAAAAAGCAAATAATCTTTCAAATAAATTTACATGATTGGAAAAAAAGTGGCTTTTTTTTGTCTCAATTTCTGCCTTGGGCTTTCTGCATAAGGTAATTAGTGTTAATTTTAAGCCTTGATTTTTTTGCAGTATATTAAGTAAAGAGACAATTTTAAGTTCAAATAAAATATTTTATAAGAAGTTGATTGTTAGCTTAATTTGACTTTCGACAATCGACTGTAAAACTATCCGACTACTTACTTACAAATTTGGAAAGCTGCCGGAGTGGTCGAACGGGCCGCACTCGAAATGCGGTGTACTGGCAACGGTACCGGGGGTTCGAATCCCTCGCTTTCCGCCTTCGCCCGCCGAAGATTTATCTAAGGCGGGCTTTTATTTTAAAGCTTTTCATTTCTGATCTAATATTTCAACTTCTCTCCATCTGTTATGCCCCTATTTTTACAATCTGCATCTGTTTTAGCCGAGAAATTGTTATCATATTTGCAGGACAAATGAAATGCCTTCCTTATCTTATCATAAAACCATTAATTATGACGACAACCACAGAAATTACAGTACACAAAACCTCCAAAAGCAGGCTTCCGCAAGTAGATTTTAATGACATCCCCTTTGGTAAATATATTGCCGACCATATGCTGGTAGCCGATTATCTCAACGGCGAGTGGCATGCTCCTGAGATAGTGCCTTACGGCGACCTCTCCATGCCCCCGGCAATGCTCGCGCTGCATTACGGACAAAGCGTTTTTGAAGGGATGAAAGCCTTCCGCACGCAGGATGGCAATGTCTCGATTTTCCGTATGGACAAGCACTACGACCGTTTTTGCAAATCGATGGAACGCTTTTGCATGCCACTGCTGCCGAAAGAGTTTTTTGTGGAAGGATTGAAAAAATTGATTGAAGTCGATGCCGACTGGGTACCCGATGTAGAGGGTGCTTCGCTGTATATCCGGCCATTTGTGTTTGCTTCGGAGGAGCGTTTTGGCGTGGGTCCGTCCAACGAATATAAGTTTATCATTTTCACGGGCCCGGTAGGTCCTTATTATGCCAAACCGCTGAAAGTAAAAGTGGAGGACCATTTCATCCGCGCAGCCAAAGGCGGTACCGGCTACGCAAAGTGCGCCGGTAATTATGGCGGTGCGCTGTATCCTACCCAACTGGCCAAGGAAGCCGGCTACGACCAAGTATTGTGGACCGACCGCTCACCGGAACTCAATATAGAAGAATCGGGTACCATGAATGTGTTTTTCCTGATCAATAATGTGGTGGTGACGCCTCCTTTATCGGATACAATTCTGGATGGAGTTACGCGTGATTCCCTGCTGAAACTGGCGCAAGACCTGGGCTACCGCGTGGAAGAACGCAAAATCAGTGCTTTTGAGCTGGCCAAAGCACACGAGCAGGGCATGCTGCAGGAAGCATTTGGCGCGGGTACAGCCGCAGTGACGGCGCCGATCCAGACCATTCACATCAAAGGGAAAGATTATCAGCTTGGGGAATATAATGAGCAGAGTTTTTGCTCCCGGTTAAAAAAACGTTTGACGGGCATTCGCACCGGCCAGGAAAAAGACGTATATTTCTGGAATACTATTATCCAGAAGTAAGATTTTGTAAAATGAAACAATGGGAAGTCAGCATTATCCAGGCGAGTACGCCGGAGGATTTTGCGGTTGCCGGAAGATTTATTCTCGATTATGCCAAAGAATTCAGGGAAAGCCTCAGTTTCCAGAATATTGACAAGGAAGTCAGTCGGTTGCAAGAACTCTACTGCCCTCCGGATGCGAGGCTTTTCATCTTGAAAATAGGCAATCATGCCGCGGGGTGCGTCATCGTCAAACGCTTTTCGGAGGATGCATTCGAAATGAAGCGCATGTACATCGATCCGGCGCACCGCGGGCACGGCTACAGCCAGGTGATGCTGGACATGGCCATCGGCACCGCCCGCAACATGGGCGCCAAACGCCTACTGCTCGATACCGAACCGACCATGACCAGCGCGATTCATTTATACGAAAAGAACGGTTTTAAATCCATTCCGCCGTATTATGATAGTCCATTACCCAATGCTATGTTTTATGAACTCGTTTTGTAAATAACCTCTAAATATTATGCCTAGAATATGGAAAATTATTTAACCAGCATAATAAAACAATTTCAATATTATAAAGGCCTCGCAGATAAGGCCATGATGCAGGTCCATGATGAGCAACTGCAATGGCAGCCCAACGAAGCTTCCAATAGCATCGAGATCATCGTGAAACACATGGCCGGCAATATGCTCAGCCGCTGGACGGATTTTCTGACCGCCGACGGCGAAAAGCCCTGGCGCAACCGCGAATCGGAATTTGAAGGCAGTTATGCAAACCGCGTCGAGATGCTTGAGCACTGGGAACGCGGCTGGAAGTGCCTGTTCGACGCCATTGAGCCACTCACAGAAGCCGACCTGGAACGCATTATTTACATCCGTAATGAAGGGCATACCGTGGTGGAAGCCATCAATCGCCAACTGGCGCACTACGCTTATCACGTGGGGCAAATCGTCTATCTGGCGCGCCTGCTGGCGAATGAGTCGTGGCGCTCGCTTTCCATACCCAGGGGTGGTTCCGAAGTATTTAACGCTGAGAAATTCGCCCAGGAAAAAGCAAGAAAACATTTCACCGATGGATTGAAGTAATGCTGGAAACTGCCCACTGCTTACTGGTCACTCAACCCTTTGTTGAAGCGTGTTTTTTCATCCATTTACCGATCATTTTATTAAACTTCCCCGGCTCTTCCACAAACGGGAAATGCCCGGATTTCATCATTTGCCGCAGGGAAGCGTCGGGAATGGTACGATCTGTTTCCAGACTTATTTCAAGCGGTATCAGGTCGGCTTTGCCGTGAATCACGAGCGTCGGGCAGGTAATTTTTTTGGCGGTCTCCGTCAGGTCATACACCATCGCCTCGGGGCCCATACCGCCAAGCATTTGGCTGCCTTTAGAAAAAGTGGACTGCAAATTCAGGTTTAATCTTTTCATATTATTCCGATCGTATGCTGATCTTCGGAAATTTAGCAACAGCAACTTTTCCATAGCGGCAGCTTCCCGGTTTTTAAATGCTTCAGAAGCCATCAATTCCGCGCGTTCAAGACTATCCTGCGGATGCTGCGGCGGTGGCGGCATGCTCCTCATTTTTTCTTCAAATGCCTGCGGATTCAAAGGAACGGCACTCACCAAAATCAAGGATTGAATGCTCTCGGGGTACTGCGCAGCATAGCGCACGGCGATACTCGCGCCCCAGGAATGTGCCATCAAATGGATTTTTTGTAAACCAAAAACCTGGCGAATACCTTCGATATCATCCACCATCGCCTGCACAGACATCTGACTGGCATCCAATTCCAGTGAAGATTGCCCCTGCGCGCGCTGGTCGAACAAAATCAATTGAAACCGCTCCGCCAACGGCTGCAAATGCGGCAAAAAATAATCATGACTCAAGCCCGGTCCGCCGTGCAGCACCACCAAAGGCTCGCCTTCGCCGATCACTTTGCAATAAAGCTCCGTGCCATTAACCGATTTTAAACCTTCAAAAACAGTATCTTGCGCTTTAGCGAATTGGGCAATCAGTAAGCAACTGAGCAATAAGCATTTAAATTTGTTACACATGTAGAAAGTTTTTTTTGGTTGTATAAAATTTAAAATAAGT
>CAZGAU010000285.1:0-4392 GCA_964523725.1 uncultured Saprospiraceae bacterium
GAAAGCCCGACGCCGCCGCAGCCGTGTACCGCCACCCATTGTCCCGGCTGCACCTTGCCTTGCGCTACCACCGCCCGCCAGGATGTAATAAAGCGACAACCCAGGAGCGCCGCCGAGACAAAATCCAGTTCATCTGGCAATTTGACCAAATTCACATCAGCGTAGCGCAGCGCCACATACTCGGCGAAGGAGCCCCAGGCGGTGAATCCCGGCTGAAAGTAGTGATCGCAGACTTGTTGATTACCGGTACTACATTGCTCGCAACGCCCACAGCCTCCGCAGAACGGCATTGTTACCCGGTCGCCGATACCCCAGTTTTTGACATCCTTGCCAACGGCAGCGATGACGCCCGCCAGTTCGTGCCCTGGTACATGCGGCGGTTTTACATCCGAATCGTGCCCCATCCAGCCGTGCCAGTCGCTGCGGCAGATGCCGGTGGCTTTCACTTCCACGATGACGCCGTCATCCGGCAGGATCGGGTCAGGAACATTGGAGATATGGATCGGAGCTTGAAATGCTTCAAAAAAGGCTGCTTTCATGAATGACTTTGCTCGAAGGGTTATTTTAATCTTTTTGAAAGAATCAGACTCATGAGTACCACCTGGAGGTGTTCATGGCTGGCGGTACGCAGCAAGCGTTCTTTGATGACAATCAATTCCAGGAAAAAACGTCGACGATCAAAAAGATTGGCGTATGATTCATTTACATAAAACATCAAATCATCGAGCGGACTGCATTCGAGCAGGTGATAGGCACCGTCGCGGACATCAAAAATAATGACGAAGTAAGAAGAAGCCTTTTCCTTGGGATAGCAAAGCAAAAAGATCGGGAAGTCGAAATAGTCGGTTTGCCAGAAAGCGAATAAATTGGCTTCAAACAGCGGATAGTACAACTTTTTGCAGGGAATTCCCTGTCGCTTGAGTGTGGTCTGGAGCTCGGTCAGTTTATGCTCCATTTTTTCCATTGGGATATCACCTTTCTTCAGGTTGACGTGCGGAAGCCAGGTACGGCTTGCCAAATCATAATATTCCACATCACCGATGCGCAGTTTGTAATCAAAGCGGGAATAGCCGGGCACCACATATCCGGGATAAAAAAACGAAAGATTATTTTGCATGCAAAAAGCAATTTCCGCCAAAAGGGTATAAATGCCCAGGCTGTGTTTGCCATAATCCGGATCGTAAATGCCCAGAATACTGGCGGCGCTGTCTCTGCCTGCATCAAAAAAACTGACGGCTATGAGTTTGTCTCCATCATATACATTTACTTCATAAGTATCATAAATGGAGCTGTCTTCCCCATCAAGTAATGATTCTTTGAGGGTAGGGGCCAGTACGCCGGGAAATTCAATTTTGTAGCGTTGGTATAAGCGTTCTTTATCTGCGGTGATGCGGGATTTGCTAAATTCGGTGCGAAATTGCTCTTTATTGCGACGAAATATTTTGCGGAGGCTTTTACTGAAGGTATAATCATCCAATGCCAATCTGACCCAAATCGCTGAATAAAATTGCTCGCCAAAGCACAAAAAATGAGTGGTAAAAATACTTTGGCCCATGCGGTACCAGCCCTGGGCAAGGTAAGCATCCAGCTCTTCGGGGAGTAATTCTTCAGGATAGTGCTTTTCCGCAAACATTTAGTGCAAATGTGAGATTCTTGATACAAAATGTGAAAATATAAAAATCATGGTATTTTTCACATTTCACAGATACTATTTTAAATTTTTCCATATAATTCTCCGCCTTTGGCAAAGAGTTTATCCACTTTTTTCATTACATCTTTATCCGGTATAAGCGGAGGTGCGTGGTGCGGTTTGATACGGGCGTCAATAACCAGTGGGCCATGGCACCCCCAGTGTTTGTGCTCTGTAAAGCTGTTTACACCGTGTATATCGTGGGATGGATTGGCTCGGGTAAAGGTCGTCCACACAAAGTTATTTAGCGTTGCAGATGTAAATTCGCTGTCATCTGTTAATAAAATGAGCGGAATATGCTGTAAATCAAAGTTTTTTATATGATTGATTAATTTGTCGCAATCTTGATACGATTCCTCACCCGTAAATTTTGGCGCGGTAATGGCGAGAATGCCGGGCTGTACAAAGTTTGGATTAGAAAAACCCTGCGGCAGGCTGAAGTTTTCAGGCAAATTGGCTTTGAGCTCTCGTTTTTGATCACCGCAGCAGGCAATGACTACCTTTGAACCCGCATTCCAACCGGAGCCGGAATAGTCGAGCGTGTCAATCGTGGTTTTTGTATAAAAATGGAGGTCGCGGGCCCAATCCACGCGCTCCAGGATATGCTTGAAAAAATGCGGAATATCCTTGGCACTGAGTTTCGGATCATCGCCTTCGGCAGCAATGAATAGGAATTTTGCTAAAGAAGTTTGCCCTGAACCCAGGATTCTGTTGGCTTGCGTGAGAATTTCCTCCGGTTTGCGTTCGCGGAAAGGCATGTAGCGCTCGCTCCCAATCGCCAACAACAAAGGATGTACGCCGGCCGCATCAACCGCATTGATCTCGCTGACGCCGGGGAACTCCTGCGGGGTAAGTAATTTCACGATTTTGTGAATCAGATAGCCAAAACTTGAATCTTCAGCCGGGGGACGACCGACCACTGTGAAGTGCCAAATGGCGTCTTTACGGTGATAAACGTTTTCAACCTCCATTACCGGAAAATCGTGTTGCAAACTGTAATAACCCAGGTGATCTCCAAACGGCCCTTCCGGTTTTTTCTCGCCTTTGCGAATGATGCCGGTGATTACAAAATCCGCGTCGCCCGAGAGTACAAAGTCATTTTCCCAGACATAACGGAAACGCCGCCCGCCCAGTAAGCCGGCGAAAGTCAATTCCGACAAGCCTTCCGGCAGGGGCATGATCGCCGCAAACGCATGCGAGGGCGGCCCGCCCACAAAAATCGAGCAGCGGAAAGGCTCGTGGCTCAGGTTATATTGCGTGTGGTGCACCCCGATGCCCCGGTGAATCTGGTAATGCATGCCGATTTCTTTGTTCAAAAGGTATTCATTTCCAGAGAGTTGGATGCGGTACATTCCGATGTTGGATTGCATTATATTTTTGCTGCCGGGGGGCAAGGTAAATGCCTGTGGCAAGGTTACGAAAGCCCCGCCATCCATGGGCCAGGACTTGATTTGTGGAAGCTGGTCGATGGTCGTTTTGCCATACAAAATCGGCGCCCCAAAGCGACTGCGCATCGGCAAAGCCGTCAATGCTGTGAACGGCGCCCCGAGATATCGGGTCGGCTTTTTGAAAAAATTTGTTGGGTCGGCTTTGAGTTCGATGACGCGTTGCACTTTTTCAATAGTGTGGCGAAATAAAAACTCCGTTCGTTCAAACGTACCGTAAATATTGGAAACCGCCGGAAACGGGCTGCCTTTCACCTTTTCAAACAAGATTGCCGGGCCCTGCGCCTCGAACACTCGCCGGTGAATTTCTGCCATTTCCAGGTTGGGATCCACTTCTGATTTAACCCGCAATAACTGTCCGTGCTTTTCCAGATCGAGGACGGCTGCTCGCAGACTTTTGTAACTCATGTTCTAAAGGTGTTATGGTACGATGGTGTTGTAGTGTGAGATAGCAATAAACACTACTTTCCAGATAACCGATAACAGATAATCCAATTGAAGGTTTGTCAAAAGTACGTCACTTCCCCAAAAGTCGCAAAGCCCGGGCATCTGTTTCCTGAATAAATGCCAATTTAGTTGACTTATACTTTTCCTTAGTCAGCATTTCCTTGAAATTTTTAATAGAATTGAGAGGGCCTTTATCAATCGCCATATTCACCGCCCAATCAGGAATCCAGCCGCCGGGGTCGCTCACCAGATGGTATTCCACGATCGCCTTTTTCAGGCTGATGGGGGTGATATGCCAGTTGATTCGCAGCGTCGGGATGCGCACCAATCCTTCTTTTTCAGGTAGATAGGTTGGGTTGCCGAGCACGGTAATTACTATTTCTTTAGTCTCCGGATTCTGGGTAAGTTTACTGTTTGCAATAAAATCGCGATCGCTCATCGGGAAGGGAAAATCGATCTTGCTGTAATAAACCGCTTCGGTGTCGTTTTTGCGTTCCAGTACTTTAGCTTCGGTGCAGCTGTAAATCCATTGATGGAATGCGGGAACATCGCGCAAGACGGCAACGATATTCGACAAAGAAGCCTCGGCGATATAAGTTACCTTGATCTCTTTAATGCTAGAAGCTTCACTTTTACGGATGTACACTTTCAGGTCATCCACTTCTTTTTTGAGTTTCCAGTCATTTTGCTGCGCAAACGCCGGCGTTAGTGCCATACAGGCAAGGATCAAAAACAACAGTTTGGGTTTCATTTCGAGTGGTTTTGGATTAGCTTTTCTAAAGAACACAAGAAAATGTTTGTAGTTTTGTA
>CAZGAU010000286.1:0-4307 GCA_964523725.1 uncultured Saprospiraceae bacterium
GAGCTTAGAGTAATTTATTATTCAAGTCCAAAAAATAAGATGACTTCAAAAGTATTCAAATTTGAAATAAATAGTAACTATGATAGCCATGGCGGTGAGGTGATCAAATATCTTGAAGGTTTGAAGCTTCCACATTTTATGTATGATCCTTTTACTTATGGTTATTATTTGAAACCGAATAAAGAATTTTCCGCCAGTATTCACTCAGAATATATTTTATCGCACTTTGAAAAGTCGATTTATGCGGCATGGACAAAATTATACTTGATAGAATCTGGGTTTTCAGCAAATGCCAAAAAAGAATTAGAGGAATTGTTAAGTTATCCTAATCCACTTATTAAGGAAAGAGCTAAAATGCTGCTGAAGTATCCGTAATTGTAAAATCAAGAGTATCTCTTTCATTTTCAACCTAAAATACCGATTTTTGCGTTCCTTTTAATGGATGAGGGTAGTCGGTACAGGGAAGAGGGTATAAAGTAGAGGGACAAAGTGTGCTAGGAAAGTCCATCTACCCTCGTCCCTCTACCAAATACAAGAAAAATGAAACATTCACCATACTTGTTGTACGCCGACGAAAACGGCAATGTCTTTGAAGATACCTCGCTGTATGCCTTGGGGCGCAGTGCGTGGTACGCGTACCCGGTGTCGGAGGAGGATTGGATCGAGTTGCCGGAGGGCGGGTCTTTGTACAATCTGCCGGAGCGCGTGGGCATTGGCATGGATGTAAGGACGGGCGAGATTCGGCATTGTGAGAAGGGCTTGGCGGTGGCAGCGTTTATTCCTCCTGCGCACACGGGCTTGTACCTGGCGGCTTTTGATAGCAAGCCAGATGCACCGACTTTATCCTTGTTTTGCTACACGGCGGTGGGCTGGTACGATGGTAAATTTTATGTACCGGCGGTAAGAATTGAAGAAGATATTCGGCAGGAATGTAATGGTTTTGACTGGGATGTAATAAAACAGGGCGTTGATTATTATAAAAAAGCCTATCCACATAACAGATTGGTGGAACATTTAGCAAATAATTGTGCGCTGACTTATACCTGTCCGGCGGCGCGGAATTATTTCATGGGGCGCTGGGAATGTCCGGTGCCGGTGTCGCCTGCTTGTAATTCCAATTGTTTGGGCTGCATTTCCTTTCAACCGGAGGAGGAGACGATTGTATCGAATCAAGATCGTTTGACCTTTAAGCCGACGGCGCAGGAGATTGTCGAATTCACTGTACCGCATTTAGAATCAGCGCCTTATCCGATCATTAGTTTTGGGCAGGGCTGCGAGGGCGAACCACTGCTGATGTGGGAAACCATTCGCGAAGCGATTATTGAAATCCGAAAATTTACGGACAAAGGCAGCATTAACATTAATACGAACGGCAGTCGTCCGGCTTGGGTGGAGGCGTTGTGTAAAGTGGGTCTGAACAGCATCCGCGTGAGCACCAATTCGGCGCAAGCCAGTGTTTATATGCCTTACTACCGCCCGAATAATTATGAATTTGAAGATATTGTAGAAAGTTTGCGCGTCGTGAATCGCTACGGCGGCTGGACGAGCATTAATTATTTTGTGTTCCCCGGCATGACGGATAGTGAGGCGGAATATGAAGCTTTAAGGAAATTGATTATAGATACAGGTTTGAAAATGATTCAGTGGCGCAATTTTAATATTGACCCGGATTGGTATTTGACGAGAATAAATGTGACCGACCCTGGTGACCCGATTGGCGTAAAGCAAATGATGGAATTATTGAAAGAAGAATTTCCGCATTTGAAATATGGCTATTACAATCCGCCGATGGAGCGCATCGTGGGGGATTTTGAGGTGGATTTTGCGCGTTAGTTGAGTCGATAGTCAAAAAGTCGATAGTCGACGGTTAAGCATTTAGTTTTGGGTTTGAATTCAAACAAATAAATCCATGATCAAACAGCCCGCCAACCCAATGATGGACACAATCGTTTCCATTGCCGTCCACGAGCGGAAAGTCTCGCCAATGCTCAGGTTGAAGTACTCCTTGAACAGCCAGAAGCCGGTGTCATTAACCTGTGAAAAAGTCAGGCTGCCCGCGCCGGTGGCTAGTACCAATAATTCGGGATTTACATTCATCTGGCTGACCAATGGCACGGCAATGCCCGCCGCCGTAAGCGCCGCCACCGTTGCTGATCCCAGCGCGATGCGCAAGGCCGCTGCGATCGTCCAGGCCAGGATAAGCGGAGAAATATTTACCCCCGTCATCATATCTACGATGTAATTGCTGATGCCGCTGTCGATCAGCACCTGCTTGAGTGCACCGCCCCCGGCGATGATGAGCATGATCATGGCGATGGCTTTCACCGAATCGACCAGACTATCCATGATTTCCGGGAGTTTCCTGCCCGCGCGGATACCCAGGGTATAAATCGCGATCCAGACGGCAATAAACAAGGCCATCACCGGATCACCAATAAATTCCAGGATTTTCAAAGCCAGGCTTTCCTTGGGAAGCGTCAGTTTTGCAATCGCCGAAGCCGCCATCAGGAGCACGGGCACCAGGCCAGTGAGCACGCTCACGCCAAAGGACGGCACTTGCTCGGGCGGGATTTCTTTGGTTTTGTACAACTCTTCGGGTGGACGAGTGGTGATGTTTTTCAGCGTTTTTGCGAAAAGCGGCCCGGCGATGATCACCGTGGGAACCGCCAGGATCAAGCCATAAATCAGCGTCAGGTTAATATCTGCACCGTAGAATTCTACAATCGCGGTAGGCGCGGGGTGCGGCGGCAGGAATCCGTGCGTTACCGAGAGCGAAGCGATCATGGGCACACCCACGTACAGCAGCGGGAGCTTTGTCGTTTTGGCGATGGCAAAAATAATGGGAATCACCATCAAAAATCCGACGGTATAAAACAGTGGAATCCCAACAATAAAGCCAGTGAGCATCATGGCCCACTGTATATTTTTTAAACCGAACAGGTCGATCAATCTTTGGGTGATGGTTTGCGCCGCGCCGCTTTCAGCGATCAGCGCTCCGAGCATGGCGCCAAGTCCCAGGATCAAAGCCAACGAGCCCAGCGTGCCGCCCACGCCCGATTGGATGGATTGCACCACCGCAGTAGGCGTCATCCCAATGGCGATGCCTACGCCCAGCGCTACCAGGATCAGCGCCAGGAAGGTGTTAACCCGCAAATACATGATCAAAAACAGCAGCAAGGCAATGCCAATGGCGACGATGAGTAGAGGCATTCTATGGGACTTTAGATGTTAGACAATAGATATTAGACAAGCGCCTAAATCTTAACAGCCTGAAAAATAGAAATTTCTATGGTCTAAAATCTAATCTGTACCGGCTAATTTCTCAAAATCGGGTTTTAATTTGGAGTAGAGATTTTTAAATACATCGAAATAGCTGCGATAAACCGCGTGGTTGATGGGATCGGGCATATACGTTTTGCCGGTGGGAATCATATTTCTGGCTTCCGCAAAATCGCCGATCAAGCCAAAAGCCTTCATGCCCAGCAAAAAAGCGCCAAACGCCGAAGCCTCCTCATTTTCCTGGACGGAGACTTGCACGCCAAACATATCCGCCAGGATTTGCATCAGTATGTCGATTTGGGCAAGGCCACCGTTGGCATAAATGATTTCCGTATGGCCGATGCTTTCTGTAAGCGCCTCACCAATTTGCAACACGTTGAGCAGAATGCCTTCAAAAACCGCCCGTTGAAAATGCAATTTCGTATGCACCTTGGTCACCCCGATGAATGCGCCACGGGCTTCGGCATCCCAGAGCGGCGCACGCTCGCCTGCGAGGTAAGGCAGAAACAATAAGCCTTCCGAGCCGGCGGGAATTTTTCTGAGTTTTTTGATACCCGCGAATGCCTGTTCTTTGGAAACCTTTTGATTTGAAAATTCCTCCATAAACCATTGATACACAATTCCTCCGTTGTTGGATGCACCACCGGATACGTAAAGATTTTCCGTAAGGATATAATTAAAAATCCGCTCCTGGGCATCATGCACTGGCCGGTCGCCTGTCATTCGAATAGCGGCGCTGGTGCCCAACGTGACGACCGTTTCGCCTTTATGCAAGGCCAGTGCGCCCAGGTTGGCCAGACAACCATCGCTTGCGCCAATGACGAATGGGGTTTGAGGCTCAAGATCAATTTGTTCGGCAATGCCAGGATTTAATGAACTCAGGATGAAAGTTGGCGGCACTAATTCTGAAAGCTGAGCAGGAGCAATGCCTGCAAATTCAAGCGCCGGGGCGTACCAATCCAAGGTTTGATTATCAAATAAACCCGTGGCGGAAGCAATTGAATAATCCACCAACCACTGCCCAAAGA
>CAZGAU010000287.1:0-4211 GCA_964523725.1 uncultured Saprospiraceae bacterium
CCCTTCGGGATGGAAGGCTCGGGTTTATTATAGTAGTAGGCATTGTTTGCAAACCATCAACATCGGGAGCATTGTTGTACTCTTTTTTTATATTATTTTTCCACTTTTGACATCAATCTTCGAGAACCAGCCTCTTTTATATTGCCCATCTGGCGCTTTATTTCCATCTAACCATACGGGACTACCTTTCGTTATGCCAGAAGTTCTACTCCCACCTATTTCTATTATGCTGCCATTATCTTGTTTGAATTTTTCAATATAGTATTCCACTTTTATTCTTCCATTCTCAACTTCATAAGCAATTTCGGAACTGGATAATCTATATAAACCATCTTCTGGGGGTGCATGATTTATTTTTACCTCTGTTGAGCCTGTGTAGCCCAAATCTTTAACAATTTGTAAAATTCGACCATCATGAAGTTCTAATTCTTTTTCATAAAAATTATTAAAGGAGCTTAACTTATTCTCTGAAAAGAGGTTTGAATACTTTGTATTTAAATAGCTCTCAATATCAAGGTAAGGTATGATGTTTTGATTTGCTAATACAAAATAATCAATTGAATAGCCATCCAATTTTAAAATCATAAGACCACTGTCAATAAAATAATGATTATACAATCGTTTTTCTCCACTTACATCTAACAGAATTGAGTTGGCAGCAGATACTATCTCCCAATTCCCATTGGATACTATACCATTTTTGGAAACTATTAATTTTCCTTTATCTTGAAATATTATTTTAATAAAGTCATTTAGTTCGTTGACAAACACCCAAGGTTGATTATAAAGTTTTGAGAATTTATCTAATTTTAAACTATATTCCTTTATACGTGGAATCCAACTTTTAAGATAGTCTTTCATAACAACATTATTATCTTTTCAATTTGAGCAAAATATTACGTCATTAAATCTGACAATGCCATAAAATCCATTTAACAAAAATCCGCTCACAAGCACTCACAGCCTGTAAACGGATAGCCTCGGTTATTACATTCAAATATAATGGAAGTCGGGAAATGTCGCAAGCGGTGGGGTGTTTTTATTATTATTAAGATGATGATTTTTTTATATCGGAACTTTGGGCAATAAGGTGTTTGTTGAAATAATATTAAATGGTATCTTTGAAAAACCATAAGATACAGGGAATTATGACCATCGAAGCTAAAAAATTACAACTGATCCGGCAACTGATGGAGGTAAACGACGAGGCGGTGCTGGATAAAATGAAAGCCGTTATAGGCGAAGCACATTCAGCGCCTGTAGCGTCCGCATCCAACGAAGCGCTGAGGGCATTACTGCTGGCAGGCCCGGTGATGAGTGATGAAGAATATGAGGATTATCTAGAGATCAGAAACTGGATGAACGAATGGAGAGCTTGATTTTACTAGATTCGTCCGTATTGATTGATTATTTTAGAAAAACCAAGAAGGAGAGTTCGTTTTTTGTTACACTTCTTGCACGCCCAAGTTCTTTTGCGGTCTCTGTTATCACCGAATTTGAAGTTTATGTTGGGAGCAAGGAGGCGCATCAATCTTTTTGGGATGGTATTTTCAGTCAACTGACAATTTTATCTTTAACCTCGGATTGCATTAAAACAGCGCTAACGATTCATCATGAATTAAAGCAAAAACGACAACAAATTGCCTTCCCTGCTTTGCTGATTGCGGCTACTGCTAAATCTTACAATTTGCCTCTAGCAACACTAAATGAAAAGCATTTCAACCGAGTTTCAGATCTTGAGCTTATTTTAAATAATCAAGTTTAAATTATTTCATCAAAACCCAAACGTCAACCCCAAACTCGGCAGTACCGGCAGTTGATTCACGCGGTTGTTGGTGATGCGATCTACGTAAAAGACGTTGTCACGGTTATAGGCGTTGGTCACGCTTAGCAGGGCTTCGAGTTTGCTGCTTTTCGAAAATTCAAAGGTGCGTTTCAAGGACACATCCAGGCGGTGATAGGTGGAGAGGCGGCCGCCGTTGCGCTTATTTGAAAGTATGGTGCCGAGATCGTAATTGCCGGTGAGGATGTCGGTCAGCGTAATGTCTTCAAAAGAAATATCCTGATAGAAGCCTTGCGTTTGGGTGAAAGGGAAGCCCGAACCGAAGTTCCAGCGCACGCCGAATTCCCAGTGCAAATCTTTGCCAAAACTGTACGTACCCAGCAAATTCACATTATGCCGCCGGTCAAACACAGTGGGATAGACCTGCTCGCCATCGTCGCGGTTGACAAATGCGTAGGAGTAAGTCGCCCAGAGGTAAGTCTGGCGGGTTTCGCGCTTGAAAGAGATATCCACGCCATAAGCCTCGCCGGTTTCCACCTGAAAATTAGGATCGGAGCCAACAGTTTTGTTGCGATTCAAACTGATAAGCTGGGTAAAGCCTTTGTAATAAGGTTCGACGTTGACGGTAGCGTTTTGGGCAACATCAATTTCGAGCCCGCCGACGCCGTGAAAGGCTTTTTGCAGGCGGTCTTTGGTCGGATTGCGCGTGCCCGGCTCAAAGATCGTTTGCTCCGGCCCTGCCAGGAAGCCCACGAAAAAGTTGACCACATCCAGTTCATTCACGGTGCTCAGCACGTTTTGTGAATAGAGTCCGCCCGCGAATTTAAACCTGAGAAAATCTGTAATATTATATTTTAAACCGAAGCGCGGCTCCAGCGAAACCTTGGATTGCGAAGCGTAATAATGCGCCCGGAAGCCCGGCTCCAGGATCAGATCGCCGATTTGTTGTTTGTATTTTACATAACCCGCCAGTTCGGTGGTAAAATCGCGTTGTGAAATGGTAACATCAAATTGATTTCTGAATTGAAAATCGGTGTTAAAGCCAGTGAATTCAAAGCCGTACGTGACTTGATTATCGCCGCCGAAATAATTAAAATTTAATGCGGCGGTGTAACTTGTAATGCCGCTCGTGCGCGGATTGCCGTCGGATTCTTGTAATGCAATATTATAATTGGTTAATGAAACTGTACCATCCATGATGGTATTGGAATTTGGCGGAATCAATGTAAAGTTGCCTCCGCCCCCTGAAGCTTCCCAGTCGAGCTTGGCTAAGCCCACAAAATCGAAACGGTCGGTATAATTAAAACCAAATAAATTTAATTTACTGCCATTGTCACTTACAAAAGAAACCTTGCCGTAAAGATCGGTATAACTGTACGGAAGCCCTATTTCTTCTATGTCCGCGAGGCTGGTGTCTCTGCCGGCAAAAGAAAAGAAAGTCGTATCGGTGGCATAATCATAGAAAATCTTGGAGCTTTCATTGAGATAAGAATGTTTGCCGGTGAGGATGTAAGAAATGCTTCCGCTGCCTTCTTCGAGTTTTTTGATCGGACCTTCGAGCAACACCTTTGATTGAAAAGGACTTACAGATACCAAGCCACCGAATTTCTTTTTATCGCCTTCGCGGGTTTTGATGTCAACAATGGCCGAGATTCTGCCGCCGTATTCTGCATTAAAGCCGCCGGTGTACACGTCCACGCTGCGAATGGTTTCGGTTTCAAACACCGAGAAAAAGCCAATAGAATGAAAAGGATTGTAAATAGTCATGCCATCCAGCAGGATTTTATTCTGGATCGGCGCGCCGCCGCGAATGTAGAGCTGTCCGCCCTGGTCGCCGGTGGTAATAATACCCGGTAACACCGGTAAATATTGCGCAATATCAGCTTCACCGCCTGTGGAAGGCAAAGAACGAATTTGCTTGGGCGTGACCACCACTTTCGACACCTGCACATCGGAGCGGGCTTGCTCCCGCGTGCCCGATACGTCCACCGCGCTTAGCTGCACCGCGCTTGGCGACAAGAAAATTCTTTCGTATATAATGCCACCGGCATTTACGGTCACGTTCACTGCCACGCTATCATATCCGATATAAGTCGCCATCAGGGTGTAATCGCCAGGCGGAACGGTCAAGCTGAAAAACCCATTCAAATCGGTGACACCGCCGATAGTAGTGCCATTCAGCCGGATATTGCCATAAATGATCGGTTCGCCGCTTTCCTGATCGTAGATGTTTCCACGGATGATACCAGTTTGAGCCAATAAAATTGGAGCGGAAAACAAAATAATACCAACAGTCAGGAGTAAATAGAATTTCATGTTGTCGCTTTTGCAATGGTGACTTGGCGCAAAGATAAGCGCATTTGCTTCTGACGCGGGGCTTTTGTTTGTCGTATTGTGAACAAAAGTGCAAAGCATTATAGCATTTGCT
>CAZGAU010000288.1:0-4157 GCA_964523725.1 uncultured Saprospiraceae bacterium
ATTAGGCCTTTTTACATTTTGAGGCAATGGTGCGGCTGTGGTTTTTAATATAAAAAATCAAGCATTTGATTTTTGTTTTCCATATGCTCTTGTATTGTATTAACAAGAAATGCGACAGTGCAAATAGGTACCTGCACGTATGTTTTAGACATTGCACGTAATGTATGAGCTATTGTAAGATTGCAAAAGCCCGTTGCACGTTGTGGAAGCTAGATGTCTGAGGTAGTTTAATGGTTAATGTATCAGATATACTATTGGGAGATAAAATAAAAAAGTCCTTTACCGACAGTTTGTCAATAAAGGACTCTGAAGTTTTAGTAGCCCGTACGGGAATCGAACCCGTGTTTCAGGAATGAAAATCCTGCGTCCTAACCCCTAGACGAACGGGCCATTTTTTGTTGGCTCGTTGCTTTCGCGTAGCTGCTTCCGTCAAAAGCGATGCAAATATATGTCCTTTTCAATTAAGACAAAATTTTTTCGGATTTTTTTTTTTTACTTTTGCAACGCCCCTGAATTTAAGGATTCTTGGGATTATCTTCGCAATCTTTACAAGGCACACAACAACAGCAAGAAAAAGATTGTTCCAAAGAATAGGAATTTAGATTTATTGTTACTTTTACACTAAGTTCTTTCACATCGGAAATTTGAAATCAAAAATTTGAAAAAGTCGTTCATTTTCAAAAACTTGCAGCTGAATGCTTTCATATTTCACATTTCAAATCTCTTATCTTAAAAACCTAAATTTATTTTCAAACCCTAAATTTGAATAAAACATGGCAACAAAAATTGCTATCAATGGCTTCGGACGCATCGGAAGATTGACTTTCCGCGCCCTGCTCAACAAACCTGGCGTTGAGGTGGTCGCTATCAATGACCTCACCGATAATGCTACCCTGGCACACCTGCTCAAGTACGATTCGGTTCATGGAAAATTCAACGGCACAGTTACTGCCGATGATGAAAATATTCACGTCAACGGTAAGGCCATTCATGCGCTTGCTGAAAAAGACCCGACCAAGCTACCCTGGAAAGATCTGGGTGTGGATGTGGTACTCGAATGTACCGGCCGTTTCACCGATAAGGAAAAAGCCGGCTGGCACTTGCAAGCAGGCGCCAAAAAAGTGGTGATATCTGCTCCGGCTACCGGCGATATTCCAACCATTGTGCTGGGTGTAAATGATGAAAATATCAAAACAGAACACACCATTTATTCCAATGCTTCCTGTACAACCAACTGCCTTGCGCCAATGGTCAAGGTTTTGGATGATTTGCTGGGCATCGAGAGCGGTTTTATGACCACTATCCACGCATACACAGCTGACCAAAATATTCAGGACGCACCGCACCGCGACCTGCGTCGCGCTCGTGCTGCTGCAAGCAATATCGTTCCCACTTCTACCGGTGCTGCCAAAGCGGTAGGTCTGGTATTGCCGCACCTGAAGGGTAAATTGAACGGTAATGCCATGCGCGTACCTGTACCGGATGGCTCAATCACTGACTTTACGGCTTTTGTAAAAAAGACCGCTACAGCAGAGGAAATCAACGCGGCGTACAAAGCTGCTGCTGAAGGAAAAATGAAAGGAATTCTGGAATACAATGTGGATCCGATCGTGTCTTCGGATATTCTCGGCAACACGCATTCCTGCATTTTCGACAGCGAACTGACAATGGTGATCGGCAATATGGTGAAAGTGGTGGGCTGGTACGACAATGAGGCCGGCTACTCCAATCGTCTCGCCGATCTCGCAACGAAAGTAATGTAAAAATCCTCATACACCGCTATCGAATTTAATATCCGGTAGCGGTTTCTCTTTTATTCAAAACCCTATTCTTATGAACATTAACTTTAAAGGCAAAAAAGCGCTTGTCCGGGTGGATTTTAATGTGCCGCTTGACAAGGACTTTAATATAACTGACGATACCCGCATCCAAGCAGCTCTTCCCACCATCCGTTATATTCTGGACAACGGCGGCTCGGCAATTCTGATGTCGCACCTGGGTCGCCCGCAGAAGAAAGACGGCATGATCGACCGTGAAAACAATACCCTGAAGCATCTCGTACCCCACCTGAGTGAATTGCTTGGGATGGAGGTCAAGTTTTGCGATGACACCGTGGGGGAAAAAGCCGAAACCATGGCCGCCAACCTCAAGCCCGGTGAAGTCCTGTTGCTCGAAAATACCCGCTTTTACAAAGGTGAAGAAAAAGGCGACGAAGAATTGGCGCGCCAAATGGCAAAACTGGGGGATGTTTATATCAACGACGCTTTCGGTACGGCGCACCGGGCACATGCTTCCACTACCACGGTGGCAAAATTTTTTGACAAAGGTTCCAAAGCTTTTGGTTACCTGATGCGCGACGAGGTGCAAAACGCCAAAAAAGTACTGGATAACCCGGAACGTCCGCTGACGGCGATCCTCGGCGGCGCCAAGGTTTCCGACAAAATTCTTATCATCGAACGAATGCTCGACCTGGTCGATAATCTGATCATCGGCGGCGCTATGGCTTATACGTTTTTCAAAGCCAAAGGCGGCAAGGTTGGAAAATCACTGGTGGAAGACGATCGTCTGGATACCGCGCGTGAATTACTCGCCAAAGCTGAGAAGAAAGGCGTTGCCTTCCTCCTGCCGGAAGATTCGGTGATTGCCGACAATTTTGCCGCTGATGCCAACTTCAAATCGGCACCCAGCGGCGATATTCCCGATGGCTGGATGGGCTTGGATATTGGTGAAAAGGCAGTTGCTGAATTCTCCAAAACAATCAAGAACTCTAAAACCATTCTCTGGAATGGCCCAATGGGCGTGTTTGAAATGTCCAATTTTGCCAATGGCACCAAAGCAGTAGCCGAAGCAATTGCCAAAGCAACCAAATCCGGCGCGTTTTCACTGGTAGGCGGCGGCGACTCGGTGGCAGCGGTCAACGACATGAACCTCGCAGATGACATGAGCTACGTATCCACCGGCGGTGGCGCCATGCTTGAGTTTTTTGAAGGTAAAACCCTGCCTGGCGTGGCAGCAATTGAAGAATGATACAACCACATTGGCACATAGTGTGAATCATGAGTCATCCCGAATTTTGGGATTTGAAATTTTGAATAAATGCCTTTCAAGAGCAAGGCATGATGGAATAGTGGAATACCGAAACGCCCTGTGTTCCACTATCCATTTTTCCACTATTCCAGAAATAAAAACAGTACAACAGCACAGTAGGACATGCATAAAAAATCAGGGATGACTCATGTTTTTTAACCCAACTGCTGTAACAGCCAGCTCCGATCGGTCAGCATCCTGGTTTCCTGCACTTTTTTTCGCAATATATCATGTTTTTCCTTACCAGATTTATAAAGTTCATGTAATAAGTTGACAAAATTCAAATAAGGCTCTTTCACTTCTCCCGGCACATTTTTATTGCGATGCAGGAAGACTTTAAACGTAGCAACCAATGATTGGAAAGCCTCATCCTCCTGCGCTTCATAATAAATTTTCAATAACATTACTTTTACACCTAAATGGTAATGAATATCAGAAAATTCCACCTGATTCAAATGCTGTAATGCCAGATCATAATTTTTCCGATGATAATTTAAATCTGCCAGGTTAAAATGGTAGGCATCGGTGCGCTTGCTTTTCTCCAGTTTTTCGCTGTAATGCGTAACGAAGTCCTCCACCCAGTCGTACCGCCCCAGCCCCAACCCCAGCTTGACCATGTTTTTAAATGTCCACGGCGATAGCTGCCCTTCCTCCAAAAGCACCTGATTATCAACACCTTCCTGATATAAATCCATTAAATTCTGCGCATATTTTTTGTCGCCCAATCGAATTTGATGAATACAAAAATTAATCGCAAAATGATACAACGAACGCTGCTCCCCCGGGGAAAAATGCCCTGCCGAACGCTTCAATTCTCTGGTGTAATTTGCAAAGTATGCTTCGGGCTCGGGTTCGGTCAACGCCAGCAAAAGCAAGTGATATAAATGAATGGCCGGAATGCGGCTGAAATCGCGGCTCTCAAGATAGTGCTTTATTTCATCAAGCATATTAAGCTGGTAATCAGTTGAAATAAACTTCTGCTGATCCAGCATGTTGCAGAGATAGCGTAGCTTTTTAGCCAGAAAAAACGCATCCAGAAAATCCGTCGCTTGCTGCAAATTCGGGTCATA
>CAZGAU010000289.1:0-4141 GCA_964523725.1 uncultured Saprospiraceae bacterium
TTTCCTACCCGCCCACCTTCACCTGCGCCACCTGCAATACATCCTTTTTATCACCCCCCACATGCACAAAGACGATCAGTTTGCACTTGTCCGCACGCCACTCGGCGGGGAGGGTGTAGCTGAAAGATTTGGCGATTTTCGAGCCTGTGGTCAGGGATTCGGTCAGTGGATTGCCGTCAAAATTGCTGAGCATGTCGCGCAACACGTGCTTGTGCTTGTAATCAGCCTGCTTGCCGGCGGGCGTGAGTTGTACGTCTTCGATGTCGTCTTCGGTGAGGGCTACGCTGAGGCGAACGTCGCTGGCGTCCAAAGTTTCCAGGATTTGGAGATTGACGCTAAGGTCTATTTGACGATTCACATCATTATAATTTCTTTGCAAATCAATTTTCACCTTGGGCGCGATGGCAATTTCCTGCGCAATGTAGCCTGGCCACTGGCTTTGCCCGAGTTGCAGGCGCGGCTCTCCTTCAAATAATCTGCGATTCACCACCGCAGCCGGATAGCCCAGCGGGGAACCCAGGAAATTCAAGAGGTTATTGCCGGCGGGGGTGCGGAAATCGTACTTACTCTCGGCATAAGGCGGCGCGAAAAAGCCCGCGTGAAACGAGACCACCGCCAGCCGGTCGCCGTAAATATTGATCAATGCCTGCAATGCCTCACTGCCTGCCGGGCAATTGACGCAACGCACGCCGGTGTATTCTTCCACCAGCACACTGCGCTGCACCTCGCCGCTGCCGGGATTGGGGTCAACGGGGTTGAGCACAGGCGGGATTTCTTCACAGTTTACAAGCAGCAAACAGCAAGCAACAAGTAATAAGTAGATAATATTTTTCATATTATAATTATTTTAACCGCAAAACCGAAAAATGTAAGATTTAAAATGTAAAAGATTTTGTCCGTGTTAAATTTTTACATTTTACATTTCGCGGGTTTACATTTTACATTTAAAACGTCGAATTCACGGTCATTTTCACCCCGCTGAACGCAGGCTCCAGGCGACAAATGCCGCCCGCACAAACTACGCCTTCCACTTGTTTTACATAACTTAATGAAAAGCGATTGGAGCGATATGTATAATAAATATCAAATCTTGGGTAATGAATATTTAGTTTTTCGTCATTTTCATTTACCGGAGAGTTACGTCCCGGCGTAACATTATACATGTCGGATGCGGTGAAGGTCCAGTGCGGGGCGATGCTGAATTCCGCCAGCCCAAAGAGCCAGCTCCCGTAGTCCTGCTTGAGTTCCACGGATTTATCTTCGCCGGTGAACATCGCCTGGGCTTCCACGCGCAGGGCTTTGGTGCGGTCGAACCGGTACAAAAATTCCGCAAAAGGCGTCACGGTTTGCACGTTGGGTACGCCGGGCTTGAATTCATAAACCGACTGATTGTAATTCTGGAATTGCACGCCGCCCAGCACGCTCCATTCGCGCTTGTATTTGTAAGCGATTTCGGTGTAAATTTCACGATATAATAATTCGTTGTCCAGGTTTGTAATATTGGAAATATTTACATTCGCGGTCCAGTTTTTATTAAATAAATAACGAATATCCGCCTGGAAAGCGAGTTCGCCGAGTTCCTGAGTAGCCGCGTTGTAGCGGGCAGGCAGACGGTAAGTATTCACACGCGCCATGGGCGGCAGAAAATTTACAAAGCCTTGATTTAGTTGCGCTTGTGGGCGTGCGCGGAAGGTGAAATTCTCGGTGCGTTTGGCTTCGAGGGTAATACCCAAACCACTTTTGGCGTAGCTGATGCTGGAATATAACACCGAGCCGGGCTTTTGAATAAATTTATCGCCGATGATCGCCATACTGTCTCGTGTAATTACGCCAAACGGGTCATTGATGGGGTCTTCGGTTTTGTAGGCAGCTTCCAGGTACCAGGAAATGGCGCCGGCGGTTAAAGTATTATATAATGAAAAGGCGTAAGTATTATATTTGGGTTCAAAAATATCATTTTTGGGGTAAGTATTTAATGTCGCCACTAAAGAGTTCATCGTGGCATCATCCAAAGTACGGTTTGCGATACCAAAACCCGGCGCTAGCGCTATGCCACCGGTAGAGTCGCCGACGGTGAGAAAGCCCTCTATATTCAAGCCTTTGACGACGGAATTATAAGTGTCGAATTGCTGTTTTTGCCGTCCGGTAAAGGCTTTGATTTGCCAGTCGGGTGTAATATCATATGTTAATCTTGCGCCATATAAAGCATTGTCAATCAAGAGTGGCCGTTCTTCGTAAGCCCGGAAAATGATGCCGCTGCCGATTTGGTCGTAAATGTAGCCCGCGGAAATGCCTAACTTGTTAATTTTCTTATTGATATACCAGCGTCCGATGCCCTCGTCGGTGTAAGAACCAGTAGGGTTGAGCAGGTTGGAATTATTAAACAAATCAAACCGCAGGATAAAATCGAAGCCCCAGTTGCTGTATGCCAGATTCAGCCAGGCATCGGCGCCGTAGAGCTGGCGGTCGTATTGAGGTGTGTTGGCTGCCCCGATCAGCGAGTCGCGGATGAAAAAATTGGCATTAGCTTCCAGGCTCCCGGAAATCTGTGGATTGTTTTGCGTAAAGAGTTGATTTACAATTAGCAAAAATGGGATTATCGAAAGTGTCAGCTTCATTGGATTGTGTTATAGTGTTTTGGTGCGATGATTTTTTGGTGTTATAGTGTTGTACGAAAAGAGCTTGATAGGGTTGCTTTTTTACAAAATTAATTTCAGAATTCCCGCTTAGTCTGGAATCTGGCATCTTCGAATCCGGCACCTCCAAAGGTTAAATGTTTCCTAATGGACTGTTTCCTTATGTTGTAAATTTTATTTTTGCAATGTTCAATTCATTTGGCACATCAAAAAAACTAAAAATTTACCAGACGCACCATGAAGCAATTCCTCTTTTTGATCGCAACCCTGACAATTGGTTCCTTTTCTTCTTTATACGCACAGAAATCCGTGCCTTCGGTGGAGGTGAAAACCCTTGATGGGCAAACGGTTGATATTCAAAAGATTACCAATAGCGGAAAACTTGTCGTTATCAGTTTCTGGGCGACCTGGTGCAAACCTTGCCAATTAGAACTCGATGCTTTTGCAGAATTTTATGAAGAATGGCAGGAAAAATACAACGTCGAGATCGTGGCGATTACCATTGACACCCAGCGCGCGCTGCCCAAGGTGCCGCCGATCATTGAAACCAAAGGCTGGAATTTTACTTTTCTCTCCGATGCGAATCAGCAATTAAAAAATGCCCTGAATTTTCAGTCGATCCCGCAGACCTTCCTCGTGGATGCCAAGGGCAATGTGGTGTACGAGCATTCTGGCTACGTGCCCGGCGATGAGTACGAACTGGAAAAGAAGATCAAGGCAGTGGCGGGGAAGGAGTAAACCGGTAGGTAGTCAACAGTCGATAGTCAACAGTAGGTAGTCAACAGTCGATAGTCAACAGTAGGTAGTCAACAGTCGATAGTCAACAGTGGCAGTAAGCAGTTTTGCAAATCCCGGGATTTTTCAGCATTTTGGGAAAATTTTTCGCATATGCATCCAAACGAACAAGTGCTCCAGCAATTTTATACTTCCTTTCAAAAGCTTGATTACGAGGATGTTAAAGCCTGCTATCATCCTGAAATTGAATTCCGGGACAATGCTTTTGGTGACCTGAAAGGCAAGCGCGTGGGCGCTATGTGGCATATGCTGTTCTCTGGCGTTACGCCGGATGCACCTTTACAATTTACTTTTTCCAATATCCAGGCAGACGAGCAGCAGGGCAGTGCTTCGCTGGAGGCGCGGTACAAATTCTCACTCACCGGCAGACAGGTGCACAATAAAATTCAGAGTACTTTCCAGTTTCAGGATGGTAAAATCATCCGACAAATCGACCGATTCGACTTCTGGCGCTGGTCGCGGCAGGCATTTGGCACCACCGGCTTGCTCCTGGGTTGGATGCCCTGGTTCAGGCACAAATTTCAAACCACCGCGAACAAACGCCTCGATCAATTTATTGCCAGGAATCCTGATTATCAATGATTTATGGTTTTGATAAACCCCGGAAAATACCTTTTAAGTAAATTTGTCCAATAATTCACGAACCAAAATTTTTGAGTGTTGTTTTTTACTTTTTGAAATAATACCCTTGACTTTAATATACTTTAAGT
>CAZGAU010000290.1:0-4132 GCA_964523725.1 uncultured Saprospiraceae bacterium
AAATCCGGGGAATTTATCCCCGGAGCAATACGAAAATCAAAAGCAGAATTTCTACTATTCTGTGGTTGCTGCTTAGGGGAAGAGGACAAGTTTGGCGTGTTATATGCTCTTTGTCGTTTGCTATTTTTTTTCATTGCCAAAATCTGCCTGCCGGCAGGCAAGGAAAGTAGCCAAATGGAACATCCCGTACCAAAAGTCGGGAAAAGGCTTTTTGCCAACGCTTTTTGAGCTCCTGGCTCAAGCCAGCCCAGAAATTAAACTCCTCCGTCGAACAGTGATTTGCCGGCCAATACCATTTTTTTGGAGAATATGAGAGCTGCCATAAATATTACTCCAAATGAAAATTATTACTCCAATGCACTTCTGATAGGTATCTGAAAAAAAGTAAGTAAAAAGACAATTTTAAGTTCAAATAAAATATTTTATAAGCAGTTGATTGTCAGGTTAATTCGACAATCGACTGTAAAACTGTCCGACTACTTAGGAGGGTTTATTGATTTTTTCCTTTGTCCAATCCTTGCTTATACGCTTCCAGGCAGCGTGCTCTGGCTATTTTGTGTTCCACGATGGGTTTTGGATATTGAGCTGTGCTGTATTCGGGAATCCATTCTTTTATGTAGGTTAGATCTGGGTCGTATTTTTCCTGCTGTGTCCAGGGATTGAAGATGCGGAAGTAAGGCGCGGCGTCGGTACCGCTGCCTGCGGCCCATTGCCAGCCGCCATTGTTACTGGATAACTCGTAATCCAAGAGTTTTTTGGCAAAATAAGCTTCGCCCCAGCGCCAGTCGATGAGTAAGTGCTTGGTGAGAAAACTTGCGACGATCATGCGCACGCGATTGTGCATATAGCCGGTGGCATTGAGCTGACGCATACCTGCATCTACGATGGGGTAGCCGGTTTTTCCTTCGCACCAGGCTTTAAATTCGTTTTCGTCATTTCTCCACTCGATGTAATCGTATTCCGGGCGGAAAGATTCATTGACTACCCGAGGAAAATAAGCGAGGATCATCATATAAAAGTCGCGCCAGATGAGTTCATTTAAAAAAGTGTCGTTTAAACGCTGCGCCCTCAGGGCTTTTTCGCGAATGCTGATGGTGCCGAAGCGAAAATGTACGCTGAGGCGGGAAGTGCCCTGCTTGGCGGGATAATCCCTGGTTTGATCGTAGTTTTTGATCAACCTGCGGCTGACTTCTTTCGGGGGAATCTCTGCATCCGTCGGCTCGAAACCCATTTCACTCAGCTCGATCAGAGCCAGTGCGCGGGTTTTATGCAAATTATGAAGGTAATCTTCGCTGGGATAGGGTTTGAAGTAATAGGAAACCTCCTCTTCCTTGCCTTCATTGTTGGTGATGGTCACCAGTTTCTCTTGTAATTTCTCGCGCCACTTGCGGCTGTAGGGTGTAAACACCACGTAGGGATTACCGTCATCCTTGAGCACTTCGTCCCTTTCAAAAATCACCTGATCTTTAAAGGTATGGAAAGGAATATTATGGTCTTCCAGGAGTTTGCGGACGCGTTCGTCGCGTTCCCTGGCGTAAGGTTCGTAATCGTGATTGGTATAAACCGCGCCGATGTGGTATTCTTTTAATAACTCTGACCACACCTCAATGGGCTTTCCGTATTTCACCATGATGGAACTGCCTTGTTCTTTTAATTGCTGGTAAATATTGGAAATTTCATTGTGAATGAAGGCTACCCGTGCATCTTTCTTATCTTCGAGCTCGTCCAGAATGTTGGTATCAAAAATAAACAACGGTAACACCGGGTGTTCTCCTTTCAAAGCATGGTACAATCCGGCGTTGTCGTGCAATCGCAAATCCCGGCGAAACCAAAATATATTGACCTGAGACATTTTTTGAAATTTGATTCGTATTCTTTATTGGTTTTCACATCTTTGGAGGTTACTATTAGGTAGATACAGCATATGTAAAATTTATATATTGTACCTACGGCACAAACATCGTTGTAAATACCAATATGCTACCAAGATGTTGTCCCTCTGGGACATCTTTATCCTAAATTCAAAATTTGGTATCAAAACAGTAGATGGATAAGAATGTTTAGTGCGTTCATATTGGTAAACCCGTGAAACAAACGTAATTTTGCGCTCGCACAATCCAAACTTAATAAGATGAGAATCAGTTACTTGTTTATAATTGCTTTAATTATTATTTCCTGTCGGTCTGAGCAGCAAAAGCAGCAGGCGGCCATTGCTCGCATGGAGAAATCCCTGGAAAAGGAACTGACTGCCGACAAAGCCGAAGGCTTATTAAATCTGTACGAAGCTTACCGCGTGGCGCACCCTGAGGATGATGCACAAAACGCTACGTATTTATATAAGGAAGCAGAACTAAGGAGCAAACTCGGTCAGGCAGAAAAAGCGGCGGATATGCTGCTTGCGGGATTGAAAGATTATCGTGAGACGGCGCAAGCGCAGAATCTGGCTTTGTTACTGGCGAGTTTGTACGAAGAAAAGCTCGAAGCGTATCCCCCAGCGCGTACTATTTATCAAATTGGCGTGGAGTTGTTTCCGGAGAACGACACTTTTAAAAAGAAACTAAGCTCCAACTGGAAGCCTTTTGAAAAGCGTATGCAGGAGTTGCGTAAGCAGGTATTTAATGAATCCACCGGCAGAGTGGATGTGGGTGCTGCGCAGGATTTTATACTATCTGCGGAAGTATATGCGGTACTTTTGCCGAAGGATGTGCAAACCCCGCAATTGTTGTTTCAGGCAGGCGATGTAGCGGGCGCGACTCGCGATTATGAGCAGTCGCTTGCGCTGTTTGAGCGTATTAATGAGGAATATCCTGACTTTGAAAAGGGCTCGCAAGTGCTGTTTATGCGGGCGTTTACGCTGGATGCGGAGTTGCGACGCTTTGAAGAGGCGAAATTATTGTACGAAGCATTTTTGGATAAGTATCCCAACGATGAATTAGCGGAAAGCGCAAAGTTTTCGCTGGCGAATTTGGGTAAAAGTGAGGAGGAGATTATTCAGGGGTTTATGAAGAAGCAGGAAGAGCAGTGATGGAATGTTGGAATAATGGAGTGTTGGAGTTAAGGACGGATGTGGATGTATTGAGAATCAAAGGGGTTGAGGGCGGTGCCTTTTACTTTGGCGACGGCTTCAATCCGATAGTAAGAATGCACCGCGCTGATGGTTTTTGCTACATTGGCGATGCCTTTAAAGATAAAGTTTTTGCTGCCGAATTCATCCATGTCGGATTTTACCAGCTTAAAGGGTAATGCAAAGTCAATTTCTACGATCTCTCCTTGTGGTACCTGAAATGTTTCGGTTAATTCTACTTCTCCGAGTTTGTATTCATCGATGAGTTTTTCCTTTCCGCGGCCACGGCTGTATTTTTCAAACAAGGAAATGCGCACGTTGGTAACAGTTTGGGTATTCATGGATTGAAATTGCAGGGAGCCTTCGATGACACGATCACGCGCGCGAACATCTTCCGGCAGGATCAATTCTACCTTTACGCCTTCGATTCCGAACCATTGTTTAACTTTTCCGAGCATGAAATTTTGTTATTGGTTATTTGTTATTTGGTGTTTGGTGAATCAATTAAATAAACCCTGTAATGAATAAATTAGTTGCTTGCAATAGATAAAAGTAATTGATTTTCAGATAAACATCTTCAAATCCACCCTATCACCCTATCACCCTATCACCCTATCAACCTATCAACCTTTAAACCTATCCACTCATCAGCCTTCTCTAAACCATCCGCTTATGCCAGCTTTCTTTTAATGGTTTTGTAAAATGATTATCAAAATCGCCTTTGTTATTTACCAAAGTATCAAAAACGAGGGTGTCGCCATTTATTTTGCCTTCGGCGTATAATTGTGCGAATTCATCTCGCGAAACAGTCTTTACATCTTCCCCATCTAAATAGCTGAAACGCATACGGTCAAACAAATCCACGTCATAAGTTGCTTGTAAAGACTTTAGAAAATACACCGATTTATCAATCGAGCAACCGCTGGCGTCCGCCTGGCTTTCATCGACCATCAGCACCACAAAACGCTTGTGCAAAAGATCGCCGTGTGCGCGCAACTGCCGGTTGTGGCTGATCCACTGCTGGGCAAAATCCTGCACGGTTTGTTTGATTTCGGGAATATCCTGATC
>CAZGAU010000291.1:0-4109 GCA_964523725.1 uncultured Saprospiraceae bacterium
GCAAGCTACAACGGCAATCAGGATGTGTACGTGCTGCCCACAACCGGCGGCGTGCCTGCACGCGTTACTTACCAATCGCACGCGGACCGGCTGATTGATTGGCACCCGGATGGCGAGCGCCTCTTGTTCGCTTCCAGAAGGGAATTGGGGCAACGCTCTTCCAATCAGTTTTTTCTGGTGTCCAAAAATGGCGGCTTTCCTGAGAAATTAGCGATTCCCTATGGCGAACTGGCAAGCTTTTCACCCGATGGCAATCATTTAGCTTATATTACAAAAATCACCGAAAATTACCCCTTCAAACGCTATCGCGGCGGATTGACCTCGGATATCCTGATTTATGATATGAAAGCCAAAACGGTAGAAAACATCACCAACAACGAAGCCAACGACGGCAAACCCGCCTGGGCCGGCGACAAGGTTTATTTCCTCTCCGATCAAGGCGCCAACTGGCGACTGAACATCTGGGCTTATGATACAAAATCAAAACAAGTAAAGCAGATCACCAAATTCGATGATTTCGATATTTCCTTCCTTTCCGCGGGGCCGAAAGAATTGGTTTTTGAAGCCGGCGGCGTGATGTATCTTATGGATTTGAATACGCAGCAGTACAAGCCGGTCACGGTGAATGTGGTTTCTGACCTTTCGGTAGAAATTCCGCAAGCAAAAAATGTAAGTAAACAGATCAATAACATGACCGCTGCCCCGGAGGGGAAAAGGATTATTTTTGAAGCCAGAGGAGAATTGTTCAATGTGCCCGCCAAGGAAGGCTACGTGATGAATATGACGCAATCGAGCGGTGCATTTGATCGCGACCCGGCCTGGTCGCCCGATGGCAAGCAAGTGGCTTTCTGGAGCGATCGTTCCGGTGAGTACGAGATTTATTTACAAGCAAGCGATGGCAGTGCGCCCGCGAAAAAGCTCACCAATCGTGGCAAAGGCTACGGCTACACACTCTATTGGTCGCCTGATGGCAAAAAACTGGCATTCATCGACGAAACCAATACCATTTCTGTGGTGGATGTGGCAAGCGGCGCTACGGCTGTCGCTGGTAATACCCAATGGAACGTTGGCCACGGCGGTCGCCAGAGTTATCTGATTTCCTGGTCGCCCGATTCCAAGTGGATCGCTTTTACGCAGGGTTTGGAAAATGCCAATTTCACAGTCTTTTTGTACAATGTGGATGAAAAAAAGACGCAGCAGGCTACCAGCGGCTTTTACAATGATAATTATCCGGTTTTCAGCAAGGACGGCAAATACTTGTTTTGTCTGACCAATCGGGATTTTTCAGCGGTTTACTCGGATATGGGCGACGGCACCTGGGTGTATCCAAACTCTACTCAAATTGCGGCGGTGAGCCTCACCAAAGACGTGTCCTCGCTGCTTCGCGCAAAGAACGACGAATTGCCCAAAGAAGATAAAAAGTCTGAAAAAGATACTTCGAAAGTTAGTGTTAAGATCGATTTTAATGATCTGGAATCCCGCTTAGTTATTTTACCACCCAAAGCCGGCAATATCGGTGCGCTCATGCCTTTTGAAGGCAAGCTCGTGTACTTGCGTTTCCCCAATACGGGTTCTGGTGACAACTCGGCTTCACTGGTGGTGTACGATTTGGAAAAAAGAGAGGAAAAGGACGTCATGTCCGACATCAACGGCGCTGTGGTTACCGCAGACGGCAAGTCAATTCTGGTCAGCAGCAAAGGGAGATACGGCATTATCAAACCCGAACCAGGTCAAAAGCTTGAAAAACCGATCCCAACCGATGGTTTGGTCATGGACTGGGTTCCTAAAGAAGAGTGGCGGCAAATATTTAACGACACCTGGCGCAGGCACCGCGACTTTTTCTATGATCCAAACATGCACGGCGTGGACTGGAAAGGCTTGCGCGATCGCTACGGCGCGCTGATCGAAGATGCCCGTACCCGCTGGGATGTGAGTTTTATTCAATCGAATTTAGCAGCTGAACTGAGCGCAGGGCATACCTATACCCGAGGTGGTGATGTAGAAGACGTAACGCCAAGAATGACAGGTTATTTGGGTATCAACTGGGCTTTGAATAATAATATGTACCGAATCGATCATATTGTAAAACCGGCGGTTTGGGACACCGAAGTGCGTTCGCCTTTCGATCAGCCGGGCGTGGATGTTCAGGTCGGCGATTATATTCTGTCGGTCAATGGCCTTGCTTTGGACCCCAAAAAAGATCCTTACGCTCCATTTGAAGGACTTTCCGGAGAAACGGTGGCACTCATGATAAGCCGTTCCGGCAAAAAAGAAGACGCCAAACAGGTGATTGTCAAATGCCTCACACAGGGCGAAGAGGTGCAATTGCGTAATCTCGCATGGATCGAAGATAATCGCAAAATGGTGGATAAATTATCCAACGGCCAGCTGGGTTATGTATATATGTCCAATACCGGCGGGCGCGGACAGCTCGAGCTGGTGCGCATGTTTTATGGTCAACTGGATAAAAAAGGCTTTATCATTGATGAACGCTTCAATGGCGGCGGGCAATTGGCGGATCGTTTCCTGGAATTGCTGAAACGTCCGGTCGTGTATAATTTGCATTGGCGACACGGCAAGGATCACACGCAGCCGGTCAAAACGAACACCGGTCCGATGGGTATGCTCATCAACGGCTGGGCGGGTTCCGGTGGCGATGGCTTGCCCTGGGCATTCCAGGAATTGAAAGCTGGCCCGATTGTCGGAGAAAGAACCCTGGGTATTCTGGTGGGGCCGGCTACGGGGCATCAGTTGATTGACGGCGGCGGCATCACCGTGCCGGGGGCGCGATTGTACGACAACGACGGGCACTGGTTTTGGGAAGGCGAAGGTGTTCGCCCGGACTTTGAAGTGTGGGATGACCCGAACCTGCTGATGAAAGGTCGCGACCCACAAGTAGAAAAAGTAGTGGAGGAAGTGATGAAAGCCCTCAAAGCCAATCCGCCGAAGATGACGCCGGCTCCACCGCTGCAAGATCGCACCGCCAAAGGGCTGAACAGCAGTAAAAATTAATTTAAACTTGATAAAAGATGCCCCGAGCACTGAGCTTGGGGCTTTCTTTTTCCAGGCATTTTCCTGAGTTTATCCTATTCACTGCAAAAAATAGTTCCGAGATATTTTTTAATACCTTGGATATAGAAAAAATATCCTCCGAACAATTAAAAAGTACCTCTCTACCATCTAAAAAGTACCTCAAAGGATATTTTTTGTACCTCCAACATAGAAAAAATATGCTCCAAGCAATTAAAAAGTACCTCTGGAGGTATTAAAAAGTACCTCGGACCATCTAAAAGGTATGTCCAAAGTACTAAAAAGTACCTCAAAGGATATTTTTTGTACCTCACGCATAGAAAAAATATCCTCCAAGCCACAAAAAAGTGTTTCGGAATTATTAAAGTGGACTTCAGCGCATATGAGCCGAGTGAAGAATGAGCGGATGTGGATTAATTTTCAAGCTCAGCGATGCGTTCATTAATCATGTTCAGTATTTTATTTATTTCTTTATCAACATAATGATGCGCCTCGATCACATTTTGCAGGTTTGTAAAATAAGCTATAATAAAAAGATTTCTGTATTCTGTTTTGGCGGCTTCCCGGAGGTAAATCTGCTCCAATTCTTCTTGTGCATAATCCGCCCAGGCGCTCCCGGGGAAGTGTTCATTTCTATATTGCCAGATTTGCACAATAATGCCGAAGAGCCGTTGCTCATTCTCCAAAAAATCATTCGAAAATTCCTTCCAATTGGTCAAAGCAAACTTCAAGGAATCGACCTCTATCAGTTTAATATTGCCCGAAGAAATGAGCGAATTCAGCACGCCGTATGCCGGGCTGGTGGTGCCGGCGCCGTAATTGGCATTCGTGTGTTCATGCTCCGCCACAATATCCGCGTAGGTAAATTTCGCGGATTGTAATAATTCTATGTACGCACCTTTTTCTTGCAAAGCCGCCAGCCGAAGCTGCTGCATCTCCGCAAACAGTGCCTGATTCGATATAAATTCTTGTTTTAAGCTGTTCAAAGCATTTAATTCTTCCTTTCGATCTTGCCGCTCCTCGTTCCAATTATTAATCTGTAGCGCCATCAAAATACCAATCACCACCAGCAGGATTTC
>CAZGAU010000292.1:0-4088 GCA_964523725.1 uncultured Saprospiraceae bacterium
CTTCCGATCGTTTCCCGAATGGCTTGGGCAATGACAGCGATATGCTGGGCAGGAACCTCATGGCGCATAATTACCGGGTGCGCCTGGGGGGTACGGTGGAAGGTTATGAAGATAAATATTACAGCGGCCGCCGGCCAAACTCGCCGTATATTCCACGTTTCCGTAATATTGGCGATGATCGCCAGGATGGCTTTTTGAGAGGTTATGCTTTTAGTTTTGGCGCTTCCCGGGAAGGCTGGGGAAGAGGTATGGGCATGGATGGCTTTGGTGCAGATTTTAAAGAGGAAATCAGCAAACCTGGGCCATGGACGATTTATATGGGTGGTATGGGGGAAAATCTTCCTAATCCAAATAACAGAGTGACTCTGAACCACGATCTGCTCGACCAATGGGGGATGCCGACCTTGAATATTGATTGTGAATGGAAAGCCAACGACGATGCGATGAGCCGGGATATGATGGAAACCGGCAGGGAAATCCTGGAAGCGATGGGTGTCAAAGATATTAATGCCTATGATAATCACCAAGCGCCGGGGCTGGATATTCACGAAATGGGCACCGCCCGCATGGGCAATGACCCCAGGACGTCCGTACTCAACAAATTCAATCAGGTGCACGGCTGTCCCAATGTATTTGTCACCGACGGCGCGTGTATGACTTCTTCAGCTTGCCAGAATCCTTCAGTGACATACATGGCACTTACCGCAAGAGCATGCGATTATGCCGTTACGGAACTCAAGAAGAAAAACTTATAAAAATTCAGACATTAAATTACATGGGTATCTTTTAGCAAATGCCGGGAGATACCCCGTAATTATTACACCTCTTTTTATTTAGTAAGTATAATAAAAGCACTAAACACATGGCCAAATCATGTAATATTATTCATGATCGGATTAAAATACCACCCCAAAAGTTGTTACTTTTGACTTAACGCCTTTCAGTGGCCAATGTCGTTTCGTAGTGCTTGATAAGTTTTGCCTGGTGTTCGGCAATTTTGTTGAGAACGCGAAGTTCTTCATTGATTTCCCGCACTTCCTGGCGGGCGTTGGGGTTGTAAGGTAGCGTTTTCTTTTTTTTGTTGATGTCTAAAATTTTTTGAATTGTTTGATTTAAGGTGATTCTGGCTCTCAGGAGCCTTCTTTTCATGGATCTGGTTATCATGCCCTGCACTAGTTTGGTTAGGGAATGGATTGTCTATAAATCAGTGTGAATTTACATATTTTATACAACATAACCGAAAGTTTAGTTCGAACTTTTTGGCAAAAAAATAAGGGTTTAACAAAAAGAATCCTTGGAAACTGGGGAAAGGCAGAATATTATTCTATAAAAACAACAAACCTGCCAAACAGGTAACGACTGTCTGACAGGTTTATTTTAAATAAAAAACAAATTAACAATAATCTAATTCTGTTTTAATTTCAGGCTACCAAATAGGGTAGGGGATCAGAATCCCTGCACCCCGTTTACGGTGGTATATTTGAAACTCAATTTCTTATCTGGATAAATATATTTAAATGCCGACTGGCACATCAGTGTGGCTTCGTGGAAGCCGCACAAAATAAGCTTCAGTTTACCTGGATAGGTATTAATATCTCCGATAGCATAAATGCCTGGCACATTGGTGCTGTAATCCAAAGTATTGACCACAATACCGTCTTTTTCCAGTTCCAAGCCCCATTCCTGCAGCGGACCCAACTTCGGCGCCATACCAAACAACGGCACAAAATGATCGGTTGGTACGATGATCTGCCCTTCTTTATCGTGCTGGATGACTACTTCATTGAGCTTGCCGTTGCCATTTAAGCCAACAACTTGCGCTTCTGTAATGAGCTTGATCCGGCCGCTTTCGCTGAGTTCTTTTACTTTTTCTACGCTATCCGGCGCACCCCGGAAGCCGCTCCTACGGTGCACGAGGTACACTTCGTCCGCCACATCTGCCAGGTAGATCGTCCAGTCGAGGGCACTATCGCCGCCGCCGGCAAGTACGACGCGCTTTTTGCGATATACTTCAGGGTTTTTGATGAAATATTCTACCCCATGATCTTCAAAATGATCTATGTTGTCAATTGGCGGTTTGCGCGGCTCGAAACTCCCCAGTCCTGCCGCAATGGCGATGACCGGCGCATTGATCTCCGTGCCTTTATTGGTGGTGATTTTGAAAGAATTATCCTCGAGTCGTTCGAGTTTTTCAGCGCGTTCGCCCAGCGTAAAGCCCGGTTTAAACGGTGCGATTTGCTCCATCAGGTTCTTGACCAAATCTTCCGCCAAAATATGCGCAAATCCTGGAATGTCGTAAATCGGCTTCTTTGGATATATTTCAGACAACTGTCCGCCCGGCTGTGGCAATGCATCCACGATGTGGCAATGAAGTTTCAGCAAACCCGCTTCAAAAACCGTGAACAAACCTACCGGACCTGCGCCGATAATCAATATATCTGTCTTTATCATTGTATTAAAAAAATTGAAAATCTATCTTTTGTTAACTATTTAGACTAAATCAAAATTACTCCGCAAAGGTATAAAATTTTGTATTATGGTGTTATAGTGTTTTGGTTCGATGATCAATTTGCAAGAAATCAATGACACATCGGCACTTGGTTCCAGTTTTCCCAGAAACGCAACTCCAACGGCGCCGCAAAATTCAACCCCCTCATGATAAAAAGAATTGCAAACGCGACTAAAAATGCCGGAAGTAAACGCTTGATCCTATTACGCCAGCTCAAACTAATGAACTGCCCCCCAATAGCCGTGAGCAGCATCAATGGCAGCGTGCCAAAGCCAAACAAAGCCATGTATAGCGCGCCTTCACCAATTGTTCCCATCGCCACTGCGCCAACCACCGCCATATATACTAACCCACAAGGGAGCAAACCGTTCAACGCTCCGATTAGAAACATTGTTTGGGGGTTATTTTGTTTTAAAAGATTCGCCAAATTGATTTTTACCCACTGGTTTAAGCGCCAAAACGCTGGAATCATCAGGATTTTGTGCTCTACATTTACAGAGAAAAGTGCCACCAGCAACAGCAGCATACCCAGACCAATTGAAAAATAAGCCTGAATGCCCGCCAGGAACAAGCCTTTGCCTATAAGACCGATCACCGTACCGATAAGCCCATAAGTAAATATGCGCCCCAGGTTGTAAATCAATACATTAGCTGTAGCTGTCCATTTATTTTGACCCTGATACGGCAAAGCCAACGCGATCGGACCACACATGCCCACGCAATGCAAGCTACCTACCAATCCTGTGAGAAATGCTGCGAAAAACATGAATTTTGGTTACTGGTTACTGGTTATTTGTTATTTGTTATTTGGAGGGATTCAATTTACCCTTCCCAAATAACAAATAACATCTTTACAAAATAATCGTTTCTTCTTTATAGTACGTTTTCCCGTCGGCTTGCCAGTCCACTTTTACTTTCCAGAGTCCGGCTTTTAAATCCAGAGTTGGTATAATCTGTTGTTTCTCAGCGTTTGGTTGTACGGAGATTGTGAAATCGCGCTTGCTGTCGGATGGACAGAAGAATGTAATTTCGCCCTGTACCTTGCCTACTTCCTGCGGGAAACTCAAAGTAACTGCTTCCTTGCTGCGCACCACCTTTACATCTTCGAGTAATGATTTGCTATTTACTAATTTTACATAATGCTCCTGATAAGCCAGATCATCCGCATAATAATGCTCTGATACCAAACTATTATCATATTGTGTAGATTTTATTACGGCGCTAAGCAGCACCACCACAAAAAGCCCGTAAAATATAGCGATTCCTAAGCCCCAATTGAGTTTCATGATTATTGTTAATTGTTAATTGTTACTGCCAACTTATTGAACTGGTCCCAAAAAATTCGTTTTTACACGATCAATTACCTTTCCTTTAGATATAACTTCGATTTTCAGATTCGTTTTCCGGTCTTCTAAACTGCTCTTCTTCAGATCAATAAACAAAGCACCCTTAGTTATTTTACCTCCTTTTGCAACAGGTAATTCGCCGACTACCCGAATCCTGCCGCCCGCATCCACGAGCCGAAATTCAAATGGCATATCCTTGTTTGTTTTATTAATTACTTCATAATTATATAAAT
>CAZGAU010000293.1:0-2202 GCA_964523725.1 uncultured Saprospiraceae bacterium
CATGTCCTGCCCGAGTTTCCGAAGGGACTCGGCGACGTAAACTTCATCGTCAGCATTCGGCAGTATCTTACCGTACCGAGTCCTCACTGTCCGTCCGGCAGGCAGATGCAAAAGACGCTGTGGAAACGTAAAGTTGGAATGAGAAGTCAGAAATAGAGATTGCCGGTCGCTGGGGGTATGGCGATCGAAGGAAATGGAAAATATTTAAAAATTTAAGGGTTCAAAAGTAGCTATTGCCTCGCTTTTGAACCCTTTTTTATTGCTTTATATGACGGCAAAATGAAGGAATTCGTCATGTTCATCATTGTCATCCTTCAATTTGATCAACTTATCGCTTTTTTCTACGATAATCCAATCGTCGCTGAGGTCGTCGAGTGGTTTGATCGTGGAGCCACTGTTGATGGTCAGTTTAGTGCCGCTGGAATTGACTTGCCAGGTGCCCGTGGTAGTGGTGCCATTTTTAATGGCTTTAAAAACGCCACCTTGTTCAAAGGTAAAAACGTAACCCGAAAAATCGTTGGTTTCGTCTTTGTCTTTATCCCAGTAGTAGCTCACCTTCCAGTTGCCGGCAGTGGTCAAAGTGTCATCGGTGCCATTATTGGGCGTACCGTTGTTGTCGTTAGTGCAAGCTGCCATTGTGCTTACCAATAGAGCCAACGCAAAAAAATTTCCAATCCACTTTTTCATAAAAACCTCTAGTTTATTAGCTAAATAATGATTCAGGTAAACGATGGCATATCAAAAAAAGTGCCTTTCGTTAGTGCGCTATCATGCGTTTTTCTTTTCCACTGCGCAGGTGCTGATGCCAAAAGGGGCATATAAAGGGCAAAAACTTACCAGACTTGTCAGCAAAAAGATACCTGCCAACACAAGCAGGACAATGCCCAATGTGCCGGAAATCCCGTTGGTGAAAAACAAACCGGCGATCACGGCTGCAATGATGAGACGGATAATACGATCGGCAGAACCCATATTCTTTTTCATAATAAAAGGTTTTAGTTGATAAAAAATTGGATAAATGAGCCAATGCCGGTTGCCAATGCGATACAGATCAGACATACTAGCAAAAGCTTGGTTATTTTGGATTTCATTGTTCAAACTTTGTTCAAAGTTAAGTTTTAATTGTCTTGATAATCAGTGATCAATATCACCATAGGAGCAGACTTTTATCACCAATCGATCGGGATGAGCTATGTTTCGGCTGTATTTGTCAATGGTTATTGAAATAAACAAAAAACCGGAAAACCTCGGAATGGACGTATAAATCATTGACCTTGTAAGGTTTGCCGTATTTTATTTTTTGAGATTGGACAATACTCCACCATTTATTTTGCAGATTAGACATTTGCCCTCCATCATAAGACAATAGTGGACGCACCGCGCGCGATTTGCCCCCATCTTTGTATCATCAACAGGAAATAAATTAAAAACATCTAAAAACTAAACACCATGAAAAACGCAATCTTCTTCTTCGCAGCTTTGGCTTTGTGCTTTGCAACCCCGATGATGGCAAACAATGACAACGGCTCCTCCAACAAAAACACAACCACAGAAGATACGCCCTATGCGGTGTTTCCTGGTGGCGATCAGGCGGTGAGTGAATACCTGTCAGAAAACTTGCAATACCCGATGACCGCCAGAGAAAACTTCATAGAGGGCACGGTAACAGTAGCATTTAATGTATTGAAAGACGGCAGCATCAGCAATATTACGATCATGAGAGGCTTGGGTTATGGTTGTGATGAAGAAGTGATCCGGGTGATCGAGTCCATGCCAAACTGGAAACCGGCGGTGCGCAATGGCGAGGCTGTGGATGCAAGCGCCCGCTTGAAAATCAAATTCGAATTGACCAAATAACGATTTCATATTTTTAGGGTGATTTCTGGAAGGTTGGAGTATTGCGCTTCAACCTTTTTTTGTTTACGGGAAATAACAGACCTACCACACGAACTATCCAAAATTGTAAAGGAAAAATGTTTTGAGAATTTATCAAAGTTTCCTGTGCCCTAGCTTGGCTTTCCCGATTCTTCCTGTTATTTTGGAAAACATTCATTCATAATGGCGCGATAATTCAGATCAGATGCGATTCACAGGATTGTTTTTTTTCCTATTCATAACCTGGGCTTGTCATACGAATCATGATTCCAAACAGGCAACACACGAGCCAACGGTCAAAGATGGGATGGCGCTGATCCCTGCGGG
>CAZGAU010000293.1:2302-4058 GCA_964523725.1 uncultured Saprospiraceae bacterium
TGGGAAGATGCGGCTGCTTATGCAGCGTGGGCCGGCAAGCGGCTGCCGACTGAAGCAGAATGGGAGTGGGCTGCGCGGGGTGGATTGAAAAATCAGATTTATCCCTGGGGCAACGAGGATGTGAATGCAAGTGAGCCCAAAGCCAATTTCTGGCAGGGGATTTTCCCATTTCAAAATGAAGAGAAGGATGGTTATTTTGCAACCGCACCCGTGAAGTCCTTCGCTCCAAATGGTTATGGCTTGCACGATATGGCCGGGAACGTGTGGGAATGGTGCAGCGACTGGTATCGTTACGATTTTTATCAATTACCTAAGGCTCAGGTGGCCAATACTGCCGGGCCACAGGAGAGTTTTAATCCTGATATGCCTTTCCAGCAGGAAAAAGTAATCCGGGGAGGTTCGTTTCTTTGCAATGATGATTACTGCTCGGGCTATCGCAATGCCCGGCGCATGAAAACCAGCCCCGATTCCGGGGCCAGCCATATCGGTTTCAGGTGTGTGAAAGACCTTTAAAGTGGGAAACCGGAAAAGAAAGACTGTGTCGGAGCTTGCTTATTTGCTTTGATTTGAATGCTTATTTCCTTATATTTGTATTGCATTTCCCCCAATTATTTTCTCAATCACAATCAACTACACAAGGTGCTTTCCACCGTCGTGGAGGATGTCAGATTTATAGAAAAATCTGTGCTGTACAGCAAATAGAATACAGGTATGAACGATCCCGAATCATACGAAAATCACTTGAGTGAAGATGAACCGCGCTGGTTTGCGGTTTACACCAGGTACAAAAGAGAGAAGCTGGTGCTTAAGCGGCTGCAACAAAAGGGAATTGAGGTGTATCTGCCGCTACAGGAGTTTTTGCGCAGGCACCAACGCAAGACCCGTGTGGTGGAGCTGCCGGTGATCAGTTGTTATATTTTTGTGCATATTACCAAGGCTTCTTATGTGTCGGTACTAGAAACAATGGACGTGGTCCGGTTTGTACGTTTTTCTCATAATCTGATTGCTATACCAGACTATGAAATACAAGTATTGCAACAAATTGTAAACGAAGGCTTGCCCGTGCAAGCGGTACCAAGCGGCTACGAAGTGGGAGATGTAGTGGAAATTCTTACCGGCAACCTCAAAGGTTTGAAGGGAATTCTGCTCAAAAAAAATACTAAAAACAATTTTTTGATCGGACTGGACAAAATTGGTTATTCTCTGCTGCTGCAAGTGGATCCCAGGATATTAAAAAGGGTTAATCAGTAATTAATTTGGTGGAACCGATTATTAAATGTTTAAAATTTTTAATATGATAATTTAAAATAGAAAAAAATTGCAATTTTTTTTGATTTGACTAAAGATTGCTGTAATATTGTGGCGTACAGTAGTACAATTGATTTCTCCCCTTACGATTAAAATCACGTTCCCTCTGTGCACACTTATTTTTCAGGTTTGCACTTCCTAAAATTTTTCAGAATTTACACGTTACATTATTTTTGAATTTGCACACATTCAGATTGAACATATTGTTCGATCAAAATTCGTGGCAATTAATTTTCCTGTTCGCTTTGAGCTAAGCGAAAGGCTGGGAGAGGTGTGCTTTATAATCTATCTCGATAGATTATCTAGCTTTCATCTTTTTGATAAATATCTACATCTAAAACCTAATAAGTAGTCAGACAGTTTTACAGTCGATTGTCGAAAGTCTAATTAACCTGACAATCAACTTCTTATAAAATATTTTATTTGAACTTAAAATTGTCTCTTTACT
>CAZGAU010000294.1:0-4013 GCA_964523725.1 uncultured Saprospiraceae bacterium
TTTACGTATTCCCCTTTCGCGTGCCGCACCAGCCCGGAAGGGGCTTTCTTTTTTCATCCATCACCAAGTCACCCAATCACCCCATCACCCCATCACCCAGTCACCCCATCACCCCATCACCCCATCACCCCATCACCCAATTCACCCCCTCTCCTTCTTCCGCTTCTTCTCCTTCTTCCCATCCTCCTGGTAATATCCGCCATAGCCGTATCCATAGCCATAACCGTATCCATAGCCGTAGCCGTATTTGCCACGCGCCTTAATACCGTTGAACACAATGCCCAGGCGGGTCAGTTTCTTTTCGCGGTGGAGTTCGTCTATGAATTGCACGATTCCCCGCTTGGTTTGGCCGTAGCGCACGATGAACAAGGCGCCGGTGATGTATTCATCCAACAGCAGCGCATCGGAGACCAGCCCTACCGGCGGCGTATCGATCAGGATAAAATCAAAATGCTCTTGCAGGTATGCGAATAAAGCCTTGGTGCGTTCCTGCATGATGAGTTCGGCCGGGTTGGGCGGGATCGGACCGCTGGGTATGAAGAACAGGTTTTCGTGCAATTCGGAAGACTGAATGATATCGGTCAGTTCGGTTTCACCGATCAGATAAGTGGTCATCCCGTGCCGGGTCTCGTCCTGATTCAGGTATCTCCCAACTTTGGGTTTGCGCAGGTCAAGGCTGACGATCACCGTCTTCTTTCCGGAAATGGCGATGCTCATGCCGAGGTTGATCGATACAAAGGTTTTGCCTTCTCCGCTGGCGCCGGAGGTAACCAGGATGGTCGGTGTATTTTGCAGGGCCAGCATAAACTGGAGGTTGGTACGCAGCATCCGGAACATTTCGGCGACCGCCGAACGGCTGGTTTTGCTGATCACCACATTGCTGTCGGCGGAGCTGTGCCCGATGCTGCCCATGACCGGCACCTTGGTATTGCTCTTGATGTCATCCATGGTTTGGATGGTATCGTTCATTAAATCTTTGACTACGATAAAACCGAAAGGAATGCCCAGCCCCAGCAGCAAGGCGATGGCGTAGTAGAGATTGGGTTTGGGTTCTACCGGTCCGCCCGCCGGCTTGGCCGCGTCGATCACCCGCGCATTGGACACCGTTACGGCCATGGAGATCGCGGTTTCTTCGCGTTTTTGCAGCAGAAAAGTGTAAAGATTTTCTTTAATGTTTTTCGTCCTGGTAATTTCGATCAGGTCGCGTTCTACGCTGGGGATATTCTGCAACTTGGCACGCAATTCCTTGTTTTTTGCCTCCAGCACGCTGATGCTTTTATTCAAATTGGCTTCCGCATTGCGCAGGGTGGAGAGCATGACGACTTTGGCCGCCGCGATCTCGTCTTCCAGTTGAAGCACCGTCGGATGTTTCTGGGTTTTGGTGAGCAATTCCTGCTTGCGTCGCTGTATCAGGTCGTTGTATTTGGTCACCTGCGCGATCAGGTCGGCGCTTTCCACCACCATGTTCACCGGCAACAGTTCATAAGCGGTGCGTTCGCTGGTAAGCAGGCTTTCTAGGTTATTCAGGATGCTCTGCTGCAAATCCAGTTGCGAAAGCTGATTGTCGTTGGCATTAAATTCATTCAGATACACCCCCACATTGGCGGTGATGTCTGAAGGAATGATGTTTCTGGTTTTAAAACGCTCCACTTCTCCTTCTGCATCCGAAAGTTCGATGGTGATCAGGCGGAGGCGTTCGTTGATAAAGTCGTAGGTATTTTCGGCGGAACTGTTTTTGTCCTTGACCGCAGCTTCGTTGTAGACGACGATCAGTTCGTTGATGATGTCGGCAGCTTTTTGGGGTACGGGATCTTTGAGGCTTAGTTCCAGTACGCTCGACCACTCGCCGACCACCCGGATGCCCAGTTTGTTGGCGTAGCCCTGCGCGATGTCTTCGGGGTTGCGGAATTTGATGTTCAGTTTATTATCACCCCAGTTGGAATCTTCGTTGCGTTTGAATACAAACATGCCGTATGCGTTGCGCAGGGTATCGCCGTACGCTAGCCGGCTTTGTTCTTCGTCGCCGCGCATAATGGCGAATTCCCGGTTGTTGATGTGCTTTGTCTGGATATTAAAACTGGCCACGCCCGGATTCAACCGGAAAGTATCGATCAGGATCGGGCTGTCGAGGTACTGCTCCCCGCTGGTGATGCGGCCTTCCATTTCGTAAATGATGAAGGTCCGGAGGCGGTTGACGACATCCAGCATTAGCGTGCGCGATTTCAGGATCTGCATCTCGTTCTGCACATTCTTGTTGTTGGGCGCAATGCCCAGTTCGCCGAGCACCGCTTCCTGCGAGACCCCTTCCGTTGTACCCGATTCAGGGCTTTTGATCAGCACGGTGCCGCGCACCTGGTATTGTTTGGTCGCGTAGCGCAGTTGTACAAAGGCAATCGCAAAGGCGATCAGCAGTCCCAGTACGTACAGATACCAGTACCGGAGCAGGTATTTGTAAATGATCAGCCGGAGATCTATCGGCTTGTCCTCGGCGAGGAAAGGATCATTACCATTGGAATATACGCCGTTATAACTCAAAATCTTATTGTTTAGATCAGCAAAGCAGCCGCAATTATCATCTTTTGAAGAGGTGTGGCGCATCTCCGAGATGTGCTACACTTTTGTTTATCATCTTTAGCGAGTCAATATCAGAATTAAATTCAGCAAAGCCGTACCGGCGCCCAGCCAGGGCAGCACTTTGGTAAACTGGTCGCTCACCGTACCTACCTTTTCTTTCAAAGGCTCTACGTAGATAAAATCGTTGGGTCGCAGGTAAAAATAAGGCGAATTGAATAACTGCCGGTCGTGCAGATTGATGGTGCCGTATTCCCGCAATCCGTTTTGTTCCCGCACGATCAGGATATTTGTGCGGTTGGCGTACACCGTGAGGTCGCCCGCCATGCCCAGGGCATCTAGGATGGACACCCGCTCGTCGGGCAGGGTAAAGGTACCTTTACTGGTGACTTCGCCCAGCACCGTGAATTTGAAGCTGGTAAACCGCACATTCACCACCGGATTTTTAAAATCCTCGCGAAGCATGGCCGTGAGGGTATCCTTGGCTTCATAAACCGTCATGCCTTCCAGGCGAATGCGCCCGACCATGGGAAAGTCGATGTATCCTTCACCATCCACCTGATAGGAAATATTGTTGTTGGTGCCACCACCTGCGGCGGTACTGCTCTGCGAGCTGAAAGGCGCCACATCTGCGGGATTGAGCCCCTGCAAGGTTTGCACCGAAATGGCCAGTACGTCTCTGGGTTGGATCCGCAGTTCCGGGATGCCGGCGATGACCTCCGGCGCTACCGGAAAGGCCTGCCCTTCATTGAAATTGACCAGTTCCTGGTGCGTTACGCAGGCACTCAGGCTGAGCAAACTACACAAAAGCAGTAGTTTAGGCAGCGCTTTGAATGAAATTTGCATCTTTTTTTGTGGTAGGTTGGTAGTTCGTTTAAATAGCTCTGCTCGCGATTGGTATTCAGCGGGCAGGTTTAGACCAGTTTTAATCAATTACGGCGTATAAAATGAAACTTAAACTCTTGTTTTTTAACGATTTCCGGCATCTCTCATCCGGCATCTAAAATGATATTATTCCTCACTTTTCTGCTTCACCGAGCTCGGTTCTTCCAGCAGGGCAGTGTTGGCAAATTCGTAAGTAGAAAGCTGTTCCAGGGCTTTTTTATCTTTGAGTACTTCCTGGAGCAAATCCGCGTGGCGCTCGTGGTGCAGGTCGGTGCCCAGGTAGTCGATCAGCTTGTTTTTTAATAGTTTATAAGCAACTTCCTGCACCGGTTTGCCATAATGCCCGATCAGCGAGAGCGCATTGAGCTGGAATTCGCAGCCGTATTCTTTCAGTCGATTGTATTGCTTGAAATCATTTTTCAAGAACAGGTAGCGTTCCGGGTGTGCCAGAATGGGCTTGTATCCCTTGGTTTGCAGCCGGAAAATATTGTGATACAGGTTGGGCGGCGCGGTCACGAACGACATTTCTACCAGCACGCGGTCACCCGGCAGCGCCA
>CAZGAU010000295.1:0-4007 GCA_964523725.1 uncultured Saprospiraceae bacterium
AGGGGTACCACGCGATGGAATATGAGTAAATGAATAGAAGCAGGAAGTTTTGGGGACCATTATTTCAGCACATGTAATAATGAAGGCTCAATTATAAAATGTACAACACACATTTATTATCGTAGGTGAATAAAAAAAAGGGGGGGTAAATGTTTGATTTTCAGTATTTTATACTATTGGCTAAATAAACTGAAAAATTTTTCATAAAAAAACTTGCCGGATATTTTAAAAATAACGATTATTGTAATGTAATTAAATCAAAAAACACATAACTACTTTGTAGGGCTTGCCGGATGGTATATGAGTCGCACGACTCATGCGTAGTATGTTCCTTTTTAGAATACTCAATAACCGATTGTGAATCAATAGTTTATTTATTGTATTGATTCGTTGTATGATTTTGTGTTAAATCATATAGCTGTTTGTTTGTATATTATACAAAGCCGTGTGCCGGCTTTGTAATGTAAATAATTTGTTCATAGTATTTCAGAAAAACCAAACGAAATGCCTCAGCTTTACGTAAGACTGTTGCCATTATTTATTTTACTTCCCGTGTTTAATAGTCTGACCGCCCAGGTGGATTGTAGCGCTTCAGGTGCAAATACACCGGTAATCACCAATTTAAAGATTGTACACCCAAGTTATTGTTATTCCAGTAATGGGGTGATAGAACTGAGTACAAAAGCTTTGAACGACGGAAATAGTTCGTCAGGAGATTGGCAATTTAGAATAAATAATGGCGCCTGGCAAAGTTCCAATTATTTTACTAATCTATACCCTGGCTCCTTTATCCTTAAAGCCAGAAATACCATCACAGGTTGTGAAACCGAGTATGGTGGTAATCCGGTCATCCTCACGCCTCAAAACACAGGCGGTGAACCTATCATCAATAATATTCAGGTTACCGATGCCTCTTTTTGTACCAATAATGGAACGATTGCGGTAGATGCTTCGATTGGTGAACCCGGAGGATCAAATCTGGATTTGCAATATTGCCTCAATGGAGGCGCCTGGAGTTCCAGTAGTACTTTCACTGGATTGGCTGAAGGCGTTTACACGGTCGAAGTGTCCGGCAGCGGCGGCAGATGTGTAACAACGGCTCAGGCTACTGTCACTAAATTACAGGCTCCCGGCGTTTCAGTGAGTACAACTGCTTCAACCGATTGCGGAAATCCGAATGGACAAATTTCAGTTACCACTACCGGAGGATATTATTTTGAATACAGTATTGATAATGGTAACAACTGGCAAGTAAATCCGGTATTTTCCAATCTGAGCCCCGGGAATTATACGGTTCTGATAATGGCGGATGGTGACACATCTTGTATTATACAAAGAACGGCTAGCGTTGGAGGTGTTTCACCTATCACAATTTCCAGCGTGACTGCAACTGCTGCTTCCTCCTGTTCCGCCATTAATGGAACCATTACCATCAATGCCAGCGGCAGTTCTACGCTTTATTACAAAATAGAAGGTGGACAATGGCAAACTTCTAAAACCATTACCGGACTTGTTCCCGGGACTTACAACGTTTATGTCAGAAATAGTACAGGAAGTTGTGAAATCGCTTACTCCGGCAATCCCGTGCAGGTGAGTGGTGGCAGTTCTTTGAGTATTACCCAGGTCAATGCTGTTCCGCCTACGAGTTGCATTCCGGCAAATGCAAATGGCAGTATCACCATTACAGCGCAGAATGGTGGGAATTCGATTCTTTATAGCATCGATGGCGGTACTCAATTTGTTACCGGCAACACATTTAATAACCTTAGCGCCGGTACTTATAACGTCGTCATTGCCAATGCTGATCAGAGTTGTACGGTGAGTCATCCACCGGTTCATTTGACACCTTCGCAGGGTATTACAATTCAAAATGTACAATTGACGCCGCCGACCAATTGCAGCATAGCCAATGGTGGCATCGCCATAAACGTTTCTCCGGCAGGCTCCTATCAATACAGCATCAACGGCGGTCAAAGCTTTCAAAGCGGAAACAGCTTTTCCAATTTATCTCAGGGAACCTACCAACTTGTGGTGAATGATCCAGCTACCGGATGCAGCGCGAATACTTCTGTAAATTTGCAAGCCTCTGATTGCACCGAAATTTGTAATGATGGTATAGACAATGATAATAACGGTCAAATTGACGATTGCCCCGATGCGAATTGTGGATTGACTCCGATGCAGGTGCAAGTAACCCAGACCGATTGCAGGCGAAATCCGGTTGGCAAAGGAAGTATAGTGGTTAACGCATCGCTTCCGACTAAGGATTGTTCAACCTTAGCGCCTGGCGATATAGTGATTGTAAGCTATGAAGCACCGGGGATTTTCTCCGGCACAAGTGAGTTTGAATTTGTTCCGATGGTCAATCTTGCCGGCGGCACTCAAATTGTATTTACCGACAAGGGGTGGAAAAGCTCAGGTGGTTTTTTAACCAGTGAAGGGATGGTACAATGGACTGCCCCTGTAGAGGGTGTGACTGCAGGTACGGTCGTCTGGATTAGTGTTACCCAACCATCTTCCGGGACTACTCCTGCATACACCTATGCTTCCCCTGGTTCCGCAAAAGCAGATGAGCATATTCCCGGCTATACCGCCTATGACAGTTTTAACCCGCAATTTAAATTCAGTTCTTCGGGCGATCAACTGATTGCCTTGTGCGGTTCATCTTTTGCTTCGGGTGATCTGGCTCAGCTGACCTTCCTCACTGCGATTTATACCAACGGCAGCAATTGGGATTCGGATGCTTCAGGTGAAAGCTCTTCCGCCATTCCACCTGGATTAACCTCGGGTTCAACGGCTTTGGCGGTGGGAGATGTGAGCACTTTTTCACAGGCAGCGCCCGATACAGAAGTGCTGTACAGTATCAATGGCGGACAAACCTGGCAACCATCATCTACATTTAGCAATCTGGAACCGGGTTTGTACAACCTGCTGGTAAAAAATAACAATTGTATCACCGCCTATGCAAATAATCCTATCCAGATTTTTGGTTGTACCGAGATATGTAACAACGGCATAGACGATGATGGGAATGGATTAACAGATTGCGAAGAACAAGGAATTTGTGGTTTGCCCAACTATTCGCTTTCCTTGCAACAACCCGGTTGTTACCCTGCGTCTGGCTTGGGAAGCATTACAATTAATTACAACGGAACATTCGGCGAATATAGCATAGACAATGGCATAAAATGGCAAACCAATCCTACCTTTTCCAATCTTGTTCCCGGAACTTATCAGATTGTGGTAAAAAGAACGGATACGGGGTGTACACTTGATTATGCCAACAATCCAGTAGTGCTGCAAATACCGGAATGTGTGGAGATTTGCGATGATGAATATGACAATGATGGCGACGGACTAGTGGACTGTGACGACCCGGATTGCGGTATAATTGGTGATTTTGAATTAAATATATCCCAGCCTGCCTGCCCTGCCAATACACAAAACGGGGCGATCAGCATTTCTTCAACGGATTCGGGACCAATATATAAGGATTGCTCCAACCTGGACGCAGGAGATATCGCTATTACCTTCTATGATGCAGACCCGAATCAGTTTACTTTTGTTCCCCGTGTAAATATTGCCGAAGGAACACACATAATTTTTACGGATAAAGGTTATCAGCCTGCTTATACGGAGGATGGGACATCGTTTCCGGCTAGCTTGCGTAGCGCCGAGGGACTGGTTCGCTGGACTGCTCCCGCCGGTGGCGTGTTGGCAGGAACATCTGTAACCGTTACGGTTTTATCTTCTACTGCTAGTGCGGGCACCGTACTCATTGACGAAGCCATACCCGGCTACACCGTTTTTGATGCCAATGATCCGAACTTCAACCTGGCAACTTCCGGGGATCAGTTGATCGCCCTTTGCGGTACTTCTTTTGATCTGAGCCAGGTGACATTTTTGTTTGCTGTACACGCCAACGGTAATTCCTGGGATACCCATGCTTCCAGCAATAGCGCTTCGGCGATACCACCGGGTTTACTAGATGGAATTACAGCAATAGC
>CAZGAU010000296.1:0-4006 GCA_964523725.1 uncultured Saprospiraceae bacterium
TGTCAACGACTTGTGAACAAGAAAAGGTAAATAAAATGCCGCCCTTTTTTATTTTTTTCAAAGCCAAAGCGTTGAGTCGTTTGTAGCCTTGCACCGCGTTGTGGCGTTTGGCAAAACTTTTGGCGAAAGCCGGCGGGTCCACGACCATTACATCATATTCTTTTTCAGCCTGTTGTAAAAATTTCAGCACATCCTGTGCATAAGACTGATGGTGTTCGGCATAGCCATTGAGCGCCACATTCTGGTCGGTCAGCTCGATTGCTTTTTGTGAAATATCTACCGAATCTACGAAGCTTGCTCCGGCTTTTAAAGCATAAACTGAGAATCCGCCCGTGTAGCAAAAGGCATTGAGCACTATTTTTCCGGCGACGTATTGCCCTAGCAATTGCCGGTTGTCGCGTTGATCGAGAAAAAATCCGGTTTTTTGGCCGGTTTCCCAATCAACCAGGAAGGAGTGCTCATTTTCCATCGCCATTTTGTGGATCGATTCGCCGAAAAGGTAAACATTGGCAACGGTTTTGGCATATTGATCGGGTAGCGTTTCCTGACTTTTATCGTAAATAGCTTCGAGGCGATTGCCATAGATTTCGAGCAGTGCTTTCACCAGTTTTTCCCGCTCCAGGTGCATGCCGATGGAATGGCATTGAATTACGGCTGTCTTATTATAAATATCGATAATCAATCCCGGAAGCCCGTCGCCTTCTGCATGGACAAGTCTATAGCAATTTGTTTGCAAATTCTGAATTAAACCCAGTCGTTCCCTGAATTGATAGGCATTGCGCAGTTTTTTATTCCAAAAATCCAGATCGGCATTGGTTTTTTCAAAAGAAAAAATCCGAACGCAAATGCTGCCATCGTGATAATGACCGGTAGCGAGGTAATCGCCTTGCTTGGAATAAACTTCCACCACTTCGCCGTCGGTAACGGAGCCTTCCATCCTTGCCACTGCCCCAGAGAAAACCCAGGGGTGAAAACGGCGCACAGCCGCGTCTTTCTTGTCTTTAAGCGTTATTTTTTTCATTCCATCCATTGCTTCAGGGCGCAAAGTTCCACAATTTCATTGCAAATCAAAATCAAATTTCTTTTAGAAATCATCATTCGGGTAAGCGACCTTGAGCACATCGATAAAATTCTTGGCGTAATGCACGGTGATTCCCTCGCGGATAAAGTCGGGCAAATCCTCAAAATCCTTACGATTTTCATCTGGGAAGATCAATTCCTTGACTTCCACACGCCGGGCTGCGATGGTTTTTTCTTTCACGCCGCCAATGGGCAGCACTTTGCCGGTCAGGGTCAGCTCGCCGGTCATGGCAATGCCATCCTTCGCAGGTTTTCCGGTTGCCAATGAATACAGCGCCAAAGCCATGGTGATACCCGCCGAGGGACCGTCCTTGGGCGTAGCGCCTGCGGGCACGTGCAAGTGCACTTGGTGTTTATCAAAATACTCATGATCGGGGCTTCCCTTTTCGGAAAGCAGCGCCCGCACATAGCTGTAGGCAATTTCAGAAGATTCGCGCATAACGTCGCCCAATTGACCGGTTTGTTTAAAACCTGGGCTTTTTGAGCGAATGCCATTGGCTTCGATGTAGAGCGTGGCGCCGCCGAGTGGCGTGTAAGCCAGCCCCAGCACTACACCGGGAGTAGATTTCTCGTACAATCGTTCGGTGCGGAAAATCGGTTTGCCCAGCATTTCCTCTACATCTTCTTTGTCGATGTTCAGATCAGCTTCTTCCTGTTCGGCCTGTTTTAAAGCAACTTTTCGAATGATTTTCTGAATTTGTTTTTCCAGATTCCGAACACCGGCTTCGCGGGCATATTTGTCAATTATCAGAGCCAGGGCATCATCAGTGAATTTGATTTCGCCTTCTTTAAAACCATGCTGTTCCAGTTGTTTAGGAATCAAATAGCGTCTGGCAATTTCGATTTTTTCCTGCAAAACATAACCGGCAATGCGAATCACCTCCATACGATCAAGTAAAGGACCGGGAATAGTGTCCAACACATTGGCGGTGGTGACAAACAGCACATTGGAGAGGTCGAACGGAATATCCAGATAGTGATCCAGAAAAGTCGAATTCTGCTCGGGGTCCAGCACCTCCAACAAAGCCGAAGCGGGGTCGCCGCGGAAACTCGTGCCGATTTTGTCAATTTCATCCAATAAAATCACCGGATTCGCAGTGCCCACGCGCTTTAGGGCTTGGATCATCTTACCCGGCATCGCGCCGATGTAGGTACGCCGGTGCCCTTTGATCTCCGCTTCGTCGCGCATCCCACCCACTGAAAAACGGAAAAACTTGCGATCCAGCGAATGGGCAATGGATTTACCCACCGAGGTTTTACCGACACCCGGAGGACCGACCAGACATATTATAGAACCCGCGACTTTCCCGCGTTTGATAACGGCACTCAGAAACTCCAGTATCCTGTCTTTTACCTCATCCAATCCATAATGTTCCTCATTCAGAATTTTCCGGGCATGTTTTATATCATCATTATCATCAGAATAAACACCCCAGGGCAGATCGGCGATGTTTTCAAGATAACTAAGTGTGATATTGAAATCTGGCGACTGTGGATTAATGAGCTTAAGTTTATTAATCTCTTGTTCTACAACCTTTTGCGCTTCTTCCGATAAATTTTTATCCGACAGCTTCTGCTCGATTTTTTCAACCTCGGTTTCGCCTTCTTCTTTTTCAATGCCGAGTTCCTTCTTGATCGCCTTCAGCTGTTCCCGGAGCAAGTATTCTTTTTGTTGCTTATTGACCTTTTCCTCGATCTGATCGCTGATTTTCTTTTGCACCTTGGCGATTTCCATTTCTTCCTTGATCAGTTTCAATAGCAATTGTGCCCGTTCATGCAATTCAAATGTTTCCAGCAACAATTGCAGTTGCTCCGCATCGCTGCTAAGGAGGTTACTGATGACATCCATCGTTAGCCCCGGCGCTTCAGAATTCAGCTGTGACACGACTAGATTGACCTGTTCCTGGAACATCGGATTGAGCTTGAGCAACTCCTTTATTTCACTGCTGATCGCCATCATATAAGCCTTCAGATCGGTGTCAGGCTTTTCCTTGACCGCCCGGGGATAAGTCACTTCCCAGCGCAGGGTTGGCTTCACCAGCAACACTTTTTTCTTAGTGAAACGACTGATGCCTCGACCTAGTACTTGCACCGTATTTGGGGCGATCTGTGCCATCCGGTACACTTGAAATACAGTACCAATATCATAGAAATCGGACTCGGTATAATCCTCTTCCGCCAGTTCCTTGACCAAGACCAAGCCGATGTAGCCGTTGTTTTCTTCCATTGCTTTTTTCAAAGCTTCGATTTGTTCATTGCCTGAAATGGCAATCGGCATGGTCAAACCCGGAAAAATTGGTCGTTGCGATAGCGGAAGAATTGTAAGATGAACGGGGAGTGAGCTTTCAACCCTTTGCAATTTTCCATCTTCGGGTTGTGCTTCTTCAATGATTGCTTCGGTCGTTTGTTCTTGTAAAACATTCTCGTCAGCCATGAATAAGGATTTTTGAATAGAATGCCGGAAACAGGGCAATTGTTCTAAGAATGATAAAAATCAGGGTAGCAAAAATACAATTGTCATTGAATCAGATTGAAAACATGTTGATATTGAACATTGAGTCAATCAAATTTCAAATGTGGCATATAATAAAAATCGGAATAATTATAGCAATACTTAGTCTGGCCGCCTGCCGCGAAGCTGGAGAAGAACCTGTTGTACTTCCAGGAGATACAACGATTCCGGGGGCATTGGATATACCTGTGCCGGTAGAAATTCCTTTTGACACGATTATTATACCCTATGACGTACAAATGAATTGCTATTTTGATTATATGGACAGTTTGGTTGCAAAATATGATACACTGGTAAATTATGCACTTTCCGAACATTTAATTGTGTATGCTAATCCCTGGATTATTGATACCCTGGAACATACGGATTATTATTACATGATGACTCATGATTCATTTATGTATGATCAGCGGG
>CAZGAU010000297.1:0-3983 GCA_964523725.1 uncultured Saprospiraceae bacterium
ATGTGCTAATTTGTCGGTGATTCATTGAAGATCAATTGCTTTATTTAAAAAAGTAGTCTATATCAAAATCAGAACAACTGCTTCAATATAATAAATCAAGCTTTTTGTAAAGATCGATTCATTACGATATAAAAAAATAAGCCCCCCGTTATATATGCGATTACATCTCCCCAATCGGATGTAAATTTTGAAGTTAATGCTGGAAATATAATTTCAAAGATGATGCTCAAACTAACTACCGTCAGCGTTACTTCCATACCGGAAAGCTTGTAATCATTGCCTTTTCCGAAAATATGCCGCCGCTCTGCCAATAATAAAGTTAATAAAATGGGCATGCACAGCAATGGATCAAGATAATCATCGAACCATGATATCGAGATGTGCAAAACCTTTTGCAACATTTGATGCACGCTGAATATCAGCGTAATTATGATAAAAAACGGTTGCCGGAGCGTGGACATTATTAAAGCACTGCGGCAAAGGCGATCGCCAGCCCGATGAGCAATATCGGCGAAAGCAGGATCATTAATACCGCCAGGAAAAGCTTTCCAAACACTTTCAAGGCTAATACCAAGGTGGAATCTTCCTCTTTTGAGCGGGTCAGCTCCTGCGCCTGCCGGTTCAGTTTGAACAGCCAATCCAGCGGTTGGCGTGGGTTTTCTTGTGGTTCGGGTGATGATTGTGTTTCCATTTTTTGGTAATTTTAGAACAAATGTACTATTTTTTGAAATATAGAACAAATGTTCTAATGATTTTTTTTACCTTTACCGTATGGATACCAAGGAAAAAATTCTGGAAGTTGCCCTCAGGCAGTTTAATGAACTTGGCACGGACGCGGTTACGGTGCGCAGCATCGCACAGGAAGTGGGCATCAGCCACGGCAATTTATGCTATCATTTCCCGAATACCGATGCGATTATCCTGGAGCTGTACCGCAAGGTTGTTGGCGAAATGAATGCCCAGGCGATTCAGGCGATAGCCGCATCTACAGAATTGGAACAGATGTTGCGCATCGGAGAGGTGGGGTTCAGGATATTATATCGTTATAAATTTTTGATGCTTGATCTCGTGCGTATTATGCGGCGCGTCCCGCAAATTCAGGAAGAGTACGGCGCTTTGGTCAAACTGCGCCGGGCGCAATTCGTGCAAATATTTCAAACGATGGCGGCCAAAGGCTGGCTGCGGGCTGAGCCGGTGCCCGGTTATTATGAAGATATGGCTACGCGGCTGCTCATTCTGGGCGATGGCTGGATTCCGCATGCCGAGTTCCATTTTGAGGGCGATGACGAGCAGATTATTGATTATTATTTTCGGGTTTTCGTGGGTGAAATGCTGCCTTTATTTACTAAAAAAGGTCAGCAATTATATAATAAATCATACCTGGAGTTATTACATAAAAAACAAAACGATCAATAACCTTTGAAATTTACATGTATGGTTATTACAATTACCTCGATCAAGTTAAAAAAGCCCTGGCATTTTTTTTATTTAGCACATCATGCATTAAAAATTATGCGGCAAATGGAAAAAGAAAACGGCTTTCGTGAGTTTAGGAAAACGGGCCTGGGTTTATTACATTATACCTTATCTGCCTGGGAGAGCGAGGAGGACCTGAAGCGATTTGCCCATGCCGGCGCGCACCTGAAAGCCATGAAAGCATCGGCTCGTCTGGCTTCCGAAATCAGGACATACACTTTTGAAAATGACATCCTGCCCAATTGGCGGGATGCAAAACAAAGGCTGCAGGCAGAAGGGAAGCTGCTGATTTTTAAATAAAAAAACACCCTGAAACGTCCGATTTCCGGCACTTGCAGCATTATGCGCGATGTTAAATAAATTTATTTTCAGTAAATATTTACTAAAAAACAGAAAACTGTCAATATTTAGATTACCTTTACGCCGTACTTGAAAGATTACATATCAAGTCGGTTTAGCAAATTTGTTTTTCAGCCTTTCTTTTAAGACTCAAGAATTCTTCGCTACACTTACCTGATCATCGGAATCATATTTTTCATTTATTTTTCACTTTTTAATTTTTTCTAATGAATATTTTTGTTGCAAAATTGAACTTCGGCACACAGTCTGAAGATTTACAAGAAGCTTTCGAAGCTTTTGGCGCAGTAGATTCTGCCAAGGTCATTACTGATCAGTTTTCTGGCAAATCAAAAGGCTTTGGTTTTGTGGAAATGCCAAACGACGATGAGGCGATGAACGCGATCAACGAATTGAACGACAGCGATTTGGATGGCAATACCATCGTAGTAAAGAAAGCTGAGCCGCGTGAAAATCGTGGTGGTGGCGGCGGCAATCGTGGCGGTGGTGGAAACTACGGCGGCGGTGGCGGAAACTACAACCGTAACAGATACTAATTTTTTAGTAACGATACAGTAAAGAGCCCTCTTTTTGACGCAAGTCGGAAGGGGGCTTTTAATTTTCCATAAGATATTTAGCCTTATTTATTTAATGTCGTTTTTTTTTCTTAAATTGTATGATCATTTTAGTTTAGCAAGATTAATTTTAGCCTTTCTTCAAAGTCTTAAAACCATTTTTTGCTACACTTTCCTGATGCCCGTCAAATGTATCTTTCGATTTTTTCACTTTTAATTCTTTTCAGATGAATATTTTTGTAGCAAAGTTGAACCCGATGACGCTCTCCAATGATGTTCAAAGAATCTTTGAAGCTTATGGCGTGGTAGATGCGGCGGATGTAATCAGGGATCAATATTCCACAAGATCCAAATGCTTTTGCTTTGTAGAAATGTCCAACGACGAAGAAGCAAATAAGGCTATCAGCGCTCTCCACAACAGCTATCTGGACGGGTATAAGATTGTAGTAAGGGAGGTGGATCCACGCGAGTTTCGCAGCAAAGGCGGTTTTATCCGGGATATCAATTTCAATGATAGAGATCAGGCAATATTGTGAACCTGTTTCCAACATCAAACCAACGGATGGCATGTTCATCGCCTGGAATGCCGGCGGCCTTGGGCGTGTTTTGCCGGGAATAGATTGGCAAATCGCTCTGGAAAAAGCTCGCTGTAAATGGTGGACACGGCATAAATAATTACACAAAAATATTTAGTAGCCTCATTAAAAAACGCACTAGCTGCATAAATAAAAATAATAATAAAAACCCAACGCGTAAATAAAATGGCGAAATGCCGGTTAATTGGAGATTGAAAAGTATAAATGTCTTCGTGCTCAACTTCCCTGAAATAAAGCCGAATAGACAGGACTAAATTGGTCATACCTATGCCCAGTACTGCCTTTAGAAAGCTGGGTTGTTCCAGAAATTGCCAGAGCACCTGCAAGTTCCATTGTACCATAAATAATAAGGGTAACCCCAGCGGAATTCCGATCAGCGCTGTAAGAAACGCGGCGCCGCCCGCTGCATTGGCGCTATTGTACATTTTATCGCCCCAGCTTGCATTTGAGCCCGAGCTGAGTAAATAAACAATTGCCGTAAGTACCGCCCAAATGCCTGCCATCGTATCCACAAAGTACAACAATACCATTCGTTCGGCAGACCATCCCAACCACAATACCCCAATTATACTGATCCCATTGCGAATGATCACCGAGATCACCCGTTGGGAAAGTAAAGGACTTATTGGTTGTCGCATCAAACGAAGCATATGGATAAATATTAATGTTCCAAGATACAGTACGTTTCGATTTCAAAAAAAGGAATCGTCATTTTTCTTGGTGGCTTTTGTATATTGTCGAGCATTTGTTATACTGAATTAACTTTCAATATAACAAAGCGTGAAAACATTATTAATCGTGTAATATTTCAGTCATCATGAATTAAAATGTATTTACAAATGAAAAGACTCTTCATTACCCATTGCGCCCTTTTCCTGCTCATGGCAACGCTAAGTCTTTCCGCGCAGCAAAGTTTGACCGCAGAAGATTATGCCCGCGCCGAGCAAATGCTCAGCTATCACACTACATCGCTCGTAGATCGCATGGGCGTTCGCCCTAC
>CAZGAU010000298.1:0-3974 GCA_964523725.1 uncultured Saprospiraceae bacterium
ATTAAGCTGACAACCAACTTCTTATGAAATATTTTATTTTAATTTAAAATTGTCCCTTTGCTTATTTAAATGATCTTCGTGGCGACAGTCAAGGAGGCAATTGTGTAGCGTAGCTTACAGTTTGTAAATAAATATTGCTGCACTTTTGTAATAAAAAATCATGAAACGGACAACCAAAATAATTTCCTGGGTCGCACGCATTGGTGCGGCCGTCATTTTATTACAAACTTTATTCTTCAAATTTACCGCTCATCCCGACAGTGTGTTGCTGTTTTCCACCCTGGGTATGGAGCCCTGGGGGCGCATTGGTACCGGTGTAGCCGAGCTGATCGTGGCTATTTTATTGCTTATTCCGCGCACGGCCTGGCTGGGCGCTCTGGGGAGCCTTGGGGTGATCAGCGGCGCCATTTTTTCCCATCTTACCGTACTGGGTATTAATTTTAATAATGATGGCGGGGCATTGTTTTCGCTGGCGATGATCACTTTTGTGCTGAGCGCCATTACTTTATACCTGCATCGCTTCGAAATCCGAATTCCATTTTTGAATAAAAAATTTACCTGAAGTAAATGATTTTATTTACTTGGTGTTAATAATTCTTTTCGCCTTTTAGGCAAAAGCTTTTTGAAACGGCTATTGATAAAAAATACACCGGTCAGGATCAATGTAGCAGCGGTGAGCGTCTGGCTGGTCAGGGCTTCATTATTCAGCCACCAGCCCAGCAATATGGCAATGACTGGATTGACGTAAGCGCTGGTCGCTACCTTTTCCGGGGAAACCCGCACCAAAAGATAATTAAACGCAGAAAAAGCCAGGATAGAACCGAAAATAATCAGGTAAATCCAGGAAAAAATGGATTTCTGGGAAATATTATTTGGATCAAAGTCAAGGAATTCTCCGCCGGCAAAGCTCATGATTAAAAGAAATGTGCCGCCGGCCAGCATTTGGGTAGCCGCTACCTGCACGGAAGACTTGGGAAGATCCGCCTGCCCGATAAAAACGGTCGCAAAAGCCCAGGAGAGGATGCTTATGAAAATGACGATGATTCCAATTGAGGTACTGTGACCGGTTGATAATAAATCCTGCCCGATAAGCAAGCCCACGCCCAGAATACTCAGGCAAATGCCAAAAATACTATTCCACACCGGGCGTTGCTTGCGCATCAGCCAAACCAGGAGCACCACGATAAAGGGATCAGCTGCTACAATAAGCGCAGCAATGCCGGTATCCACGTATTGTTCCGCCCATACCACTCCGCCCGTACCGATAGAGAGCAGCAAAATGCCTGAGAGCGCTGCGTTTCGCCATTGTACCCTGGTGGGATGTTTGGCGCCCATCAGCCAGCCGATGCCATACATGACCACCCCTGCCGTTACAAATCGACTGCCCGACATTAGAAATGGGGGAATGGTTTCGATAGCAAAAAAATTCACCAGGTAAGTGGAACCCCACACAATGTAAATAACGGCAAAAGCACCGACGATAAGTAGAATATTCCGATTTGGCATAGCAGATAAGTTGAATTCCGAAAAATATTCGGCAAATATGACTGAAAACCGCGCGAATCAAAAAAAAGTTTCTTGTTCTGAATTTTCCGGAAACTTTTTACTCCTGGCAGGAATTTTTACTTTTGTAAATTGAAAGGTATTTACCTTTTAGACCCCGTAGTTCAACGGACAGAATAGGAGTTTCCTAAACTCTAGATCCAGGTTCGATTCCTGGCGGGGTCACTAAATGAATTTTAAATCGCTAAATGTCAATCCATTAGATTGGCATTTTTTATTTAGTTACAACATAGGTATAATACTTGCAAAATTTGATTTACTTTTCTCAATAAAAGCAGTCCGGCGCGAGCGGGAAAACATTTTCTGTTATAGCATTGTAGCATAATAGATGTGTGGCGCTCAAATAAAATTATGCAGATTTTAAAAAAATAAGCGTTTTCTTATTATGGAAATTATAGTACTGGCAGTTTTGACTTTAATGAATGGCTTTTTTGCTTTGTCGGAAATTGCCTTGGTGTCGGTGAAAAGGCAGCGTATAGAGCGCCAACAGCAATTGGGAGACCGTAGAGCTAAGATGGTGCTCGATTTGCTGCGCAATCCGGAGCAGTTTTTGTCTTCTGTGCAAGTAGGAATAACTTTGATTGGTGTGGTATCAGGCGCTTATGGCGGGGCGACTTTGGCAGATGATTTTCAACCTTTGCTGGCGCGAATTCCCATTCTGGAACCTTACTCTGAAACGCTGGCTTTTGTTATTATTGTTGGAATCATCACGTATTTTTCAATTGTAGTAGGAGAATTGATACCCAAAACGATCGCGCTTAGTAATTCAGAAAAAGTTGCACTCACCGTTGCGCCGATTATTCGTATATTTTCTAATATAACCTTACCCTTGGTTCGCTTTTTTTCAGGTTCTACCAATTTGATTATTAGGCTTTTAAATATAAAAGACGCCGATGAAGAAAGAATGACCGAAGAAGAGTTACAATATTTAATATTGGTAGCAGGCAAACAGGGCGTTTTAGAAAAACAGGAAAGCGAAGTTTATCAAAATCTTTTCCAATTTGCAGATCAACAGGCGAAAACGCTTAAGACTTATCGCACAGATGTAATTTGGCTGGATACCAATGATAGCCTGGAAGAGAATGCGCGTATCATTCGTCAGACCGGGCATTCTAAGTTTCCGGTGTGTGAAGGAATAGTTGATAAAGTTAAAGGCTTCATTACAGCAAAAGATTTTTGGGAGCATCAGGATCACCCGGATTTTACACTGGAATCCATTATGCGGGAGCCGCTTTTTATTCCCGAAAACATGTATGCTTTTGATATATTACAATATTTTAAAAGGCAAAAGCAGTATCTGGGCCTTGTTGTGGATGAATATGGTTCGTTTGAAGGGGTGATTACTTTACATGATTTAACGGAAGCGATTGTTGGGGATTTGCCGGATCGGGATACCACGGATGAACCGGAATTGCTGCAACGAGAAGATCATAGTTTTCTGGTGAACGGGAGTATTTTGGTGCAAGACTTGAATCATAAGCTAGGTACAAACCTGATCCCACGAAAACCCAATTCTTATTCTACTTTAGCCGGTTTTATCATTCACCATTTAAATCGCATTCCAAAAACCGGATTTAAATTTCAATATGCCGACTATCAGTTTGATATTATTGACCTGGATGGCAGTAGAATTGATAAAATAATCCTGACCAAGATGCCGGAAGAACAATTGGAAGAAGCTTCTTTTACTAGAAAATAAAATGGTTATAATAATTTATAACCGCTCGTGCTGGGACTGCGTCCAGCGCTTGGTTAGCAGGCTGCCATTCGGGCGTCTGTGACGCCATTATATCTTTGGAACTTTGAATAAATATATGAGCACAAAATACAAAGTACACAACCCGGAAGGCTCTTATTTTATGACCTTGACCATAGTGGGCTGGATCGACCTGTTTTCGCGGCAGGTGTATCGGGACATACTGCTGGAAAGCCTGCGGTATTGTCAGCAGCACAAAGGCTTGCTCTTGTATGCCTATGTAGTGATGACCAATCATGTGCACCTAATAGCGGCAGTACAGGAAGGGCATGATTTGGTAGAAACCATTCGCAGCCTGAAAAAACATACGGCAAAGCAAATGCTGGAAGCTATTGAAAAAGAGCCGGAAAGCCGGCGCGAGTGGTTATTATATCTGTTGGGTTACTTTGGCAAGCAGGTCAGGCAGGCACATCAGGTATGGCAGCATGACAATCACCCCATCGAGTTGTGGAGTGAAGCGGTCATCCGGCAAAAGCTGGACTACCTGCACTGGAATCCGGTGCGGGCAGGTTTTGTGGAAGCGCCGGAGCATTGGGTATATAGCAGTGCCAGTAATTATTTGCATGGCAAAGGTATGTTGGAGGTAATATTGCCAGAATGAAAAATAGTAGCTACAAACGGTCGCAGACCGAGGGGCATAAAAGGAAGAAACCAA
>CAZGAU010000299.1:0-3926 GCA_964523725.1 uncultured Saprospiraceae bacterium
TGCGCTGCAGCTCGGCCCGGTTGCGGTAGGCCTTCGCAAAGGTGGGCATCAGCTCGATCGCCCGCGTCAGATCGGCCAGGGCCGCGGTGCCATCACCGCGCTGGGCGTGCAGCAGGCCGCGGCTCTGGTAACTCGACGCTCGGTTCGGGTCCAGCGCGATCGCCTGGTCCAGGTCAGCCAGGGCTGCGTCCAGGTTGCCGGCGGCGTGCTGGGCCATGCCGCGCTGCCAGTAGGCCGCCGCGCTGTCGGGCCGCTCGGCTAGGGCCGCATCCAAATAGGCGATCGCCGCACCCCACTCGGCCCGGTTGGCCGCGTCCTGGGCCAGGCGCAGCAGCTCATCAAAGCTGGGCGCCAGCGTCGGCTCCGCCTGCTGCTCAGGCTGAGCCGGCAGGCCGCCCGGTTGCGGTATCGATTGTGATGAAGTGGGGAACGTGCACGCCGCAAGCAGCATGCTCAACGCCAGAAGCAAGACAAGCCAACGCATGGGCGTACTCTACTTTAAAAGCAAACTCTGGGCAAGGCGAGCACAAAAAAAGAGGGCAGTACGCTGTACTGCCCTCTTTAGGCTTTTGCAGATACTGTGATCAGCTACTCGCCGCGCACGATAACTTCGATCCAGATCGGCAGGTTGTAGTCCGGGCCAACACCCACCTGCTGGGTTCCGTCAAAGCGCAGCACCCATTCGCCGCGGTGCGTGCCGGGCGTGGGCGGGGCTACCAGGTTGATGGTGAAGTTGGCATAGCCGCCCGCTGGCACGCCATAAGTGATCGTCAGCGGGGAGCTGCCGTTCATGCGGTTACCGCCCGCAAAGAACAGCTCGTATTCACCGGCGCGCCAGTCACAAGTGCCTACGTTCTGCAGGCGCCAGGTCTTGGCCATGGCTTGCCCGGCGTTCACTCGCGTGCCGTCAGGATAGGTCTCGTCATACACATAGCGGGCCGCGTAGCACGGCGCAGTGGCGCTGGCCGCGGTGCTGGTGGCGGTTGGCGTCACTTCGTCCGTCTCGGCCACCGTGGCCGTCGGGGTCAACACCGCCGCCAGGGAGGTCAGCTGTGCGGCTTCCAGGGTCGGCGTGGCCGGTCTGGTGGTGGCGGTCGCCCTCGGCGTGGAAGTCGAGGTCGGCGCGTTCGCTACCGTGGCCTGGCCCAGCAGTGCATCCAGGGTCTGCTGGATCTGGGCGTCTGCCGTCTGGGCCGCCTTCTCGGTGGCCTGGCCGACGTCTTCATTGGAGCCCAGGGGCGCGGAGCGCACACAGGCGATGGAGACCGCCACCAGGGCGGCGGCCATCAAAAGCAAAGCGTAATTGCGTGAGATTTTCATAGCACGTTCCATGTTCCTTTAGAGTTGCTGAAAAACTATACAAGAATCGTGCCAGGCGCGCCCTGTTTTGCAGACGCACAAAAAAAAGCGGGCGGCCAATTGGCCGCCCGCTTTGTCAACTCAAAAGTCAGCTTAAGGTGCGTAGCATTCGTTGGGCATCTGGCTGCCGGAACGCCAGCCGCACAACGCAAAAACGCCGTTGATATTGCCGGAGAACTGCACCAGGCTGCGGTTCATGGTGGCTGCCCACCCGCCGCGGTTGGTGGCCTGCTCAAAGTCACCCGCCACCTTGATGTGGCCGGGCATCATCGAGCCGGCCAGCTCATAGGTGATGTTGTCAGGCGCCAGCACCACTGTGCCGGTGATCACCTCACCCGAGCGGTGGAACGAGATCTGGCCGTTGCGGATCATGCCCGAGCCGAGGTCGACCACGCGCACACTCCACTCGCCCACCCAGGTGTAGATCGGCGTTGCGGTGGGTCCGGGCTGGATGACGACCGGCAACGGAGGCCGGGTGGCCTCAGGCAGGTTGTAGCCTTCAAAGCTGGTGGGGCTGGCGTAGCCCAGCCACAGCCAGCACTCGCCCTCACCGGAGGGGTCAACCACCACGGCATAGTGACCGCCGCTGTAGGTCTTGAGCACTTCAGTCTGCTGGCCGGCGCGGAACACGCCGCGCCAGGTGTACTGGCTGCCGGGGCCGGAGCGGCAGTTGGTGTCACGCGATACGGTCACCACCGCGCCGGATCCGCTGGCCGCCGGCGGCGCGCTCACTACCTGGGTGGCCTCGGCGGTCGGCTCCGGGCTCGGGGCGGCCGCTTCCGGCGTATTGGTGGGCGCGGGCTGGTTGGCCTGCGCCACTTCGGTCAGCAAGGCATCCGCCTGCTGCGTGCCGGCAATGCCGGTGGCCACCAGGCCGGCCACATCCGCGGCCGGGGCGCAGGCTTGCAGCGCCAGGGCCGCGATCAGTACAAACAACAGGCTTAGTTTTCGAGTTGTCATAATCCTCCACGAGCAGGCGCCGATCTCACCAACGCCGCAGGACTCTATCTTACCTTGCGGGCATTAAAAGCGCCGCATGCCTAGATTAAAAACACAGGTGGCGCAGCAAATGCTGCGCCACCTGTTGAGAAACAAACCACTGCAAGCTTACGGAGCATTGCAGGCGCCGGGTTCCCCCGCGCCGCCGCGCCAGCCGCAGAACGACCAGCCGCCGCCGATGTTGCCGTTGAACTGGTTGTTGTTCAGCAGGAAGGCTTGCCAGCTCCCGCTACTGGGTACCGTGCTGGTCCAGCTGCCGCTGGCCTGTTGGCCCCCACTGGCGATCGTGCCGGTGAAGGTGTACGTATACGGACCCCAAGTGGTAGTTCCGCTGATGTTGTTGCCTGAGATCGAGAAGCTAATGCTGTTCGTGTAAGTGGTGGCGCCAAGCTGAGTCTTGTTGCTCCAGCTGCCGCCGCCAAAGCTCGGCAGCGGGGTCGGAGTGACCGTCGGCGTGAAAGTAGCCGTGGGCGTCGGCGGCTGGGTGGCCGTCGGCAGGTCGTACGCCGTGAAGTCCGTGGCGGTGGCATAACGCAGCCACAGCCAGCAGTCACCCGCGCTGTTGGGGTTTTGCACCACCACATACTCCGAGCTGGGGAAGGTCTTCAACACTTGCACCTGCTGGCCGGCGGCGATGGTGGTGATCAGCCGGTAGGCCACGCTGGGGCCGGAGCGGCAATTGGTGTCCTGCGTCACCGAGACGTACGCAGTGCCCAACGTCGGCACCAGCGTACTGGTCGGCTCCTGAGTTTCGCCGGCCTGGGTGGCTTCGCCACCCGAGTCCGGCGCGGCAGTAGCTTGCGTGCCGCCGCCGTTGTTGCCGGCCGCGGCCGTCTCCAACTGGCTGATCTGCATGGTCTGGGCGATGCCAGTGGCAATCGCATCTTCCGTGCTCAAGCCGCCGCACGCAGCCAGCAGCAAAGCAAGCCCAACCAGAACTACAAGTGCGCCTTTACGTACAGTCATCATGAACTCCTTACTATTGATAAGAGTTCACTATTCTAAGGCCACTTGCATGGGCTGGGGAAGCCCCCAGAACGCGTTCCGCAGAACTCCCAACTGCCCATGTCCAGATTGCCGATGAACTGGGCTGAGCCGGGGGCGGTGATGCGCGCCTGCCAGTTGCCGCTGCCCGTGCCGCCAAAGCTGCCGCTGGCTTGCTGGTGGCCGCTGGCGATCGTGCCGGTGAAGGAGTAGGCGAACGCGCCCGGATTGGTGACCGCGCTGCAGGTCAGGTTCATGCCGGTGACCGAGCAGCTCATCGCGCCGGTGCGCTCGACCCCGCCGTGGAACACGCGGATGGTCCAGTTGCCCGACCAGTCAAAGGACGGCGTCGGCGAGGGCGTAATGGTCGGCGTGGGGGTCGGCGGCTGGGTGGCCGTCGGCAGGTTGTAGGCGCTGAAATCAGACGTGTTTGCATAGCGCAACCACAGCCAGCAGTCGCCCGAGCTGTTGGGCAGCATCGCCTAAAAACTCGAGGCGTTCGTTACTGCTCCTGCTGCCATTTTTTAAAATTTTTGCCACAGACCGATGCCTGAATGCCATTTTATATAAGGTGGCATTTCCTG
>CAZGAU010000300.1:0-3917 GCA_964523725.1 uncultured Saprospiraceae bacterium
ATGCTTGAGCGGCGTGTACATCAGATCAAAATGAATACCCTCCACCAGCATATCGGTCGTAACGACGGTCAGAAATCCAGTGTTATCAATTACCGCAGCATCGTCATCTACACCTTTGATCGAGGATTTATTTTGCAGTTTAATATCCTTGGTAAGCCGTTCGATCAGACCAAACTCCCCTAATTCATTGATTTCCGTTCTTTTTATCTTTTCCTGTTCAGCCATAATCAGGTGATGGGGTGATGGGGTGATGGGGTGATGCCCAAATGAACCGATCACCCTATGACCCTATCAACCAAATAATTACATATTTTTAATTCGCTTCAATAATTCTTCCGTTTCGGTATAATCTTCACCACTGGCTTTAGCAAGTTCGATGGCTTTTTCTGCTGTTTTTTGGGCATTTTTTTTGTCGCCCAGCTTGAAATATAAAGCAGCCAGGGTGTCATTATTAGCATATTGGCTATCCATTTCCACCGATTTTTGTGCCCATTTCAAAGCCTCTTTTAAATGCGCTTTATTTTCTACAGATACAAAAAAAGACCAGGCTTGTTCATTCAGTTCCTGACTATCGTTGCTCGGAAATTGCTGATAATACTCCACCGTTGCACCGGCATAATTTTCCATGTCCTGCTGCATGCGATAAAAACTCATCTTGGTCAAGAGATAAAGCTTGTCTGCCAATGGAGAAGGCACTTTCTCGAAAAACGCTGCCCGCATTTCTTCTAACGAAGGCATTTCCGTAACCCCGATAAAGGCTTCATTCAGAATTACTCCTTGAAGCAGTCCAATCATTTGAAACTTGCCATAAGTATCCTCAAATTTATTGTGATTTTTCACAACATAATCGAAAAGCTTGGAATTGGTGCTCTTCAGGTTGTTAACAATCAGATCCATGTTTTCCGGGATGCTCCAATCAGACTGTCCTGCCAGATAAATATTGACCACTTCCTCGGAGCGCGGATGCATGGCGTTCTCAAAAGCAGAGAGCAAACCTGCAACAAATTGCGGATCACGCTCCCCAGCATCGAAACGGGCTTCCAGTCCGGCCAAGCGATTGGCAGGATCCAGTGCAATATGGCCCACTTCCAGTAGAGCATCCGGTTCGAAATAACCCACTACACGGTGCATCACCTTGCCGTTACCGTCGATAAAAAGGAAAGTGGGGTAAGCCATCACGGCGTATTGCTGTGCAAGGTTCAGACCTTCACCTTTTTCCATGTCAAATTTGACATTGATGAAGTTTTTATTAAAAAAATCACCAATTTCAGACTGGGTAAACACATCTTTATCCATCATTTTACAGGGTCCACACCATACAGCGTACGCGTCCATGAAAATGAGTTTCTTTTCCGACTGGGCTTTCGCCAGTATATCAGACCATTTAGCGCCTTTATTAAATTGAATACCAGCTTCTTGCGCTGAAGAAGTTAGTCCCATTAGCAGCACGGCTGCCAAAACCATCAGTTTTTTCATATAATACTTTTATCCTTGAAGTCTTTGTATATACATCTCGGCGGTGCGTATTGCCGTTTCGCCTTCCTGTTTTGCCAAATTCAGCGCGTCACGCGCGATCTTCAATGCATCGTTTTTCTTGCCGTTTTTGTACAAAACATCCGCATAAATCAAGTAATAGACCGAAGCCTGCCCCACCTCCGAAGCTCGCTTGGCAAGGTCTTCCGCCAGGTTCATGGCATTTTTATCCTCCCCGAATTCCTTGACCAGAAACGTTACCAGCGATTGTAATTCCCGGGCATCATCATAGGCAATTTTCTTGGCGTACGACTTGGTGGTTTTTACAAAATTGGACGCATCTTTGGTTTCCCGGTAGAAGTTCATCCAGGTTTGTAATTCAAAGGCTACCAGGCGCTCCGGATAATGCTTCTTCACTTTATCGATGGCTTCTTTCACCAGGTCTTCACTGCGAAACTCGATCGCTTTTTGCGCGGTTCTCTGACAAGCATCCAAAATCCTTTGATTCACTTCGTCCTTAGACGCTACTTTTGCAATTTGGTCACGGTATTCGATCAATAAATCAAAAATCCGGGAATCAGCTTCGGTTGCCGCCTCAAGAATGAAATTCAGGTTGAATTCGGTGGTCAGGTTCTCCTGAGAACGCAGGTAGTCATTAGAAATCTTGAGGCTAGACTTGTCTGCTTTATTCAAAGCACGAACGTATTTGTAGATCATCTCCGGCTCGCGTTTGCCCTTATCGTACTCAGCAGCGTAATCCTCGCTTTTATCATTCATGCTGAGCACCCGCTTACCCAGATTGATAAAGGCTTCCACCGATTGTGCACCGCGCACCTGATGCACTATTTTGCCGTTTGCATCAATGTAAAACAGCGTAGGAAACGCCGAAACCGGATATTGCTTGCCAAATTCCAAGCCCATGCCACGCTCCATATCGATTTGCATGCTGATAAAATTCCGATTGTAAAAATCACCGACTTCATCGTTGGGAAAGACTTCTTTCGCCATCCTCTTGCAAGGACCGCACCAAACTGCATAGGCATCCACGAAAATGATCTTTTCCTGCTTTTTGGCTTCTTCCAATGCTTCGCTCCAGGTTCCTTCAAAAAACTGAATGCCGGCAGCATAAGTGCTCAAAGCAATAAACAAAGCGAAAATAGTGGCGATAAAATTTTTCATGGGTCATCAATTTTTTTGACTCGTAATTTAAAAAGAATGCATTTAAAATGCAGCCCTTTAACGTTTTAGCAACAAAATCACTTCGGTATTTCCGACTTCCGGTTTCCAAATTCCGACTTCTTCTAAATCTGCACTTCGTAGTCAAAATTCACCAACTGGGCAAATTGTGCCACGCGTTCATTGATTTCCTTGTTGGTCAACTCCTTCAAACGCTCAATGCTGAATTTTTCTACACAGAAAGACGCCATCGCCGAACCATAGATCACCGCGCGTTTCATGCTGTCGAACGACAGGTCGCCCGTTTTGGCCAGATAGCCCATAAAACCCCCGGCAAAGGTATCACCGGCCCCGGTTGGATCCACCACTTCCGGCAGCGGCAGCGCAGGTGCAAAAAACACATTATCCCCTTCAAAGAGCAGGGCGCCGTGTTCACCTTTTTTGATAACCAGGTATTTTGGGCCCATTTTATGGATCTTGCGGGCAGCTTTCACCAGCGAATGCTCACCCGAGAGCATGCGCGCTTCTTCGTCATTGATGGTGAGAATGTCAATTTTTTTCAACACCTCCATCAGATTGTCCAAAGCCACATCCATCCAGAAGTTCATGGTATCAAGGGCAACCAGTTTCGGGCGTTTGGGCATTTGCTCCAGTACGCGCATCTGCACGGAAGGGGTCAAATTCCCCAGCATCAGATATTCGGTGTTTTTGTAAGATTCGGGCAATACCGGATCGAAATCTGCCAGGACATTGAGCTGCGTGTCCAATGTATCACGATCATTCATATTTTTATGATAGCGACCTGCCCAGAAAAAGGATTTTTCACCGTTTTTCACCTGCAAACCGCTCAGGTCAATACCGCGCGATTTCATGTAACCCAACTCTGCCTGCGGGAAATCATCTCCCACCACCGACACAATTTTGAGGTCTTTGATAAAATAAGATGCCGCCAAAGTGATATATGTAGCGGCGCCGCCGATCACTTTTTCCGCGTGGCCAAAGGGTGTTTCGATGTCGTCAAAGGCAACAGTACCAACTGCTAATAAACTCATGTGAAATGTTTTTAGAAAAATTTTCCGCAAATATTGCATTTTTATCGCGCTTACCATAACTTTGCACCGCTCTTTTGGAGAACGGGTTGTCAAACGTGGGAACTGAACGAAAGAGCCAACTGTTACTTTATATATAAAAGCCTCCTTAGCTCAGTCGGTTAGAGCGGCGGACTGTTAATCCGTAGGTCCTTGGTTCGAGCCCAAGAGGGGGCGCAA
>CAZGAU010000301.1:0-3887 GCA_964523725.1 uncultured Saprospiraceae bacterium
GCGCATTGAAAATGCTCAAGCGCACCCAGCTATCACTTTCCAGATTGAATTCGATGCGCGCCCAGTCCCGGAAAGGATTCGGATATATTTTTATTTCAAAATGCTTGTCCAGATTTGGTTCATCGCTGGATGTTGTTGTCCTGCAATCTTGAAGAATTGGTAGCTTTTGGAAGTTTTCGTGGAGTAAGGTTTTCACCGTTGTTTCACTCAAATCAAACCAATCCACTAGTATGGAACCGTACACATCCCGGAAATCGTATTGCATCGGTACGCCTTCGTTGTTGCTCACATCGCTTCGGATTTCAGGGTTTTCGCCTAAAATACCAGGATTGACACAGTTTCCAAACAGAATCAGCGGTGCCGCGGTGCCATGATCGGTACCAAGGCTCTCGTTGGAACGAATCCTGCGACCAAACTCCGAAAAAGTCATGCCGATCACTCTTTCCTCCAAACCCAAAGCTTTCAGGTCATCCTGAAAAGCGGCGATGGCATTGGAAAGGATTTGCAGGAGTTCGGCGTGTGTACCGCTTGTGCTGTCGCCTTCCAAAGCCTGATTGGCGTGTGTATCGAAGCCACCAATACTAGTAATGTAAACTTTGGTTTGCAGACCTCCGGCGATTAGCAGCGCCACATTTTTCAATTGCTGGGCCAGACGATTGTCCTCAGGATAAGTAACCTGATTGTTGCCATTATTAGCGGCTGCGGAGATGATGTCGGCGTATGCATTGGTCTGGGTAATGGAAGTACGCAGGAATTCCAGTTCCCTGCCGTAAGGTGTGTCGGGCGCCTCACTGCCCGGGCTTTGGTACAGGGGGTAAATATTGAACGGATTCTCTAGCGTCATGCTAAAATTGGAGGATGTACCCTGACAGGTTTCAGAGACAATACTGCCCATGGTGATGGCCAATGGATGGGGATTTGCAGCGTTGGGATAGCCCTCGGGAAAATCGGCATGATCGATTTCAAACTGACGCCCCAGCCAGCCGGTGCTCCAGTACTCATTCGCAGGAGAGGCACTTGTCCAGATATCTGTAGAGCGGAAATGCGAACGGTTTTGGTTTGGATAGCCTACTGATTGCACGATTCCGAGTTTTCCTTCTTCAAAAATATTCTGGATTGCCTGCATATTTGGATGTAACCCGACCTTATCGGTAAGCCGGAGGACTTTACTTTCCCCGATCATCAAATTGCTTCGCACGGCTGCGATGCCATCGTACTGGTCGCGCGGGATAATGGTATTGAGCCCGTCATTGCCGCCGTTCATTTGAATGAGAACCAGTACACGATCGGAGTCAGGATCAATAAAATTAAACAATGAAGATTTTTGTATAGCAGCAAGTTGCATTCCGTTCAGGAAAATCGGGAGACTCGCTGCAGTGCCGGCTTTTTTTATAAATTGTCTTCTTTTCATGTTGTTATCATGTTTGGGTCGTCAATGGTTTTAGCTTAAATAAAACTCTGGCATACTGAGTATGGCTTTGAGCAGGCTTTGCAGTTTGGCTTCCACAGACCGGGCTAGTTGAGTATCCACCGGATTGGTTAGATAATCAGAATATTCAATACCCCATTCATAATCGGGTAATCCTGGTATTAGTACTTCTTTCAGTGCTTTAGCTTGCTCTTCGGTGAGTGGCTGCGGGAATAATATTTTGGCAAATCCACTTATTACCAGATTCGGATCGAATGGATCATCCAGTGTTTTCACAAAACTCAACGCATCAATTTTCAGCCGCAAACCTCCCCCGAGGTTAAAACCATTCCCGGTCAAAAGGTCTGTTAGTTCCATGCGATAGGGCAGGGTAGAGGCGTTGATCCAAAGCCTATAAAAAGAAGGCGTTTGATAATAGGCTTTCCAGCCGGCAACATCCGGTGGGTTGTAATATTCCATTTGCATTTGCGGGCTTAGGCGGAACAGACGATACCATGCATTGTAAAGCCGCCCAAGTTCTTGAGGAAAGACAATCTGTGTCTGCTTGACGGCGGAAACAATAAAATCCATCGGATTTTTAATCATCGGACCGAGGTTGAGCACATCGTAAAAATGCTCACTTTTGAATAATGCTTCTACTACCGGTTTGATATTGTAATCATTTTCTATTAAAAGTTGAGCCATTGGTTCTATTACATTTTGCTCAATAGTATTATTAATTTCATAATAAACGAACCAACGATATAATTTTCTGCTAATAAACCGCGCTACTTCAGGCTTCTGGAATATAATATTGACTAAATGTGCGTATTCCTGATTGCCAAGATTGGTAATAACAACATTATTAAATCGGTGTGATAATTGTTTTGAACCTGTATCGTGCCGGTTTAACTGGAAATAGGATTCTACAGGAATTTCGGGGTTATTGGTATTATAGCCCCGGTCGCGCCAACCGGTAAGCACCTTCGCCATCTCGGCGACATCTTGTTCGGTGAAGGTGGTATAATCACCCGGACCTGCCAATTCGCCTTTCCCGAGCGTGAAAAGTTCCATCAATTCACGGGCATAATTTTCGTTGGGTGCATTTTTTGTATTTTGATTACCATTTAAGAAACGTAACATCGCCGGTTCTGTCGTGATGGCTTTTACCATTTCTCGAAAATTGCCCAAAGCATAGGAGCGCAGCGTAGTCGCATAGTTATAAAAATATTTAGGATCATTAACATTCATTTGATTGATTGCGAAATGGTTATGCCAGAAAAGCGTCATTTTTTCGCGAATAGAAATACCTTCATTCAGCATCAAACCAAACGTCCAGGCACGAAGGCTTTGATTGCGATAATTGCGCAAATTAATATCAGGTGAATACGGTGCATTGACCCAGGTTGCTCCAATTGGTACGGTAGGATCATTTGTATTGCCAGGATTTACAGGTGGTTGGGGTAAAGGCAAGTCATTCAATAACTGGTCTATGGTAGCATTCATGCCTTTGCTGACAGCTTCTTTTATCGAAGCATAAGACGGGCCAAATGTTGTACGGCGTAGGAGGTGTGCAGCTTGGTCGTAGCTCCAGGTTCCGGAGTAAGGCGTGAGCGTACCCTCATTGGGAGGCTGAATCGCTTGTTTTTGCTGGGGTTTCAATGTTTTTGTCACCGGTTTGCCCAACATCGTTGCCAATGTAGCTCTTCTGTTCATAAGCAGAGTTTTGGTGTTAAAGAAAATTTGGAATAAGGCGATTTAAAAGTAAATAATTGCTAAACAAGGCTTTTGACCCACATTTTTTGGGCAAGTTTAATCAAGATAGAAAATAATTTTCTGAAATATGAAAACGAGTGCTCTGCCTTTGCAAAACACTCGTCTTTTATAAAAAACATTGGAAATTTCCGCTTGGCTATACCAAACAAAGTCTGGTTTTATGATATTTTTATCATCCGTTTCGTTTTTGCCTGATTTTCAATTTGTAATCGATAGAAATAAGTACCCGCAGGTAGTTGCGAAGCATCAAAAGACAGGGAATGCTCGCCGGTTCTCAATCGCTGATTGGTCAGCACTTTTACTTCGCTTCCCAACGCATTGAAAATACTCAGTCGCACCCAGCTATCGCTTTCCAGGTTGAATTCGATTCTAGTCCAATCGTGGAAAGGATTCGGGAAAGCACGCATGTTTAACGTTTCGTCGAAAGGTTCGTCGATAGAAGTGGAGGTTTGGCATTCTTCGATGATCGGCAATTTTTTAAATTCAGGATACAGCATCGTCTTGACTGCGAATTCTTCCACTTTGAACCAATCCATCAGCACCGAGCCGTACACATCCCGGAAATCGTGTTGCATGGGTACGCCTTCTCTTGGATCCACATCGGTGGGGATTTCAGGATTATCGCCCAAAATGGTTGAATTTATACAAGTTCCAAACAAAATCATGGGTGCTGCGGTGCCGTGGTCGGTGCCGAAGCTCTCGT
>CAZGAU010000302.1:0-2053 GCA_964523725.1 uncultured Saprospiraceae bacterium
AACCTGAGGAAGATATCTACTGGGGTTCTGAAGGTGAATGGTTGGGAGACAAGCGGTATTCTGGTGATCGTGAATTGGAAAATCCGTTGGCTGCTGTGCAAATGGGCTTGATTTACGTGAATCCGGAAGGCCCCAACGGCAATCCTGATCCGATTGCTGCGGCGAAAGATATTCGCGAAACTTTTGGCCGCATGGCGATGAATGATTATGAAACCGTTGCGCTGATTGCAGGCGGACATACTTTTGGCAAAACCCACGGAGCTGCTGATCCTAGCAAGTATGTGGGCATGGAGCCTGCGGGCGCCAGCATCGAGGAGCAAAGCATGGGTTGGAAAAACACTTTCGGCAAAGGCAACGCGGAAGACACGATTACAAGCGGACTCGAGGGGGCATGGACGACCACGCCCACCAAGTGGAGCAATAATTTCTTCGAGAACCTGTTCGGCTATGAATGGGAACTGACCAAGAGCCCGGCAGGTGCGCATCAATGGAAGCCGAAGGGTGGCGCTGGCGCTGGCTTAGTACCGGATGCACATGACCCGTCCAAGAAACACGCTCCATTTATGCTGACAACGGATCTTTCTTTGAAAATGGATCCTGCTTACGAGAAAATTTCCAGACACTTCTACGAAAATCCGGATGAGTTCGCGGAAGCTTTTGCCAAAGCATGGTTCAAGCTGACCCACCGCGATATGGGACCGAAGGTACGCTATCTCGGACCAGAAGTACCGGCAGAAGATTTGATCTGGCAAGATCCGATTCCCGCTGTCACACATGAACTGATTGACGATCAGGACATTGCTGCATTGAAGAGCAAGATTCTGGCTTCAGGTTTGACTGTTTCTCAGTTGGTATCCACCGCCTGGGCTTCAGCCTCTACATTCCGTGGATCTGACAAGCGCGGCGGCGCCAACGGTGCACGCATTCGCCTGGCGCCGCAGAAGTTTTGGGCAGTGAACAATCCGGCTCAATTGGCAAAAGTATTGGATACACTTGAAGGCATCCAGAAGGAGTTCAATAGCGCTCAGTCCGGTGGCAAGCAAGTGTCACTCGCCGATTTGATCGTGCTGGGCGGATGCGCCGGTATCGAACAGGCGGCCAAGAACGCAGGTCAAAATATAACCGTACCCTTCACACCTGGCCGCGCCGATGCAAGCCAGGAGCAAACCGACGTAGAATCATTCGCTGCGCTGGAGCCGGCTGCTGACGGATTCCGCAACTACTACGAGCCAAAACACAAGGCTTCGGCAGAGGAAATGCTGGTGGACAAGGCGCAACTATTGACCTTGACCGCTCCTGAGATGACAGCTTTGGTTGGTGGTTTGCGTGTCCTTAATACAAATTTCGATCAATCCCAACACGGCGTTTTCACCAAGCGTCCCGAGGCGCTCACCAATGACTTCTTTGTCAACCTGCTTGACCTGGGTACGACGTGGAAGGCGACTTCTGACGATCAAACCGTGTTTGAGGGTCGTGATCGTAAGACTGGCGAAGTGAAGTGGACCGGCACCCGCGCTGATCTCATTTTCGGCTCCAACACGGAGTTGCGCGCTTTGGCTGAAGTCTATGGATGTACAGATTCCCAGGAGAAATTCCTGCAGGACTTTGTGGCAGCCTGGAACAAGGTGATGAACCTCGACCGCTTCGACCTGGCTTGATCATTTCAATGCCATCTGCCGCACTTTTAAAGTGTGGCAGATGTTCCCAACAATTGAACAATTACAAAGAATTACGATAATCACAAACACACATCCGCTGCTCCTGTAAAAAAGTGCAGCATTGACCTGAACAAAATAAACACATGACTACTCGAGCCGGGGGAGCGATCCTTCGGCTTTTTTTGTACCGACGGCTTTTGTCGCCGCCCATCCCTGCTGCATTACCTGTTGGCCCACGGGCCGCCCGGCAAGCCCTTGTAAGCTTTTAAGGTAACTTTCTGAACCTGTCGAGGTCTTGCAATGAACCACCAAAGGTCTTGTAGTGAACCACCAAAGGTCTTGCAATGAACCACCAAAGGTCTTGTAGTGAACCTGTAAAGGTCTTGCAATGAACC
>CAZGAU010000302.1:2153-3856 GCA_964523725.1 uncultured Saprospiraceae bacterium
GCTTTACTTCGCTTTATGCGCTTCCAATTCAATTTCGATCATCAATTCTGGTAAGGCTAATTCTTTAACGCCCAGCCAGGAACCGGTCGGAAATTGTTTGGTGTAAATTTCACTTCGATAAGCGGCGTGTTCCAAAAACAAAGCCATATCGGTTGTAAAAACATTTTCCACGACCACGTCATCAAACGTGCAGCCGTAATGTTTCAACACTTTTTCCAGATCGGCGTAGCAATTTTTCATTTGTTGTTCAAGATCACCCACCGCAGTCGGATTGCCTGCATCGTCCATGCTTACCGCCCCGGAAATCTTGATACTGTTTCCGATTTTCACCGCGTGCGAGTATCCATACGCTTTTTCCACTTCCGGGCGAAGTAGAAAATACTCAGGTTCTTCGGTTGTAATTGTTGTTTCTGTTGCAACTTCTTCTGCGGCTTGTTCACAGCTTTGCATGGTAAACATGATGACCGCACCAAAAAGGAACAATAAGATTCTTTGATCAGAAAAGCTTGATGGTATTTTCATAATTTTAATGGTATTTATTTGGTGCTCCTTAATTTTTGATCATCTCTCTAGCCTTGTCTGCCCGCGCTTTGGCGTCTGTTAATCCCATTTCTGCTGCTTTATCATAATATTCCGCAGATTTGGCATATTCTTTCACATTCATATAATATTCTGCCATACTATCGTATGCGTTTGCTTCATTGGGGGCTAAGGCGAGGTATTTTTCAAAAGCGGCTTTGGCGTTGTCCATTTCTTCGAGAGCCATATAGCTATAGCCCAGGGAGTTGTAGCCGCCGCCGTACCCGGGGCGCAATTCCAGCAGTCGCAGCAGGTGCTTGACGGATGCTTTAGGGTCTTTGCTGAGCCACATAGCCGATCTGCCCGCCAAGTCATGCGCTTCAGCCGTGTTGGGGTAGGCGGCGGTCAGCGCTTCCATGTATTCAGCCGGATCGGCTTTGGGGTCTTTCGCCCATGCTTCAAGCGCTTTGCGGTGGATTTGCTCACACTCGTTGAAGTCGGCGGGGTCAATGGCCAAGGCGGCTTTGATGAAAACAGCGGCTTTTTCGTACTGTCCAAAAGCCGTTTCTGCAAAGGCCAGATTAACATAGGCCATGAAGAAGTTGGGGTCTGTTTTCACGGCTGCTTTCATCCCGTCAAAATAGTCGGGGATGTTTGCATTCTCACCAGCCTGGAGGGCTTTGAAATACGTTGCTTTCGCCGCCTCGGAGGTAGTGGAAACCGGCAGGTAAAAGTCTTGTGCTGTAATGAATGAAATGCTGCCTAAAAGGAAGGTGATTGAAAGAATTAATGTTTTCATTATTAAAGATTTTATGTAATAAAACAAGGGTGAAGTACCGGAAAAACAGGAATCGTTTCGTCATGCTCAGGCACGCTCCCTGCCAATCAAAATGACGGGTGCGCCGCCGGTAGAAATTCGATTGGCATCGGCAGCGATTTCCTGCATCGCCGGTGAAGTCATGGCAGCATTCAAGGCTTCCATCGAATCAAAGGGCAGGGTAAACATTTGGTAGTAAGCAGGTTTTTCTGCTGTATCGTGTAAAAATTTGGTGATCGTGTAAGGCTTCGCGTCGCGCGGTATGTCCATTTTTTCATGGAGCAAGTATAAGTGATTGCCATAATCCCCTTCAAATTGTTTATCATCTTTGGGCCAGGGATATAAAACGATTAAGTTGACCATAATA
>CAZGAU010000303.1:0-3838 GCA_964523725.1 uncultured Saprospiraceae bacterium
CCATCAAGGCTGCTTTCTTCTCTTCCGGGTTTTGCTTGTTGTCTTCCTTTTCCTGGGCTAAATCTTCCTGTAGTTGTTTGATGTCGGCGGCGTTTTTCTGGCTTTGCTGGTCGCCATTCTTTGCAATCAACTGAGCCGGTGGAGAAAACACGCAGGCAATGTTCAAAGGAACATAATCCGGGCTTTCTTCCAGTTTTTTCTTTTGAATTGCTGCGAACAGGCGATGATACTCAATAGCGTGGTTGATAGAAGCCGTAGCCAGGATGGCATTAAATTTTCGCTGATTGGTAGCGGCATGGTGCTTGTCCAGGATAGCTTCTACGACTGCCTGCTGGGCGATCGCTTCTCCGGGCTTGGCATTCAGCGTGCCTTTACCTTTGTAATAATCAATATGAAACTTCAGTACATTTTTATCGTCTATGGCATGGGTAATGGTGTAGGCGTGTAACTGCTTTTTGAAGATGTATTCAGTGGTTTTGTATGCGCCATATTCATCTTCTCTTATTTTATAATTTGCATTTTCATCAAAAATGGGTGTACCGGTGAAACCGAACAGTTGGGCATTTGGGAAAAATTCTTTGATAGCATCGTGGTTATCCCCAAACTGCGAACGGTGGCACTCGTCAAAGATAAAAACCATGCGCTTTTTGCTCAAGGGCTCCAGACGTTCTTTGTAGTTTTTCTTGTAGGAGCCATCCAGTGCAAGTCCTAATTTTTGAATGGTGGTGACAATTACCTTATCTGCATAGTCGGTAGAAAGCAAGCGTCTTACCAATGTTTCGGTATTGGTATTTTCTTCCACACTGCCTTCCTGAAATTTATTAAACTCCTCGCGGGTCTGCCGGTCCAGGTCTTTGCGGTCCACCACAAACAGGCATTTTTCAATATCGGGGTTGTCTTTTAGTAAAGTTGAAGCTTTGAAAGAGGTCAAGGTCTTGCCACTTCCTGTGGTATGCCAGATATAACCGTTGCCTCTGTTTTGATGGATGCAGTCCACAATCGCTTTTACTGCATAAATCTGATACGGTCGCATGACGAGCAATTTTTGTTCGCTCTCTACCAACACCATATACTTGCTAATCATTTCCGCAAGCGTACACTTGCTCAGGAACTTTTCCGTAAAATATTCCAGATGGGTGATTTTCTTATTGCCTTCGTCTGCTAATTGATATATCGGCAGAAACTGTTCATCCGCATTGAAAGCAAAATGCTGATTTTTATTATTGGCAAAGTAGTAAGTGTTGGTTCGGTTACTGACAATAAACAACTGCATAAAGCAAAGCAGTGAATTTCCGTAACCGTTACCGGGTTCGTTTTTATAATCCACAATTTGCTGCATAGCTTTTCGTGGCGAAATATCCAGTTTCTTTAATTCTATTTGAACTACCGGCAAGCCGTTTATCAGCAGAATGACATCGTATCTTTGGTGACTGTTTTCGGTATTGACACGTAACTGATTAATAACTTCAAAGTCATTCTTACACCAATCTTTGTTATTTACCAACGTGTAATGAAGGGGCGTTCCGTCCTCCCGTTGGAAGTATTGTTGTTCTCGTAAAAGTTTGGAAGCAGCAAACACATCAGGGTTGATGATTTCTTCCCGTAAGCGCAAAAATTCATTATCGGTTAGTCGAACGCGATTGAGTGCTTCAAATTTTGTTTTGAAGTTTTGTTCAAGCGTTTTCCTGTTGACAATATCGGGTCGATAGACGTATTTAAGCTCCGTCAGCTGCTTGATAAGCGTTTCTTCTATTTGAATTTCTTTTGTCATTCAACTTTCTTAGCTTTAAATCTACCTATTTTTTTGATTGACGAACAAACTTAATCATTAGAGTATGTTTAAAATTCGTTTTTGAAGTCGAAAATGGTCAGATTTGGGTTCTCGCAAAGCGTTTTTTGAGCTGCATAGCAGCGCTACGGAGCGAAAAAAAGGCAAAGCGAGGTTCCATAGATGAACATGTGCAGATCAAAAGATGAAATTTAAACATGCTCTTATTGGGTATGTCTAAGTTAGAATGAAAATGTAAATAATTTAAATTACTGTTTAACACGCTTACAATTATTTGTTCAAGCTAAAATACGTTGTCTGGTTGATTTTGTTACATCTAATGAGTTATATGTAAATATTTTTTATTTTTCCATATTTTTCTCCTACGCTTTTGCATTTATTAATTTCCTGTATTATTTTTACACCTATTCTAACCCAAAACATCCCGGCATTACCGCTTTGTAAGCCGTTTTCAGGTAATGCAGCTTACCCAAATAAGTAACACAAAACACTAAAGGCACGACGCGCATCCCATATGCGGGCTGAGGTGGTTATTTATTTATTGTTGAACTTAATAAATTATAATCTGATGAAAGCGACTAAAAAGAAGTCCCGGTCGGAAACCGGGCACGTGAAGAATCTCATGAACTTTGAGGATTTGCTGGTGCGTTTTAATGCCCTGGGGCCGCGTTACACTCCTTCGCGCCCGGAATTGCAGCTCGGTCACCTGCAACAGGTGCAGCAGGAGGCGCAAATGGTGTTTGACCGGCTGACCATGGCGCTTACTTTGAATGACACGGCGACCAATACCCGCTTTGATCTGTTTGAGTTACTCAGACCCCTTGCTACACGCATCGTCAATAATCTCATTGCCAGCGGGGTGAGCGCCAAAACCCTGGAGGATGCGCGGGGTTTTCAGCGAAAAATACAGGGTACGCGGCTGAGCAAAAAGGAAACGGACGCTCCCCCGGCGCCGATGGAAACCAGTGCAGCGGAAACGGCTGCCAACGGCACGGAAAACGGGGAAACCGCTGCGGATAAAACGCGTTCGGGTTCCCGCTTGTCGTACGATCTGAAAATAGATCACCTGGCAAAGCTGGTATCTTTGACCCAGAATGAACCGATGTATCAGCCGCATGAACCGGACTTGCAAATAGGCGCTTTACAGAATTTCTTGCAGCAATTGCGTACCGCCAATACCAATAAAACTTATGCAGAGGCAGAATTGGAAGCGGCTCGCAGCGAGCGTCAGCGGGTATTTTATCATCCTGAAACCGGAATGGTGCCGCTGGCGATGCAAGCCAAGGCTTATGTAAAGGCAGCTTTGGGTACGACCAGCGAAGACTGTAAGTATATTCAGCGAATCAAATTTCGAATGATGGGTTGATCAGCGTTTGTATGCTTGAAGATTCTTCAAGTTTTGAAATTGCCGCTATGCAGCATAGCTGTTTGTGCTTACCAAAGGCGATGGAGTAACGGAGGGTCGGATTCTTGGAAGCGATCCTATTTCCTTACTCCATTATTCTTTTACGTCGCTTATTTTACTTATCGAAAATAGCATTCTTTTTGCGGGCGCACGATTTGAATGAGGATTAACATCAACAGAATATCATAAAATATCCAATTTTGTTATTTTGTAGTAAGTTAAAATGGCATACACTGCGTGGCGGCTGCCTGGCAAATCACTGTTCGACGGAGGAGTTTGATTTGCCTAGCGTTTTTTGGTTCTTTTTTGGGCGATGCAAAAAAGAACATAATTACAATGAATATATAAGAACTGATAGGTTGCGTACCTACGGCACGCTCCGGTATGGGGATTTCTAGTTCTACCAATATAATGTCCCTATGGGACAATACAGTAACTCATGATTCTTATTGAACTCGCCTCCGCACGTATTGAACTCGCAAACGCACGCATTGAATTCGCAAACGCACGCATTGAATTCGTAAACGCACGCATTGAATTCGTAAACGCACGCATTGAATTCGCGAACGCACGCATTGAACTCGCAGACGCACGCATTGAACTGGCGTCTGCACGGACTGAACTCGCAGACGCACGCATTGAAC
>CAZGAU010000304.1:0-3834 GCA_964523725.1 uncultured Saprospiraceae bacterium
GCTTGGGAAGCTAGTGCTCTACCAACTGAGCTATTGCCGCAAAAAGTAAGTAAATTTACGCCGCAAATTTTACATTGTCAATATGCTGGATTCTACTTTTTTTACACAAATAGCAGCAGAAGCTGCCGGTTTTAGCTGGGTGGACTGGGCGGCGACGATCACCGCGATTTTTTACGTGGTGCTGGCCGCTCGTGAAAACATCTGGTGCTGGTTTTGGGGCATTATAAGTTGTTCGCTTTGGGCGTACGCCTCGTTTTTCTTTTACGATCTCTGGTTGGACGCATTGTTGCAGGTGTTCTACGTGGTCATGGGTTTTGCGGGGTTGTACCGCTGGAAATTCGGGCAGCAAAGTCAGGAACCATTGCCGATAACGCGGATGTGGTGGATGCATCATGTGCACATTATTCTCGTTGGTGGGATCATGTCATTTTTCTTCGGGTATTTTTTTGACGAATATACCCCGGCAGCAGCCACCTATCTGGATGCCTTCACCACGGTTTTTTCAATTATCACTACTTTTATCTTGGTACAAAAAAAGCTGGAAAACTGGCTTTACTGGGTAGTTATCGATGCAACCTATGCCTATTTATATGCATCGCGCGGAGCTTACCTGTTCGCATTGCTGATGGTGGCTTACACGATTATTGCCATAATTGCCTTCTTTAGCTGGCGGCGCAGTTATAGAGTCGGAATGACACCCGATTCAATTGATTGAATGTCATATTATTGTATAAACGGTTGTTTGAACATGGATTTTATCTGGAATAAATCTAAATAGGGTCTGATTACGAACTTTGCCAGTACGTCCTTACTTTACAAAATAAAAGCTTTATATCTTTGCGGTGCTTTGGAAAAGGCGTACATTTCGGCGCTTTTTTGAGATTGGAATACAGTGACTTAAGTATTAAAGAATGAAAAACCGAGCATTTTATTTGCTATTATTACTACTCCCTGCTGAAGCGCTGCTGGCGCAAGCCAATGGGAGTAGCTCCAATTATTTTATTTACGGCATCCTGGCGATTGCAGTGATCGTCTTTCTGGGACTGGTAATGCAAGTGTCCGATAATCTTCTGGCGATCGAAGCCAAGAGAACAGGTGCGGATGAAACTGGTGCCAATTTTTCGATCTTCCCTCGTCTGAATGAGCTATTTGCCCCCAAGGCACCGGCTTATACCGGTGACGAACCTGTGCTGAATCTGCGTCGTGGTTTCGATATCAAACTGGAAGGTGAAGCGGAAAAGCAAATCGATCCAGGTTTCCTGGCGAACACTTTTGCAGTGCAGCCCGGTAATTTTGTAGGTATGCTGCCGATTCCGAAAGTAGAAGTTGAGGTAGGACAAACCGTTAAAGCAGGCGATTCTCTGTTTTATGATAAAACCCGCCCTGATATCAAGTACGTGGCTCCTGTGAGCGGAGAAGTAATTGCAGTAAATCGTGGTGAAAAGCGCTCGATCAAGGAAGTTGTCATTCTGGCAGATAAAAATATTCAGTATCGCGAAATTCCGGCTTTCGATCTTGAAAAAGGCTCCCGCGAAGAACTGGTGAAATTACTGATAGAATTTGGCGGATGGTCGCTCATTCGGCAACGCCCGTTCAATGTAGTGCCTGACACGAACGAAATTCCAAGAGATATTTTTATTTCTACCTTCGATACGGCTCCGCTCGCACCGGATCTGAATTTCGTTGTAGAAGGCAAGGGTGAAGCTTTCCAAAAAGGTCTGGATGTGCTGAATAAACTGACCGAAGGTAAGGTTTACCTTGGCCTGGATGCTCGTCAGGAGCAGGCGCCTTCCCCAGTCTTTACGCAGGCACGAGGGGTAGAAAAATACTGGTTCACCGGGAAGCACCCAGCAGGTAATGTAGGCATTCAGATTCACCACATCAACCCGATTACAACAAAAGGCAAGGTGTGGGTACTGGGCGTTCAGGATGTAATTACGTTGGGAGCATTGTTCTCCGAGCGTCGTTATAATGCTGAGCGTGTGATAGCCTTGACCGGCGTGGAACTGAAGAACCCGACCTATGTAAGGACGTATTTGGGTGCGAATATTGGTGAACTGATTAAGGAAAATTTGAAAAACGACCACGTTCGTATCATTTCCGGTGATGTGTTGTCAGGTGAAAAGAAAGAAGCAACCGAGTTTTTGAATTTCCATGATGATCAGATCTCGGTGGTGGAAGAGGGCGACTACTACGAAATGTTCGGTTGGTTGTTGCCGCTGAAGCCACGTCCAAGCTTGTCCTGGTCATATCCTAACTTCCTGTTTCCGGATGTGAAATTCAAAGCCGATACTAATACCCATGGTGAAGAACGTGCATTTGTAGTAACAGGGCAGTATGAGGCGGTTTTACCGATGGATATTTATCCACAGCATCTGTTCAAAGCAATTCTGGCGAATGATTTCGAGCAGATGGAAGGACTGGGTATCCATGAATTGAGCGAAGAAGATGTGGCACTTTGTGAATTTGTATGTACATCCAAACAACCGCTGCAGCAAATTTTGCGTCAGGGTCTGGATGTGATACGTGAACAGAGCTGATAATCAAGGGTTTGACATTAGATGTTGCGATTTTTCTGATCGCAGCTATTGAAAAATTGTTATAGAAATTTCTTTGTTAGAAATATGAAACAATCACTGATTAACTTATTTAAAAGGATAGAGCCGCAAAAAGGCACCGTTTTGCATACGGCTTACGATGCTTTTTTCACTTTTGCATTCACACCCAACGAAGTAACGAAGGAAGGAGTGCATATTCGCGATGGGATGGATCTCAAGCGCACCATGGTGATGGTGGTTGTGGCTTTGCAACTGTGCTATATTTTTGGCACTTATAACATTGGGCATCAGCATTTTACTGCGCTTGGCATGTATCCGGAGTTTTTTGCCGGCTTTCATCTTAAGTTGATTCACGGTTTTATCAAATTGCTACCACTCTGGATTGTGACCCACGTGGTGGGGCTGGGTATTGAATTTTTCTATGCCTATAAGAAAGGCCATGCGGTAGAAGAGGGTTTCCTGGTTTCCGGTGCTTTGATTCCGTTGATCATGCCGCCCGATCTGCCTTTGTGGATACTGGCGCTTTCCGTGGCTTTTGCCGTGATCATCGGTAAAGAAGCATTTGGCGGTACAGGTATGAATATTCTGAATATCGCACTTTTGGCGCGTGTATTCGTGTTTTTTGCCTATCCGACTTATATATCCGGTGACAATGTGTGGATTTCCGGTCTGGAAAATGTAAATGGCCAAATGGTGGCAGAATCTTATGGCTGGGCACACGGGCTCTTTGACTGGATATTCAAAGGCTTTGGCTGGGCTACCTTCGGTTCGGGAGGCATACCGGTCGTTGATGGTTACACCGGGGCAACCCCGCTGGCACTCGCTTATCAGGGGGGCTGGGAAAACGTGACTAATGTGTATTCTGCATCACAGATGTGGTGGGGTGATATTCCTGGTTCCATCGGAGAAACCAACAAGCCGTTTATTATCATTGGCGCTTTGTTCCTCATCATTATTGGTATTGCCAGCTGGCGGATCATGGTTTCTATGGTGCTCGGTCTGATCACCATGGGGCTGTTGCTGAACGCCTGGGGCGCAACGCCTTTCATGACGGTACCCTGGTATTACCACCTTTATATGGGTAGCTTCCTTTTTGCAATGGCGTTTATGGCAACCGACCCGGTAACGGCGGCTTCTACTACCAGAGGAAAGTGGATATATGGATTTTTAATTGGCTTTATTGGCTTGATTGTCAGAGTCTTAAACCCGGCTTACCCGGAAGGCTGGATGCTGGCTATTCTGTTCATGAATGTTTTTGCACCCCTGATCGATTATA
>CAZGAU010000305.1:0-3807 GCA_964523725.1 uncultured Saprospiraceae bacterium
GGCGCCAACTGCACGATTGACCGGGGCAGCATAGACGAGACGGTGATCGGCGACGGCAGCAAGCTCGATAACCTGGTGCACGTGGCCCACAACGTGCGCATTGGTCGACTCTGCCTCTTGGCTGCCCAGGTGGGCATCGCCGGCAGCGTACGCGTCGGCGACGGCACCGTGATGGCGGGGCAGGTGGGCGTGTCCGGTCACGTGACCGTTGGGTCACGCGTGACGCTCACCGCGCAGGCCGGCATCATCTCGGACGTGCCCGACGGGGAGATGTGGGGCGGCTTCCCGGCGCGTCCGCACCGCGAGCAGATGCGGGGCTACGCGGCGCTGTCCAAGCTCCCCGCGCTGCTCAAGCGTATCGAACGCTTGCTCTCCCGCGAGGGCGACTGAGGTGCGGCGGACGATCGCGCGCGAGGTGCGGCTGGAAGGTGTGGGGCTGCACCTCGGCCAGCGGTGCGCACTGCGCTTTCTGCCGGCGTCGGCGGGTACCGGCATTCGCTTTCGCCGCGTGGACCTTCCCGATGCACCGGAGACGCCGGCCAGGGTAGAGGTCGCGGTGGCGGCCGAGCGTCGCACGCAGCTCGGTCGCGGCGAGGGGGCGTTGCACACCGTGGAGCACGTGCTGGCAGCCGTGGCGGGCCTCGACCTGGATGACCTGATCATCGAGATGGACAGCGCCGAACCGCCGATTATGGACGGCTCGGCGGAACCCTTTCGGCAGGCGCTGGTAGACGCGGGCGTCACGGAACAGGCGGGCACGCCTGACCTGCTGCAGTTGGCGGAGCCGGTGCGCGTCGTGGACGGGGAGTCGGTCTATGTGGCGCATCCGGCCGATTCGCTCGATCTTGAGGTGCGGATTGATTTCGCCCACCCGCTGATCGGGGTGCAGGAGGGCCGTTGGACGGTGACGCCCGAGCTGTTCGCGCGGGAGCTGTCGCCGGCCCGTACCTTCGGGATGCTCTCGTGGGTGGAGGAACTGCGCGGCAAGGGCTTGATTCAAGGAGCGTCGGCGGCGAACACGATCGTGCTGGACGACACCACGGTGGTGGACACGACGCTGCGCTGGCCGGACGAGTTCGTGCGGCACAAGGCGATGGACGTGGTGGGAGACTTGGCGCTCGCCGGTCGGCGGGTGCAGGCGCGGATCTCGGCCACCAAGCCGAGTCATCGCGGGACCGTGACGCTGGTGCGCGAGATGCTGGCGCACGCACGACCCGCCCAAACGGAGGCACGAGTGCTGGGCATCGAAGACATTATGAAGATCCTGCCACACCGCTACCCCTTCCTGCTCGTGGACCGGGTGGTGGAGATGGAGGAGAAGAAGCGGATCGTCGGCATCAAGAACGTGACGATCAACGAGCCCTTCTTCCAGGGTCACTTTCCGGGACACCCGATTATGCCCGGCGTGCTCATCGTGGAAGCGATGGCGCAGGTGGGCGGCGTGCTCCTGATGGGCACCGTGGACGACCCCGAGAGCAAGGTCGTGTACTTTATGAGCATCGACAAGATCAAGTTCCGCCGGCCGGTGAAGCCCGGCGACCAACTGCGCTTCGAGGTGGATATCGTCCAGCTCCGCGGGACCACTTGCCGCATTGCGGGCGTGGCCAAGGTGGACGGGGCGGTGGTGTGCGAAGCCGAAATGGCGGCGATGGTCCGCGACAAATGACCGCCCGCATCCACCCGACGGCCATCGTGGACGCCGGCGCCGAGTTGGGCGCGGACGTCGAGGTGGGTCCGTATGCATTCATCGGCCCGCGCTGCGTGGTCAGCGATGGCTGTGTCATCCAGATGCGCGCCGTGCTCGAGGAGAACGTCACGCTGGGCGCCCGCGTCACGGTGGGCATCGGCACGGTGTTGGGCGGCAAGCCCCAGGACCTCAAGTTCAAGGGCGAGGACACGCGCGTCGAGATCGGCGAGGGGACCACCCTGCGCGAGTATCTCACCATCAACCGCGGGACGTCGGAGTCCTTCGTCACCTCCGTGGGGCGCAACTGCTTCTTGATGTCCTACGTGCATCTGGCGCACGATTGCCATCTGGGCGACGGCGTCATCATCTCCAACGGCACGCAGCTCGCGGGTCACGTGAAGGTGGACGATCGCGCCATCATCTCCGGACTCTGCGCGGTGCACCAGTTCGCGAAGATTGGCCGTCACGCCTTCGTGGGCGGGATGTCGCGCGTCTCCAAGGACATTCCGCCGTACGTGAAGGCGGTGGGCAATCCGGTGAAGCTCTACGGCCTCAACACGGTGGGCCTGCAGCGCAGCGGTTTCCCCGACGCCGTGGTGAGCGAGCTCAAGAAGGCCTATCGCCTGTTCTTCCGCTCCGACGTGAACATCACGCAGGCGCTGAAGCGCGCAGAGACGGACCTGCAGCCCTTTGACGAGGTGAAGGCCTTCGTGGCGTTCGTGGAGGAAAGCGGCCGTGGGGTGGTGACGTGAGCGCGCCCATCCGCATTGGCGTCGTGGGAACGGGGAGCCTAGGCTACCACCACGCCCGCATCCTGCGCGACGTCCAGGGTGCCGTGCTCAAGGGATTCTTCGAAGCCAACACGGAGCGCGCGGGCACGGTGTCCCGCGAACTGGGCATTCGTGCCTACGACACGCTGGACGCGCTGCTGGCGGACGTCGACGCGGTGAGCATCGTCGTCCCCACGTCGCATCATCACGCGGTGGCCAAACAGGCGCTGGAGGCCGGGAAGCACCTGCTGATCGAGAAACCCATCACGGTGACGCTGGCCGAGGCCGACGAGTTGCTGGCGCTGGCCGAGGCCAAGGGCCTGCTCATCCAGATCGGTCACATCGAGCGTTTCAATCGCGCCATCCGCGCTGCGCTGCCGCACGTGCAGAACCCGCTGTTCATCGACAGCGACCGACTGGCGCCGTTCAACCCGCGCGGCTCCGACGTGGCCGTGGTGCTGGATCTGATGATCCACGACATCGACCTGGTGCTCACATTGATCGGCGCGTCGGTGCGCGATGTGTCCGCGGCCGGCTTGCCGGTGCTGACGCCAAGCATCGATATCGCCGACGCGCGCATCACGTTCGACACGGGGGCCGTGGCGACAATCACCTCCAGCCGCGTCTCCAAGGACCGGATGCGCAAACTGCGCATCTTCCAGAAGAACGGCTATCTGTCGCTGGATCTGGCGTCGGGCACGGGCGAGCTGTACCGCCTGCGGCAGGACGTGGACCTGGCCACGCTGGCGCGGCAGGCGCAGCCGCTCGAGGCCTTCGTGGAGCGCGTGGCCATCGAGGCGCCCGAGGGAGAGCCGCTGCGTCTGGAGTTGGAGAGCTTCGTGGCCGCGCTGCGCGGCGACGCGCCCGTGGCGGTCACCGGCAAGGACGGTCGCGAGGCCTTGGCCGTGGCCCTGCGGATCGTCGCGGATATCGAGAAGGCGTTGCCGGCCTTGAAGGGCCAGCTGCCGGGGTCCGGTGCGTGAGATCCTGATCCTCGCGGGAGAGGCGTCGGGAGACTTGCACGGCGCCATTCTCGCGGAGCATCTGCAGCGGCTACGTCCCGGCGTGCCGTTGGCGGGGACGGGCGGCACACGGATGCGCGAGGCCGGCGTCACGATGCTCGAGGAGCACGAGGGCGTCGTGGGGTTCGTGGAGGTGCTGCGACACATCCCGGCGCACTACCGGCTGCTGCGCCGGCTCACGGCGCGGCTCGACAGCGGCAAGGTGGGCCTCGTGGTCTGCATTGACTATCCCGGCTTCAATATGCGCGTGGCGGCGGCCGCCGCGGCGCGGGGCGTGCCCGTGCTGTACTACATCACGCCCCAGGTCTGGGCCTGGCGTGCGGGTCGC
>CAZGAU010000306.1:0-3743 GCA_964523725.1 uncultured Saprospiraceae bacterium
CCACTCGTCCCGCCGGTCCATTCATCGTTGCCATTTACGATCCGCGATAATTCCCACTCAACGCCAAATCGCGTTTCGTCAGTCAGCGTGACCTCCGCAATGGTCATCTCAATCATGACCTGACGGGGCGGTGTATCGAGCTGTTCCATGAGATCGCGCGCACGAGCGAACTCGCTTGGCGTGCCGCGATACAAGAGCCGGTTGCCGACAGGATCAATCGTCACTCGTCCTGCAGCGATCGGAGCATTGGGTCTAGCCGCGCCGCTTGAGCTTGAATTGGCGTCTGCTTGAGCTTGCGTCGGCGGCGGCGCTAGCGCGGTCGTGCCCACCAGCGCGCCCAACTCGGCCGCGTCTGCGTTTTGCACTTGATAGACAAAGACATTCTCTTGATCTCCCAGTGCGCTGGGCTGGTCCAGTTCCTCTATCCAGTAGACGGCGCGATTAAACGCCTCGGGCAGATTTGAAAACAGCAGCAGCTGATTGGTGTTCGGAATGGGCAGGAAGGTGACCGCTCGCTGAATGCTGGAGCTGCCAACAGCGGCTTGATAGCCTTCCGTCGTCATGATGGTGACGACTGAGCCCGCCAACTGAGCAGGCGACCAATAAATGGGCTCAATGCGCGCAACTTGCGCATTGGCAAACCGCGGCTGATCGATCTGATTGATGACCTCGGCAGCAGCAGCGACGTCGCGCGCCGATCCCGAAATCACCAGAGTGTTGATGTCCTGGCGCGGGATCATCCGCAATTGGCGTGCGCTGGGATAGGTGTCCTGAAGCAAACTCATAAGCGAGTTCACATCAATAGATTGCAGCTCGAAGAATTGAATCACCGCTTGAGCGCCGTTGGCGTCATCCGGTAATTGGCGCTGGCGAACAAACATCGGCGCCTGTGAGGTCAAAACCTCATCGCGAAAAACGCGCACGATGCCGTTCTCAATCGAAAGTGCGACACCGTAATCACGGAGCGCGGTTTGGACCATCTGGAAGAACGCGCGCTTTGACACCGAGACTGAGCCTCTCAAGGCGACAACCTCTTGGCGTTCCACCACGCCGGGGCCCAATGTGTAGGGCGTCTCAAGTACCTGCGCGAAAACCGTATCGACAAATTGCGGCAAGGGCTGCGCAGGCAACGTCACCTCAACTTGCTCATCGCCGACGAGCGCCTCGATCTGGTCGATCGAAATCTCCGGCGCGGCCCGTTGTTGAGGCGCCGTAGAGCTCTGCTGCACTCGCTCAGTGCGCAACATTTCGATTTGCGACTGCACATTAGTGCTTGCCACATCCGGCGCATGACCACCGGCGCCAGATACGCCATCAGATCGCGGCATTGGCCGCACGACCAATTGCGGCGACACGCACGCGCTAAGTATAAGCATGATCGGCACGCTGGCCATCAGACGGTTGTTACGGCTCTCGCCCTGTCGTTTCATTCCAAACCCCACCAAGCGCTTTGCGCACTTTTATCCTGACGTCGGCGGCGCCGGCGGCGCACCAACAATCGACACCCGCCGCTCTTCATTCTCACGCCGCAGAACGATTTCTTGGTCCTCGATAGAGGCGATGCGCCAATCATCCATGAAGACACTGCCGCGTCGGAGCGCGCGTCGATCGCCTGTCTCGCGATCAACCACCCAAACGATTGTGCGCGATCTGGTTTTGACAATGGCCGTCAGGTCACGTCGAAACGCGAATGCAACATCGACTTGAGGCACGACCATCTCGGCGCTTTCAGGCCCCGTCGCTGGGGCAACATAGCCAAGCGCGCTGAAATCGCCCAGCGCCATCGAAAGTTGTGCACCCTCACGCTCATAAGACGCGACACGCACCCGCGTCGTCGGTGCGACCAGCCCGTCATTGCTTGGCGGGGTCGCAAGCACCCAACCCCCGCCCACGGCGATGAGGCAAACCAGAGCATATCCCCACACGCTCGCGGACATGCGTCAGGCCTCACTGCCGGTCATAAGACTTGCGCGCAAGCGCATCCGAAAGGTCGGCCGCACCGAGCGCATATCGACCGAAACGGAGACCACCCCGAAGCTGCGCGGTGATTGCGACAAGGCCTCGACGAAGCTGACAAAGGATGGCCAGGCGAAAGGCGCATCAATGGTCAAAACCACCGTCCGCAGCCGGCCTTCCCCTTCAATGGCCTCATCGGTAGCAACACGCCCCGCTTCAACGCCTGCCTCTCGCAGCATGGTTTCAACATCTGCCTGCGCGGATATGCGGGCTATCGCAAAGGTCTGGCCCTCAAAGGAATGAGCGCGTGCGCGCGACAGCTCGCGATCAACGAGGTAGCTATAATCTTGATGCGAGATCTCGTTGTCGCGGCGCTGAGCCTCAAAGGCGACGATTGCCGTTTCTGCTCGGTCACGCGCACCAAGCGAATAGTCATAAGCAAGCAGGCACAGGTACCCTGCCATCGTCGCCCCAAGCAGCGCGGCAAGACCGCGTTCACGCGGTGAGGGCGCAACGACGCCAGGTCCCAACGCCTTTTCAATCGCGGGACGCCACTGGTCACGCCAGAGTCTTGCAAGCCCCCCGGTCACGGCGCGCTCGCTTCAGCTTGCGCAAGACATGTTGCGCGATTTATCGAGCCACAGATATCGGCGTTAAAGGTCGTCCGCCCGGTTACACCGTCGGTCTGAGCCGATACATTATAGAGCCAATCTTGTGCCTCAAGCGCCGCCGCTAGTCGTTCAACCGGCGCCTGAGCGTCTTGGGTCGTCTCCAGGCGAAAGCGATTGTCTTCAACCGTCCAACCCTGCGGCGTAGCCCCAAGAGGCTGAACGCCCCTCAGTGCGCGCGTGACGACAAGAAGCGGATTGGGACGCTGGAGCTCCAATGCCAATTGCTGCAGCGTCTCAAGGTCTTGGCGATAATTTTGATCTTCAGCGACCGCAGGCGTCAGCCTTTGAAGCTCTGATTGATAGTGGCGCGCGGTGAGTTCATGGCGCACCGCCCCGGCCATGAAGATACAAGCGGCAGCGCCAAACAGCGCCGCACCGCTCCAGCCGATGCGCTCGGCAGTCTTCCACCCGGGCGGAGACCGCACGCGAGCCAGAGAACTAAACGCGCGCAGGTCGGCACGCACCTGGGTGGGCTCAGGCAAACCAACCTGCTCCTCGTCCCCCGCCGCGACCGCCGAAGCCAGCAACGCTGACCACTGGTCGCCAGAAAACGAACGACGGCGCCACACCGAGACGACAAGCGTGAACTCACGCCAATACTGAGCCTCGTAGCCGTCGTCGAGCGCCAATATCCGCCATCCTTCGCCGGATGGATAAAGCAAGGTCTCCGGAACAATACGCTCAGGATCGTAGGCCCAGTTCGGTGCAAGATCCCGAACGAGATCGCTATCCCACCACCACACGCCGTAGCCGGCGATCCCGCGCACGACTAGGAAATCGGCGGAACGATAAGGCGCGTTGGCCTCTGCATAGAGTCTGGCGGCTCGATCGGCCCGCGCACTCGTCAAGCCCGATGGAGGGCTAAACAAGCCAAATCGGCATAGACTCCGCGCCAGCACCGCGACGGCCTTAGGGGATGGTCGGTCCAGCTGACGTCCCGACGTCGTTACCGCCCCAATATCTTCGCGAACCAGGAAGGCCCGGGACGATGGGAAATTGGCCGCCTTCCTCGCCACGAATGGCCCCTGTTTCACCCTCAAAATTATCACTAACAACAACGGGGGACCAAAAAAAGGGTCGATCGGCAGTGAGCGAGCCTATTGTTATCCAAGTTTC
>CAZGAU010000307.1:0-3742 GCA_964523725.1 uncultured Saprospiraceae bacterium
TTAATGCGCATGCCCACCGGGGCCATGCACATGGCCGTGGGCAATTTCTTCAGGCGTAGCCGGGCGCACCGAGAGCACCTCTACCGAGAAGTGAAGGTCTTTACCAGCCAAAGGGTGGTTCAAATCTACCCTGACATCTTCTTCGCCAATTTCGCGCACAATGCCCGTGAGTTGATGCCCATCCTGGGTTTGCAAGGGGATCATCGCGCCGATTCGCAGGAATTCTTCTGCTACATTGCCATCGATGACAAAGCTGCTCTTAGGCAGAGCAATCACTTGTTCCTCGTCATACTCGCCATATGCATTGGAGTGGTCAATGGAAAAAGCCACTTTATCACCTTCTTTTTTGCCTTGTATATTGGCTTCAAAATCAGGCAAAAGCTGCCCCTGTCCAAACAAGAAAAAAAAGGGTTCCTGCGGATCAACTTCCTGGATCACAGTACCGGCAGCATGTGCTTCCCGGAGTACATAAGTAATAGAAACGACGGTATTGGGCGCAATAGTCATAATTGAAAAAAGATCATATTTAAGAGATTCAGCCTTCGCAGAAAAACAACAAGGGTACCGGCCCCGCACTTTCTCCGTTCAGGATATCGGGTGCGAAGGTAGGCAGAAATAGTTTATTCTCCACATCCTGCCGTTATTATTATAGGTCATACAACCTGCATATTCACTATCAGGTAACAGGTAACATAACTTTTGACTCAGCAACGACAGGGGTTCAAGCACAAACTTCCCATCTCGTCTCTGCCAAGTCTCCGCAGGAACACGGCGGGGACGGAGCTGCTTCCTCATATACCATAGGGTAGCCGGACTTCTTTTCTGGCTGCTCTACGCTGTTTTAACGGCACCACAACAAAAACCGGTCTCCGCAGCAATATCTGCTGCGAAGACCGGTTGAGTTACATAGGATAGTCTGATGCAGGTTTTACCTTTTTTCTACCGCCAGTTTGAGGGTTTCCACCGCGTATCCATCTGCTCGCACCTGCACAAAATACATGCCTGCTGCCAGTACGCTCAAGTCGAGGCGCAAAGGTTCGTGTCCGGCTTCAGCAATGGAGAATTGCTTTAACAATTTTCCATGTAGGTCTGTCAAACGCACGATGCAGCTTATACCTTCGTATGCCGACAGGTCAAGCCAGGCTTCGGCAGCGGCAGGGTTGGGGAAAAGCGAAGCTTCATCAGGTATGGCGTGGTTGTGTTCTACAACTGCCAAATCACGGTCGCCGGCATCTTCGCCGACTAGCGAGCCGGTACAGGGTGTGCTGCCACAAGGTCCTAAATAATCACCATGCGCCAAGTGGGCATAAATATCCTTTTTATTGATACACAAGGTGTTGGTAATGCCTCTGGCATTTTTATGACAGACGTAAACTTTATTATTACCACACTTCCACTCCGCAATAATTTTATTAAAGGCAGGCGGATATTTGCAGTCAGGCCGACCGTCGCCGTTGTTGTCTATTGAGTCATCGCCACCAGGACATACATCGCATACATCGCCTACGCCGTCACAGTCCGTATCAGCCTGGCTGGAGTTGGCTGTATTCGGGCAGTTATCCTCACAATTGGGTGTGCCATCACCGTCGGAATCCGCCCCTGCTCCGCCGCAGCCACAGTCGCCCGGGGGGGCAATGCTGTTCGGGTCGTTGGGGCAGCCATCGTTACAATTGGGCGTACCGTCCCCGTCGGAATCCGTATCGGGGGTGCCGCAACCGCAAGCGCCGGGGGCTGTTTTATTGGGATCATTCGGGCAAAGGTCATCGCAATTAGGCGTGCCATCACCGTCGGAATCTGTACCGGCTCCGCAGCCACAGGTACCCGGGGCTGTTTTGGTCGGATCATCCGGACAAAGGTCATTACAGTTAGGCGTGCCATCACCGTCGGAATCCGTATCAGTTATACCACAGCCGCAAGCGTCGGGTGCAGTTTTGTTTGGATCATTCGGGCAAAGGTCATCGCAATTGGGCGTACCGTCCCCGTCGGAATCCGTATCGGGTGTACCGCAGCCGCAGGATCCGGGCGTTAATTTATTTGGGTCATTGGGACACGCATCAAATGGACTTCCATTGATGATTACGGAGCCGATCTGAATTAAAGTGTCGGGAACGACCCCTGAAAATCCGATGGAAATGCCATCTATATCAGCAGGGTCCAAACCCGCGAAATCGGAAAAAAGAAAAGTATAATTCCTGTTTCCGTTGAGCTTTATAGAAGCGCTGGAATAATCCGGATCTTGGGCATTATTAATTCTGACAGTTATATCACCATAAAGCCAGGGCGCTCTTACGAGCGATACGACGATCCGGTCGTGGTTTGAAGCGTCCAGGTTCAAATCGCTGCCGCCAAGAACATCATTGTCGCCCCATCCAATATCATAGGTGTCTGTAAAAAAGTTTCCTCCGCTCACATTGGGATCTATATTGATATAGCCGTTTGCTGTGTTCAGGCTTGCGGTACCAAATGCATTTGAATTTTTAATCTGAACATCTCTCGATCCTCCGATGGCTCCCGAAGCGGGGTGGTTATCTAAGTCCGTATTAGGACCAGTGATACTGAATCCTCCGGTATTACAATCATCCACCACGATCTGTGCCGAGGTATGCCAGGCAAAAGCCATCACAAGTAGTAAAGTGAGTAACCAGTAGCGGCTGCTCCCAAAAGTAAAATTTTTGTTTTCCATGTATGTTTGTATTGAATGTTATCTAGCCGATTGTTATTACCCCTTGCCACCCCGGCTATACTAGGTGAAAAAGGGCAGTGTTTTTTCCAAAACAGGAGGTTCTGGATCCAATTACATAAGAATGAATAGCGGAGGAATAAAATCGGAAAGGCAAGTGTAAGTTATGCGCTGTACTATACCTTCGATTACCCGTCTGTAAGATAAGGTAGTTTAAGCAATATTATGGATTTATTATTTTCACGTCTTCTTCGAGCCGCTTGCAGCGGACTTGGTAGACTATAATGCGGTCTTATGTCAATGGAGAGGTGCTTACAAATTGTCGAGTTTGAGAAGAGCATCGGCGGGGATGGGAGTCAAAAAGCAGTACCGCAAATAAAAAACGCCTCAAGATCAGCGCAGGAATTTTTCCTTCAAATCTCTCCTGCGTTATTGTACGGGACATCGTGCGGCATTATTTCAAATAAGCTATTTACCTAACTTAAAGAACTTATCAAGGTCTTGATTTCATGTTATAAAGGTTCAACTTTTAACTTTTGCAGGTTTAATATTGAAGTTAATCAGCTTTAATAAAGATGCTGGATAAGGTGGAGGTTTTAACCTGTAAAGGTCCTGGATTCATGTTATACAGCTTCAAAGCAGCACCTCCCCAACTTCAATAAAGATGCTAGACCAGGTTAAAGTTTTAACCAGTATAGGTTCTTTTATGAAGTTAATAAAGTTGTAAACTGAACCTCCAAAGGTTCAAGCCAGATGCTAAATAACTTCAAGAGGTTACCTCAAGAAGTTTATAAAGTTACTTTTAGTAGCTTAAAGGGTTTCTGTATCTCTTTGAATGCCCCGGTACGAAAGGGTTTGGTAGCATAACCGGCGCATTGGTTATACAGCAGTACATGCAATTACTTGCATGGTAAGGGTATTTTGGAGGTGTTGTTACTGGAATAGAATATAGCGACTGCAAGCGGTCGCAGACCGGCAAATAGAAACCACCGGATGCAATCCGGCGGTAGCGCGCGTTGTTTTATAATTTGTGAAAAGTAGAGACAGTCCGGCGCAAGCGGA
>CAZGAU010000308.1:0-3733 GCA_964523725.1 uncultured Saprospiraceae bacterium
CAGGATGACATCATTTACTACCTGAAATACCTGCTGGAATCCTTTCACTCTGCCGCTGCCCAGAAAGATATCGAACTGGTCTTCGAGACCTCAGAAACCGAGATCGTCATGGATTACGACCCCGAGCGCATCCGGCAAATCGTCACGAACCTGCTAAGTAATGCGATCAAATTCACGCCGACGGGCGGACAGATCAAGCTGCAGGTAACTAGGCAGAACGGGCAGTTGCAACTAAAGGTAAGCGACACGGGTGCAGGCATCAGCGCGGAGCACCTGCCACACATTTTCGATCGCTTTTACCAAGTTTCGGAGCGCCCCAGCGAAGGCACGGGCATTGGGTTGGCGCTAACGCAGGAATTGGTGAAGTTGATGGAAGGCAATATTTCCGTGACGAGCGAAGTAGAAAAGGGCACAACTTTTTCGGTCATGCTACCTATTAAGCGTGAAGCGCCTCACCGGGAAGCCTTGCAAACAGAAGATTTTAATGATAATTCAGATACTAAAATTGTAGCCGGCGATATGACTGACAATTTGGAGAAGCCCCTCGTGCTGATTGTCGAAGATAATGCTGATGTCGTATTTCTATTGCAGCGCTTTTTGTATAATGAATACCGTTTGTTACATGCGCCAAATGGTCAGGAAGGTTTGGCTAAAGCAATTGAGCATGTGCCCGATCTCATCCTCAGCGATGTAATGATGCCGGAAATGGATGGCTTTGAGCTGACCGAGCAACTCAAGACAAATGAACTGACCAGCCACATCCCCATCGTTCTGCTGACGGCATTAGCTGACCAGGATTCTAAAATCGAAGGACTGACCTACGGCGCCGATGACTACATTGCCAAGCCATTTGACGAACGGGAACTCCGCACCCGCGTGCGCAATCTCATTGATACACGCCAAAAATTGCAAGCCTATTACCGGCAGGATTCAACGGCAGCATCTGTAGCGGAAGACCCATTTGTACAGCGCGCCAGGGAGATTATTTTAGCGAATATCAGTGACGAAAATTTCTGGGGTCCGGAGCTTTGCATAGCGCTAAATCTTGGACAATCACAGGTTCACCGGAAACTCAAAGCAACGACGGGCAAAGCAACCGGTGAATTTATGCATCATGTGCGCGTGCACGAAGCTCAGGAATTGCTGCAGGCTACCGACCTGACTGTCAGCGAAGCGGCTTATCGAGTCGGCTATAAAGATCAGTCCTATTTCACCAAAAAGTTTAAAGCTGAATTTGGTAAGTTGCCGAGCGAGATGAGAAACACCTAACAGACTTATTATTTACATTAACCCGTATTTTCTCGCCAAAGTTACTTGCATTTAAGGTCACCAGGCACCCCATGCAATTATTTTACCAACTTTTGCAGGTATGTTACCAGCATCCCTCTCTGCTTAGTCGGATATTTGAAGTATTCGACATATAAGACAAAACTTCGCTTGCATGAAATTATGAGTATTATGTTCATTTTACAAAAAATAGAAACCCGATTCAAAACAAACACTTAGTCCCTTTGATTTGGATCAAAAAACCTCAAAACCATGAAACACCTAAAACTATTGACGCTTTGTATCTGGACGATTGCGCATGTGACAATAGCTGCTCAATCGGAGAAAAAATTAGTTCTTGAACATGCCGTAGAAGAAATTGTCCGTAGTACTTGTCTTGAACAAAAAATTCAAGGCGTTTCCCTGGCAATCATTTTAGCAGATGGCAAGGTATATAATTACACCCTTGGCATAGGCAGAAAAGGAAAGATCATTACGGACTCTACGCTCTTTTTCGCCGGCAATTCCACAGAACTCTATCTCGCTACTTTGACTTTACTGTTGCAGGAAAAAAATGTAATTGATCTTGACGCACCGATCGAACAATATTTAAATCCGGGGAAGTTTATTAATAAAACCGTCACCATTCGACAGTTGCTTTCCCATACAAGTGGCATATACAATATTTTCTTGCATCCTGATTTAGAAGATGATCTAACGGCATTAAGGCCAGAAAAAATAACACCACTATTCATCGTCGAGCGATGGCTCAAAAAACCAAATATTTATACTCCCGGCACAACATTGCAATATTATAATCCTACTGATTATCTAATTCTAGGAATCATCATTGAACACATCATGAAACGTCCGCTTTATCAGCTACTACGCGAAGAGCTGTGGAAACCTTTGGAAATGAAAAACACATTTTGGGGTGGCTACGAATCCTATCAAAATCAAATTGCCGGAGGATGGTATTATGCTCATAATAAGCTGATTGACCATTCGAAAAACCCCTCGACCGATGCTTATTTAAAAGCATGTTGGGGAAGTAGTAATTTATTGATTACGCCCACGGATGCGGCAAAATTTGTAAGAGCACTGGTATCGGGGCAAATCCTGCAGCCGGCATCTTTCGCGCTGATGACAATGATGAATCCGCTTCGAGGCTCAGAAGATTATCACACTGGAATAGGCTTGGAAAAATTAATCCTAGATCAAGAACTCGCCTTTGGCACAGCCGGAGGTGGTTATTATTTCCTGGGCAACAGAATGTTGGTTTTTCACCACCCCAAGGACAATGTTACTATTGCAATTGCTTCAAATACGCTTAGTAATAACAAAGACGGAGCGCCAGATTTTTTATTTAGTATGCATAAAGATATTCTGAAAGCTGCCAGGAATTTGAGCCAATTCAAAACCTTAGGATCAAAATCAAATTAATAAAATTATTAACTAACAATTAAACTCCAATGCTTATGAAAAACGCTGCATTAACCTTTATTATTTGCATTTTGACATGCATTACAATTACTTCATCTGCTCAACTTTCCGTAGGTCTCAGAGGCGGAATCAGTCTCGCAAAAATAGATTTCGATTCAGAAAGCGGAGAAGATATTACTAATCTTCTCGGTGTAGATATCAGTATTCCTTTAGAAATTCGCATATCCAATGCTGTTGCTTTGCAACCGGAACTTAATTACATCCGAAAAGGAGTAGAGGGCGACTATTCAGAGACTGAATTAATTGGGAATGATGAATATGTAGAAGAAGGTAAGGGCTCTGTGTTCTTAAATTACCTGGCAATTCCGGTTTTTGGAAAGTATATACTTGAAACTGGTAATATAGATTTTTTCCTGCTCGCCGGTCCGGTCTTAGGTTATGCGATGAGTGGCAATAGTGAAGCTACGCTTACCTTCAAGGTAAATGGGCAAGTAGTGAATATGTTCTCGGAGGATGCCGATATAGAATTCAATGACGAAGACGGCTTCAAACGCTTTGAATTTGGCCTCGGCTTTGGGGCAGGCGTTGGTGCAAATGTAGGAAGCGGGAAATTATTCCTGGATGCCCGGTATAATTTAGGCTTGAGTGCCGTAAGTGAAGATGAAACCGAAGGCGATAAAGGATACAACCGCGCGTTGAGCTTTGCGTTGGGGTATTTAATTCCGTTGGGTGCAAAGTGATACCAGATGTTAACAATTTCGATCGACCTAAGCATTCGCCTCTCAAGCCAGGGTCAAGTACTTGTGACCTTTTATAACTAAGGCTTTATTCCTAAGGTTTTCGAATAAATGATCAGGTCGTGAGTCGCCCAATTATAATGATCCGATAATTTAATTATTATACACTCCAAAAAACCGGTAGCCCTTGCAATGTAATATTGTGAGGGCTTTTTTATGATAACTAAAACACCGCCGTCACCTCTATCTCCACCAGCATTTCCGGGTCGATCAGCGCGCTGACTTCC
>CAZGAU010000309.1:0-3629 GCA_964523725.1 uncultured Saprospiraceae bacterium
CTTTCATCTTTTAATTGGCTACAACATTTGTGTTGTCGCAATATTGCGTGGTTATGCCATATATTTTTTCAAATTTACCTATTTCCTTGAATTTTTTTGATAAAAAAATCCCCCACGCAAGCGCTCTGCGTGAGAGAATTAACATAAGTCATCCCGAATTTTGAAAATGCCCCGTTAGGGGCAAAATATCGGTAGATATTTGCAAAGAAACACGTCTCGGCGTGCCATCGGTACGCATTATAAAGCATACCTACGGCATGCAAATCGGCACAAAAGATCATTTCTACCAATATTACGTCCCGATGGGACGAGTGCAGCAAAATTCGGGATGACTCATGTTAAATATATTCTATTCTTCTATCGTAATTTCGGCAGTAGCCACGGCGGAAGCACCGAAATAGCCCAGGGCATCGGGTCCGGCGGATTTATCCAGGCGGATGATGTTGCCGCGCAAAGCCGCGGGCGGCGTGTCGAACAGCGAACCCACGAAGGCGGTCTGCTGCTGCAATTTCAAAAAGAAATCGTACGCCGATTTTGAAATGGATAATTGCTCCACGCGGAAGGTATCGCCTACTTCCAGCGGTTCAAAGTTCACTTCAATGCCGATGATCGGGTTGCCGTCCACAAACTGGTCACTGGCAATTATGATATCAAAAGGCGTGTTTTGATATTCATTATTTACATATTGTTTCCAGCGGTAATGATCGCCCGCGCCGGCCGGCTCCCAGGTGTCGATTTTTACATAATAACCCTCGTCCTGAAAGGCGGTTTCTTCCTTGAATTCATAATAAATGCTGTCGATAGACGAGATGGGCTTCAGCAATTCCGGCCGGGATTCGAACTCCTCGCCCTGCGCGGTGCGGATGTAAATATGATAGCTGGAACCGACTTTGCCCACGTGCTCGGTTACATAAATGCCGGCTGATTTTTCCTGCAAAGTATCCACCACGCCGGTTTCATTATATAAAATAACGGTAGCGCCGCTGACCTTCGGGGTTTGGTTACTATTAAAATAATTGGCGGTGGCGCTGAGTTTTACTTGTTTTTCGCCTTCGAGATTGGTGATCCAGCCGTCAATCACAAGTAAGGTATCGCCATCGGGCAGATCAAGATTGACCACATCCTGGCAGCTGGTAATGAATAAAGTTAATAAGGATAATAAGAAAATTATATTTTTCATGATGTTTTGTTTAATATTAAGTGAATAAGTGTGGCACATTTTATAAAATGCGCCGCACTTAATGGTTTAAAATGAAAAATTATACGTCACATAAGGCAGCACACTTCCGAATACCGACAGCCGGACAGCCTCTGTTTGCAGGGGATTGTCCTCATTCTGGCGGAAGAAGATCGAATAAGCGTTTTTGCGGGCGTACAAATTATACACTCCAAAATCCCAGGAGCTGGTCCAGCGCTTTTCCGGGTTTTTATTCGGCGTGTAATTCACACCGGCATCCAGGCGGTGATAGTGCGGGGTGCGCGCGCCGTTGCGGTTGCCGTAATGCGGTACGATAATGCCGTCATATTCATAGCGCGAAGCCGGATACGTGATCGGGCGGCCAGTAGCGTAAGCAAAATTGGCGGACAAGCTCCACTTTTCATTGATTTTCCAGTTACCGGTGATCGACAGATCGTGGGTTTTGTCGTAATTGGACGGGTAATACTCGTCGTTGTTGATGCCTGGCACTTTGCGCTCCGATCTCGACAGGGTATAGCTGATCCAACCCGTGAGAATGCCTTCGTTTTTGCGAACCGAGAGTTCCAGACCATAGGCACGACCGTCGCCGGTAAGGAGTTCGGTTTCCAATGTCTCATTCAGCAGCAACTCCGCGCCATCCTTGAAATCCAGCAGATTCTGGAAGTTTTTGTAAAAACCTTCGATGGAAGCTTCGTAGGTGTTGTTCTGGAAATTACGGAAGTAACCGAAGGCGATCTGATCCACGGTGGCGGGCTTGATATAAGTGCCGCTGGGCGTCCAGATGTCGATGGGCGTAGCCGAAGTCGTATTGGACACCAGGTGGATGTACTGCTGCATGCGGTTGTAGCTGAATTTCACCGAATTGGCGTCGTTGATGACATAATTTGCGGAAAAACGCGGCTCCGGTGCGGTGAACGTTTTGATCGGTTCCCATGAATCGTAGGAAATGGTGTCGATAATAGCTTCTTTGCTGGTCGGCACACCGTTTTCATACAAATAGACATCTTCCTTGCCCATTCTCTGGAACAAAGAGTAGCGCAAACCGTACTGCAGGGTCAGATTACGGATCGGTTCATGTTCAAAACTTACGTACACCGCGCTTTCCAAAGCATGATTATGCTGAATGTCAATTTCATTAAAAATCGATTCATCGCCTACACCTCTGGCCAAGCCCGGGTGAAAGCGATAAATATTGCCCTCCGCGCCGAAGTCAAGCTTGGTTTTGGGACTGAAGAAATAACTCAGGTCAGCTTTCAGCACGTAGTTGAAAATACTGGCATCCCAGTCGAACGCCTGCGCGCCTTCCGGCACCCCGAAAGAGTAGCCGTAATCGCTGTACACCGCGGTAAAATTGGAGAACAGTTTATCGGAAAACAAGTGATTCCAGCGGAGCGAAGCGGTCGCATTGCCCCAATCCGAGGAGAAGTCGTCTCCAAAATTGAATACGTCCTTTCCAAAATAGCCCGAGAGGTACAAACGATCCTTTTCGCTGATGTTGAAGTTGGCTTTGGCATTGAGGTCATAAAAATAGACGACGTTATCCTTGAGGTCTTCGTTAAATTTCAAAAACAAATCCCCGTAAGAGCGGCGTCCCGCGATCATAAACGAACTCTCGTCCTTTTGAATCGGACCTTCCAGCGTTAAACGACTGGAAATCAGACCCAAACCGCCGTTCATGGCAAAGTTTTTCTTGTTGCCGTCGCGCTGGCGCACATCCAGCACCGAAGACAAGCGGCCGCCGTATTTGGCTGGAATGCCGCCTTTGTATAATTTCGCATCTTTTACCGCATCCACATTGAACACCGAGAAAAGTCCGAACAGGTGCGAAGAATTATAAACCGTGGCTTCATCCAGCAGAATGAGGTTTTGGTCCACGTTACCGCCGCGCACGTTGAAGCCCGTCGCGCCTTCGCCTACGGTACTTACGCCGGGTAGCAACTGAATACTGCGAATCAAGTCGGCTTCGCCCAACACCTGGGGAATTCTTTTGATCTGGGCAGCGCTCAGGTTTTCTACGCTCATCTCGATATTTTTCACGTTGCGATCCGCCTCCTTAGCGGTTACTACAACTTCCTGAATGACAAGCCCTTCCGGCTCTAGTTCAATGTCCAGCACTTTGCTTGCGGTGAGCGTAATGCCCATGGTTTTGGTCTGAAAACCCAGATAACTCAGTACGATCTGATAATTGCCGGGGGCAACAGAAAGTGAGTAAAATCCGTAAGCATTGGTAGATGTACCGGTGCCGAGTTCTTGAATAAAGACCGCCGCACCGATAAGTTCCTCGCCGTTGCTGGCGTCGCGGATATGACCGCTCAGGGTTACTTTTTCCTGGGCAAAAGCTGCAAATGCAGTAAATAACAGGAACAGTACAAGGTGAAATTTGAACGTTTTTTTCATCACAGGTTAGATTGTTTTAATTTGGGAAAAAGGC
>CAZGAU010000310.1:0-3576 GCA_964523725.1 uncultured Saprospiraceae bacterium
AAAAGTTCAAGGTTCAAAAGTTCAAGGTTCAAAAGTTTAGGGTTTGGAAGTTGGAGGGCTTTTTATAATTTCGCAGCGCAAAAATCATACAAAAACAACGATTTATGAAAAAAATACTTTTTAGCGTACTGGCGATCGTGCTGATCACGGCATGCGGTGACAAGACCGAAGACTTGAAAGAGCAAGTCAATTCTCTGACTACGGAATGGCAAACCGCCAATGCGGATGCGCGAGGTATTGCCCAGGCTACGGGTAATACGCTAAATGTATTGCAGACGGCAAGCTTCCGTCTGGACTCGCTGGCAGGTGCTCAAACGGGGCCTTTATCTGATGAAATGCAGACAAAGATTACCGACCTGCGTACTCGTATGGAAGCTGCCAATAACAATGTGATCGTGGTAATGCAGGGCGTTGGCGATGCAGCGAGACCTTTGGCCAACCTTGAAGCCCAAATGGCTGCGCTGGAAAAAGCAGCGGAACTGGGAGAAGGTTTTCCGGAGAATGCGGAACTACAGATCGAAAACATTGGAAAAGCGATCAACAATGCCAAGTCGAAGTACGACGGTTTGACACAAAAACTGGAAGCAGTTCGCACCGAAGTGGAAGCGATCAATGCAGAAGTCAACGCAATGGCGAAAGTTCAGGGTTAAAAAAACTGGAATGATGGAGTAGTGGAGGTTTGGAATGTTGAAATATTCCGGTACCCCATTACCCCATCACACTTTTTATTTCAATTTCTTCAACTGATTATTCAATTCACCGATTTTTGCATCCAAGCGCTTGAAAGCAGCTATATATCTTTGTTCCAAATCCGGCAGATTCTCCGTTGATTTTAAAGAAGCTTCATACAGTAAACCCGGCAACATCCAGGAAGCATAACCGCTATACGGATCGGATGAAGCATACAAAGAGCGATACCACGCGCCATAAGCCATACCTTTCTCATCGATAAATGAACGTTCCAGCGAAATCAGGGTTTTGTTGATCGCCTCTAAAGCCGGCTTGTTTAAACCTTTGCTGTTGAGCTTTTGTGCCAGTAGTTGCTGATAAACCTCGCCATTTTTTTGCAACAAGTCCGCCTGCGCTACCATGTTTTTTGCCGAATAAGGCTGGTGATAAGTTTTGATTTCTTTTTCGGCAGTAGCCAAATGGGTTTTTAAATCAATACCATAGCGAGCTACGTCATAAGGCAAAATATCGGCATTCGCCATGCGTAAAGACATGATGCCCATTACTTTAGCAATGGTTGGTCCAGATACAAAATCGGGTTCGCCCACGGTTTCATACCAGTGAAAATTGTCGTAAAGCGAGTGGTACATCGTCGGGCCGCCCATGCTGATGCCGCCGCTGGGCACGCCTACATGCGCGTAGAATGCCAGGTGATCGGAGCCGCCGCCCAGATTGCCGATGTTGGGCCCCTTGGCTTTGTCGCTGGCGCGTTCCAGCCAGTGTTCGTAAACGGTTTGATTGCTTTTCGGATAAGGCACTACCTTGGTCGCTTCTATGATCAAAGACTTCAGCGAAGGCGAAGCCGAACTGCCAAAATTCAAGCCGGAACAAGCGCCATCGGCGTTGAAATAAGCCACTGCTTTTTGATTCAATTCATCGCGCAATTGTTCCACCCATTCGGTGGAGCCAAGAATGCCATGCTCTTCGGCGTCCCAGTGGGCAATTTTGATCGTACGGCGAGGGCGATAACCCTGCTTGGCCATTTCACCCAGTGCATCCGCCAGGGTGAGGAGCATAGCCGTGCCACTGTTGGGGTCGGTCGCGCCAAATTCCCAGGCATCGTAATGGCTACCCACAATGATCCATTCATCCGGATATTCGCTGCCTTCCAGTGTGCCAATTACATTTTCAATGCGTACCATGCCCTTGGGCTGATTGACTTTCAAGCGGACGGTGAGTTTCTCCCCACTTTCCAGACGATAAGTGAATGGCAGGCCGCCCTGCCATTCCACAGGTACGGGTTGTCCAGTCATTCTGCCCAGAATTTCTTTCGCTGCGCCGTAGCCGATCGGCGTTACCGGGATAGTGTGAAAGCCTTTTACCTCTTCAGGTTTCAGCCGATTTACTTTTTGATCGCTATCGAGTGGTAATGCCGGCTCAAAAGGCGTCAGCGGATCGCCGGTATAATCAAGCGTAAGCACCGAACCGCGCTGGATCGTACTTTCACTAAACATTTTACCCTCAGGATATACCAGCCCCCGCATGTAGCCCGAATCTTCGGGGTCTGTATAAATGATCAGCCCGGCTGCGCCGGCCGCCTCGGCGTATTTAGCTTTGTAGCCCCGGAAATTACCGCCATAGCGCGCGATTACGATCTTACCCTTCACGGAAATACCCATTTTTTCCAGGCGCTCGAAATCTTCCTTGGTACCGTAGTTGGCATACACGATCTGAGCCGTTACGTCGCCGCTGCCGGAGTAGGAATTCCAGCCATGATTGGTTTCCGGGTGCCCCGAGAAAGGATCTTCTTCCAGAACGTACTCCTTGTTGTTCAATGGCATACGGATCGGGGTGACGATTTCAATCGCTACCTCGCCAGGCCCGGTGGGCAGATAAATATCGTAAGGTGGGCGTTCTACTTTAAATCCAGCTTTTTCCATAGCTTGTGCCATGTAATCGGCTACGCGGATGTTGGCGGGCGTGCCCGCGGGATGCGGCTCCAGCGTGAGTTGCCGGAGGTGATTTTTAAAATTTTCGGATTCGGGAAGTTTCAGGAATAACTCTTCGATTTTTTGCTCTTGCTGGCTGCGGATGGCGGTGAAGCCGGTCAGCGGTTGCGCAAAAGCTAAGGGCATCAGGCACAGCAGGGCCAGCGCCAGGGGAAGCAGGTGTTTGTAATTCATGTCGCTTGTAAAATTTGAGTTTTATAGTAAGACAAGCGAACGTAGGGAAATTATTTGCAAAAGGCAAAAAAGATAAGGCTTAGCGCGGAAACCACTGGTATAGCTTGCCGCCAATAGCGAAATAGATGCGATCGGTGAGGGGGAGTGCTTGCCCTCCAGAAACTGAAATATTTGCCGGTGGGGTTGGTAATGGCCATCGACGACTAGTCTGAGCGGAAGGATTCCATTCAAATGCCTCGTTATAAACGGGTATCAAAGAAAGAAAAAATACCTTTCCCTGAAAAGAGAAGGAGGATGCGTTGTTGGGAAAAAGGTTTTCAGGATAGCCAGAAACCTTACGCCAAATATTAACAGCAGGATCATATTCCAGCAAATAGCGGGTGTTGCCTTGTTGTGCAACGATATATCCTTTTTGGCCAACCGAGGCGCCTGCGAGCGGAACAATTTTGTAAAAATTGTTCGTACTGAAAAAATTGGAGAAGCTTCGGAAGCTTGTCCACTGATTTGAGGACAAATCATAAGTCCAACAGTTGTTTTCCAGACCTGAGAAACAAATAAAAATGTGTTGTTCAATAGCAAAAGCAGCGTATGAATCGAGCTCTTTCGCTTCGGCAGGAATAGACAGCGCAGTGGTTCTGGTCCATTGATCTGTAGAAGGCCGAAATCTCCAAAAAAATAAAGAATCGTTGGAATTTTCTTTTCTTTGAATGATGAATCCTTCATT
>CAZGAU010000311.1:0-3569 GCA_964523725.1 uncultured Saprospiraceae bacterium
GGTAATGATGCACGGTTTCGCCATCTCTCGGCACAGATTCATAAAATGTAAATCCCTGTTTTTCCAAAATCCGGATCGAAGCCGCATTTTCCGGGTCTACCACGCCGATCAAGGCATCAAACTCACCAACTTTCTTTGCCAGGGTCACCATTGTTTCCAACATTTCAGAAGCATACCGCTGCCCCCAATACACAGGCAACAGGGCATAGCCCGCTTCGGCGCGATGGTCGCCAAAATCCACCAGCTTCGCCAGACCCACGAAGGCCTGATCAAGCTTATGATAAACCCCAAACCAGCCGATATCCGCACGACTTTCGTTGTCTTTCATTACTTTTTGAAAACGCTGCGCTGCCTGCTCCCGGCTAAGGGGTTCGCCGGTGATATAACGCATTACGTCCGGATGCATCATCAGCCCGGCATAATGCTCAAATTCAGCAGCCTGAAATCTGGTAAAAATCAAGCGATCGGAGTCCATTATATTTAGTTGAAATGATTTATTCACTCGTTATTTTACAGATTGCCATCAATACAAGAGACTGAAAATCATTATTTTACAAAACAATATTTACACCTGATCAACTTTAGTATTACATCAATATAAAAATCATCGAAGAACTTGTTCAAAATATTGGATTTGACAAACGTAAGTTATAAAATCATTGTTTGGATGGTCATATATTTTTTGATATTTGGTATTCTATCTTGCTGAAGATTCTAAAAAAGATCACCAGAATAAAAACTGGAACCGTCTTCCCTGCCATCAAACAGTTCCAGTTTAGAACAAGGCTATTAAAATTTGACAAACCGCTGGCTCTCCGTTTGTCCGGAGGCACTCCATCCGCTCAATAAATACATGCCCGCAGGCAGGGTGGAAATATCGATTTGCAAATTACTTTTCGGCTGAATATGTTCCTTTCGGCGAAGGATTTCCTGTCCACTCATATCATAAATAATAATCGTGTTTAATGATTGATTAAAATCATTTACTATCGTTATCAATTCAGCAGCAGGATTCGGTGTAATTTGTATCCCCTTTGCAGGCATATTCGATGAAACACTGGTCGTTGCCGGTCCATAACTATCGAAATTATCCCAGTAATAGGTGTTGCCAGTAAAACTATTGGAGGCAAACAATAATATCAGTTGGTTTACAGAAGTAGCGGGCGTACTGGCATCAGGTTGATCGAGCGGCGTAAAGACCAGGCGCTGCCATTGGTTTTGCACAGTCGTAAAAGCCTGGTAACGGCTATGCCGTCCGGTGGGATAATTGGCGGGCGCTGCGGTAGCGCTGTTCTCTAATTGCAACAAAATCTGTGTATTAGGTGGCGCATCGGTATAAATATCCATATAAAATTTCTTCTGATTGGTAAAATAGACAGCCGCATTGGGAATAGCGGCAGTAGAATATTGCAATACATCGTACTGCTGGCTGGAATTGCGTACATAACGCCCGCAAAGCGCAGACATATTGATGCCGCTCGTTTCAGGATTTGCAACATCTTCATTCAAAGTTCCGGAGGAAAAAACCTTGGTTATTAAAGGCGCTTGATCAAAGTTTTCAAAGCTGAATTCCTTTGCAATAGGCGCCTCTACGGCTACATTCAGTGTAATTTGTCTATTGTAACAACCATTACCAATCGTAACAAGCACATCACCTCCGGCGTCTCCCCAGTTTACTGTAACACTGTTCGTACCTTGCCCACTGATGATGGTCGCACCAGCCGGAACAGCCCAGTTTACAGTAGATCCTGCGGGTACATTATTCAAGCTATACACTTCATTTTGAGCCTGATTGGCCACCTTACGCTTGCCGGTAACGTGTGGAAATTTGCCATCGTACACCCGAACATAATCCACTTCCATCGTTTGCGGAAAGACCGTAGAACCATTAGGATTACCGGGCAGGTTGCCTCCCACGGCCAAATTGAGTAGAAAATGAAAGCGCTGATCAAAAGGCCAACGCAGGGGCGCCACATCGGCGGTTGTTTTGGTGGAATACAAATAATCATCTACGTACCAGCGAATGACGCCAGGCTCCCATTCCATGGCAAAGGTGTGGAAATCATCATTAAAAGTGCCTTTATTTAAAGCAAAATAACCCGATTTAAAAGAATTATTAGGCCATGGATTGCCATAATGAATGGTACCAAGCACCTCCTCCGGTTTACTACCGATTAATTCCATGATATCCATTTCGCCACTCTGCGGCCAAGAGCCATAAGCTTCGTCGGTGGGGAGCATCCAAAAGGCAGGCCACATTCCTTGCCCTGTTGGCAATTTCATGCGGGCTTCAAAACGCCCGTAGGTCCAGTCGCCTTTATTGATCGTACGCAAGCGAGCGGAGGTGTAATTCCGGTTGCCAAAATTTTCCCGCTTGGCGGTAATTTTAAGCGTCCCATTAGAAACGGTAGCATTTTCCGCGCGATAGTATTCCAGTTCGTTGTTGCCCCAGCCGCAGAGGTCGAGGCTAATGTCGCACCCATCGCCGATTTGCGGCGTCCATTTAGTCAGGTCGAGCGTACTGCCATCAAATTCGTCGGACCAGACCAGCGTTGGGCATTGTGCACTTAAAGTGATGCCCGCCATCATCAAAATGAAAAACGTTCCAAGCCGAATGAGGCGCAGAACGCAGGTAGTGATTGTAGGTGTCATCATGGAAATAGTTAGTTAGTTTACTAAAAAATTAAATATAAAAATATTTTTTGCTTTCAAATGGTAAATATTTTAAGTAAAAATAAGTATTTTATAAAAATTTGATTGTCAGCTTAATTTGGCTTTCAACTGTCGCCTGTAAAACTATCCGACTACTTGAATAGAATTATTGATACGTCTATTGTCAGCATAACTATTTCTAAACGCCCAATGAATAAATAGGCACCAAGGCATCGCTATTGAATCTCCGAAAAAGGCACATTGGTAATCCGGTAAGATCGCCAGTCGTTGAAGTCAAAATGCCACCATTCGTATTCATACACGGTGAAACCCTCGGCTTCCATTTTGGCGCGCAGTAAGTCCCGCATCTGACGCTGCTGCTCGGTACCGCCAGGATAATCTGGGTAAGAACGCTCGCTCATCTCGTCATAAACGCCCGTCATTTCCACTTCCATGCCGGTGGTCAGATCGTACAAAGTCAAATCCACGGCGCAGCCCCGGTTGTGGCGGGAGCCATTTTTCGGGTTGGCTACAAATTTCTTGTTTTCTTTGGAAGTCACATCCCAGAATAATTTGGTCACACTCCAGGGCCGGTAGCCATCGAACACCAGCAGCCCATAGCCCAGCGGCTTCAGATTTGCATTCACCCGCACCAATGCCTCAGCGGCCGGGCGTTGCAGAAAAGCGCGCGCCTCGGTGTACACCGGTCTGCCTACCAGGTTATTACTCGTCGCGTAGCGAATGTCAAGCTTGATAGTCGGATCCAGTTTGACCAGTTCCACCAGATCTGTTTCCTTGAAAATGCCCTTTTCCCGGGGCGGCTGGGTCGCACAGGCACTTAGCAGCAGAAAAGTACCAAGCAGGAGAAAGCCGGTTACATGATTTATTTTCAAGGAAGTAGGCATGATGTTTGAATT
>CAZGAU010000312.1:0-3569 GCA_964523725.1 uncultured Saprospiraceae bacterium
CCCGCAGGATGCTGAATTCGTTCTTGCCTTCCTTGTCGTGCAAGAGCAGCAAGGCACTGGCCACGCGCTTTCGCACAGAATTATAAGCCAGTTGCAGCAATTGCTCTTCTTTCTCGGAGATGTTGTTGGCCAGCATTTTAATCAACTGTGAAGCCACATCTCGGTTGGCGGTCATCAGGGTTTGAAAGTCTTCTTTCGGTATAAGGCTCACCTCTGTATCTTCCAGCGCCGCAGAAGATTCCTGGTATTTGGAGTCTTTCAGCAAATCCACGTACCCCACAAATTCCCCGTCGGTAGCGAGCGAAATGATGTATTCCTTGCCATCGTCGTTGGTTTTAAAGACCTTCACCTTGCCGCTTTTAATAAAATAGAGGTAGCGTGGATAATCGCCTTCCTCGAAAAGTGTTTCACGTTTTTTGAATAGCTTGACCTTACGTTCGTTCGAGAGTTTTTTCAATTCTTCAAATCCGCGGGCTTCGTTGATAAACGCCTGAAGCCCCTGCTCCGTGCGGTCAAATTTACTGCGCAGTTGCTCGCTTTTGCGCAAGCGTACTTCCACCACCGCCAGCAGTTCATCCTTGTAGAAGGGCTTGGTGATGTAATCATCGGCGCCAAGATTCATACCCCGGCGAAAGTCGGTCTTTTCAGCTTTGGCAGTCAGGAAAATAAAAGGAATATCGGCAGTTTCGCTGCGTTTGCTCAGGATATTCAACACCCCAAAACCATCGAGTTTGGGCATCATGACATCACAAATGATCAGATCTGGCTGCTGGCTCACCGCCTTATCCACGCCCTCGGTGCCATCTTCCGCAGCAATCACTTCGTAGCCGGAAAGTTCCAGGATTTCTTCCAGATTTTCCCGTACCTCAAGATTGTCTTCTATAATCAGAATTTTTTTCATATTTCCTTCAAAAATTTTAAATCGGAAGCATTTTAATGATCGGTAAGCCCAAAAATAAAGAATAACTTTGGTAGTTGGATTTAAAAAAAAATTTAGGCGCCTGATTTAGCCAATGGTATATTTATGTAAAACGTCGTGCCTTTACCCAACCTACTTTCAAAACGAATATCGCCATGCATCAAATCTACATAGCGCTTCACAATATTCAACCCTAGCCCAGTACCCTGAATATTTTCGACATTATGCGCCCGAAAAAACGGTGTAAACAGATGTTGCTGCTCTTCTTCCGGAATGCCGATGCCCCGGTCGGTGATTGTGACCTGAAGTTCTTCACCGGATATATCCAGCAGACAATCAATAGGTTGTCCTGGCTCAGAGTATTTAATAGCATTCGACAGCATATTAAACAGGATATTTTTCAACATCTTTTTGTCCAAAAACAAGGTCGCGTGCACCTCATTATTTCGATGATGAATTTCCTGTCCGGGTTTTAGCAACACCTTGATTTCGTCGATGGTTTCATTGCAAAATTCAGTAATATCAAATTCAACCGGACTTACTTGCACTTTGCCTTCCTCAAAACGACTCAGCGACAGGAAGTCATTGAGAATATTGGTCAAATTGACCACCGCTGATTTGATGCGGCTGGTATGCCGCTCGCGTTTTCCCTGTTGTTCCGATTGTTTGTAAGCCTCAATCAAATCAGCAGAGGAAAGAATGGTGCTCAACGGCGTACGAAACTCATGCGAAGCCATAGATACAAAGCGCGATTTCAGTTCGCTCAGTTCTTTCTCACGTTCCCAGGCTTTCCGGATTTCCTGCTCGCTGGCCCGGAGTGCAGCTTCGGCAGCTTCCCGTTCCTGAATTTCTTTCTTGAGCTGATTATTGGTATTCAAAAGCTGATTCACGGCGGCGGCCAGTTCTTCGGTGCGTTGTTCCACGCGTTGTTCGAGTTCGGCATTCAATTTAATGATGCGTTCTTCGGCTTTGCGGTGTTCGGTAATATCCACGCCCGAGCTAATGACAGCCGACACTTCACCCTCGTCATCCCGGATCACCGAATTCCGCCAGGCGATCAACCGGGTATAATTATTTTTATGATTTAAGATTTCATATTCAATATATTCCAGCTGTTCGGGCGCATCCTTCATCATTTTTTTGAAACTATTGCGCACTTTCTCGCGTGCATCGGGTGGTACCGCTACATCGAACCATTTCTCGCCCAATACTTCATCTTCACAATAGCCAAGCACCTCACAGCCCTTGCGATTGAGCATCGTGACGCGTTTCTCCTTGTCAATTACTACAAAAATGGTGTTGGCAACATCAAGATATTGCTGATTTCGTTCTTTTTCCTCCAGAAGTGCTTTTTCAGCGGCTTTTTGTTCGGAAAGATCATGCAAAATACCTGTAAAAATGCGCCGGCTGTGCAATTTGACCTCGCTAATGCTGAGCCGCACCGGAAAAGTATGACCATCCTTGCGCTTGCCTGTGACTTCCCTCCCGATTCCAATGATTTTTTTCACGCCGGTACGCATGTAATTCTGCATATAGCCGTCGTGATTGCTGGAGTCGGGCTCGGGCATAAGCACGCGAACATTTTTGCCCAATAATTCATTGATCTCGTAGCCAAATAACTTTGCAGCAGCCGCATTGACCATTTCCATGGTTCCGCTTTCATCAATTGAAATAATGCCATCGGTAGCCGTATCAATGATGGCATTGAGTTTCAATACGATATCCGAATAATGTTGTTGCAAAGTTTGTTCTGATTTCACATTAGTAAGATTTGCAAAAGAAATATTTATGAAAATATAAAAAAATGACAAAAGTCATCCCTTCCGGATACAAAAATCATTCAAATAGTTGGAATATCATTCGACCTTGCGTATCAGGTGAAATCTTGCAAAGAAAAAAGAAATGTTTCAAACCAAGAGCCATTTGAAAAACAATTGAAAAAGACTCAAGTTGATGAGCAAGGCAAATAATCACAATGAAATCCCAACGCTGAAAATTCTGGGTGTTGATTCATCCAGAACCAAGGCTCTGAAGAAGAATCTGCTGGAAGCATTGGAACAACTCCACTTGAAGGTCATTCTGGAGGAAGTGAAAGACGTAGAACAACTTATGAGATACGACATCAGCGGTATCCCGGCACTCGTGATAGATGAAGAGGTAATTCTTCAGAAAGAGGTACCGGCAGTAGATACATTGAAAGAAATTTTAATATCATTTTTTTCGGGATATCATGCATTTTTTAAGCCCGAAGATTTGTAAATTTATCCGAATCGGCAGGAATACTCCTTATACTTTTACTTTCAAATCGAATTCAACACAGCTATGAAAAAAATACTCGTACCTACCGACTTTTCTGAAAATGCCAATAATGCATTGGCTTACGCCCTTGATCTTGCCAATTCCTTCGGCAGTGCGATCACACTCTTACATGCTTATCAGGTATATAGCTCCGCCGGAAGCTTTAAATCTGTTGAATCTTTTATGCAGGAAGACGCCGCAAAGGAGCTTTTAAAAACGGTAAAAGAAATCGAGCCTCAATTGAAAACCGGTTCAACTATCGATAGCAAAATTATTAAAGGCGGTACCGTTGATGTAATTATCAGTGTGGCTGAAAAACAAGGGTTTGACGTAATTGTAATGGGGACACAAG
>CAZGAU010000313.1:0-3398 GCA_964523725.1 uncultured Saprospiraceae bacterium
CGCGCCCGAATCTGTTTACTATGTTTGGCGCCCAAAAAAACTGGGAGTTTCGGGTGATCGTCAGCAGTGAGAGTACTGAAAGTATGGAACCTATTCTGATGAAAAATCTACCTTTCGACGCGCAGATAGCTATCCTGGCCCACGAGATCGCGCACACCGAGCATTATCAAAAGTATGGCTTTTGGCAATTATTGAAATTCGGGCTAATGTATGCCATCAGTTCAGAATTCCGGGCAACGCACGAGCGTTCTACTGACGAATCAGTGATCTATCACGGACTAGGCTGGCAATTGTTTGAATACGCGAAATTCGTGCGCACTGACCCAGAGGCAGCGCCGCATTATGAAAACATGAAAGATTTTCTGGATAAAAACTATCTGACGCCTACGGAAATCATGCAAGTGATGACCCGCATCCAGTCGTATGGACTAAATGCTCCGTATTAGGTCATTGCTTTACAATTTTTCCGGAAATAATACCTTGTTCGTGCCGGAGCGTAAAGGTGTAAATACCCGCCGGAAGCTCATGGATATTGATGTTTTCCTGGAAGTATTCCTGTTTTTTATCAAAAAAATGAATTTGTATCGTTATTCCTGCCATATTTTGGATAGTGAACTGAAATCGCCCATTCAGAGGGCTTTTGAAAGAAAATTGTACCGTTTCGTCCGCCGGGTTCGGGAAAAGCAAAAATTCTTCCACACTTAGAACCTGATCAGTGCCAGTAGCAACCGAGCAAACCGTTTCGATATAATCGGCTACGCCCAGAATAATTCCATCCAGTAAGGGATAAAACATATTGCCGGGGCAAGCCGTATTGCAACCATCCCGATGTCCTGAGATATGCCGCAGATTCCGGCCAGATGAAGCATGCAGAGAAACGCCCAATGGGTCAATACTCTGATCGCAAGATTTCCAGGCCAGTAGCTCAATGAGACTATTTTGAGCCGCCGTGGCCGGTTCGATGTTGGTAAAATCGCCCAGCAGGCAAACCCCCATTGTTCCACCGTTGGTACCACAAAAATGTGCGCCCAAAATGTCATCGCCTCTGCCTTCATATACCACGCCATTCGGGTCGATCAGCCAATTGTACCCTACATCTGCCCAGCCATTCACATTCACATGAAGGTTCCAAATCGCCCGCACAATCGCTGCCCAATCGTTCGCTATGTTCGTTCCAGCCGAGTGATGCACGATCAAATGTGTGACATTGGTAAAACTCGGAGAAGCATTTGGCGGACAATTATTATCCGGACACCAGTTGGCTCGGTTTTGATAGCCTGGTTGGGCGCAGGGGCAATCTTCGGAGCGCGGTTGTACCGGATTTTGCAAGGAAGTTTCCGGCGTTGCATCCGGGCTGTAAAAATGAAGCTCGGCGTCTTGACTGAGTCCGGAAATCTGAAAGAATTTATTATATTTATATGTTATATATAATCTACTAACTATACGATTATTATCTTGTTCAAAATGTGCATCTTGTTGAATAATCTGCCAATCGGACCATTGGTTTCCATCCACTGAAAACCGGATACGAGGCTCGCTTTCTTGCCCTTTCCAAACCAGTGCATAAGCCAAAAATGGCTCCGCTTTTGTAATAGGAACGGCAAATTGAGTAAATGAAAATTGCTGAAGGTCGTGTAAGTTCACAACCGCACGCTCGGTTTGAATTTGCGAAAACACATTGAAAAACAGTAAATTATAAATAACAACAAGTGTAATTTTTTTCATAAATCGATTTTTATTAATGCAAATATAACATTAGCAAAAACGAAAATGCCGAACCTTTTGATGTAAAAGATTCGGCATTTAATAAACAAATAAAATATAAGCGTTTAACGCAAAAGCGTCACATTTCCTTGTTTTTGATAGACTTCTCCAGTCGGACAAACCGTACGTACCTGGAATCCATACACATCCGGTGGCAACTCACGGCCGTTGAAGGTACCATCCCAGCCAACATTCGGATCGGTGGTTTCAAAGACCTTTTGTCCCCAGCGGTTGTAAACCACTAGATATGCTTCTGTCAGTTGTTCGAGCGAATTGCTGCGCATCCGCCAAACATCGTTCACACCATCGCCGTTTGGTGTAAATGCATTTGGCAGGAAGACCTCAGGATCACAGAATCGGACGTACAAAGTCACGGTATCATTTGCCATACAGATTCCTTGACTAACAGTTACTATATAAGTTGTCGTCTCGTCTGGGCTAACCGTAGGATTTGCAATATTCGAATTGCTGATGGAGTTATCAGTTGGATTAGAAGTCCATTGATAGCTGTTACAGTTTGTACACCCCACTACGTTCAACTGAGTACTTTGACCAAGATTGATGGTATCGGGATTTACTGTCGCGTTAATCGTTTGATTATCAATTAATCCGGGTAAATTTACAATCCCCACGCTTCCTTCCAGGGTATCTCTGCAACCAAATTCATTGGTCACAATTGCTGTAAAAGTATTGGAAAGCGTCGGATCAACTGTTATGGATTGCCCCGTTGAATCACTCAAAATAGCAGAACCCGGCGACCACGCGTAAGTCAATTCTTGGGTTGGGTCTAAATTCGTTACCGAAATCATGGCGTCATCTGTGGGCAGACAAACAATAGTTTCGTTTGGAATGGTAGCATTGACAGGCGCCACAACCACCATAACGGAAGCAACATTCATACACATATTGCCATCGGTAACCGTGACATTGTAGGTAGTGGTTACCATTGGATTTACTTCTTTTTCGTTACCGGAACCAAGATTATTATCCCATGCAAATGTAAAGTCAGGGGTTCCGCTGGTAGCCATAGCCCGCAGTTTCACCGTTTCACCCGGACAAATGGTATCGCGATCGGAAGTAATCATTGCTTCTGCAATAACGATCGGATAAGTTTCTATCGTGATCGAATTGCTTGCTGTACAGCTATTTGCATCGGTTACGGTAACGACATAAGTTGTAGTATCCATTGGCATCACAGTTGGATTTTGCACGGTAGAACCATTGCTCCACGCAAATGTGTAAGGCGGCGTACCTCTTTGTGGATTCGCCATCAGATTTACGGTATCTCCGGAACACACGATCGTTCTGCCCGCAGTCACATCCACCGTTGGATTTGGATTCACCGTGATTGTAATAGAGGTCTGTCCGAAGCAACCCGAAGCATCCGTCACCGTCACGGAATAAGTGGTGGTCACGCTTGGGGTCACTGTATTGGAAGCATTGCCCGGTAAACCATTATCCCAAGTATAGGAATAAGGCGCAAGGCCATTTCCAACATTCACTGTTAGTGTTGCCGATTGTCCTTCACAAAGACTCTGATCATCAGTTGAAATTGTAATATCTAATGCCGGCGTCACCGTCACCGTTACCATTGCGGTATCCATACAGCCGTTGGCATCCGTCACCGTCACTGC
>CAZGAU010000314.1:0-3376 GCA_964523725.1 uncultured Saprospiraceae bacterium
TCATGGGCTTTGGAGTAGAAATTATCGCATTTGTAAAAGAATTCCGCCGCGTCGCTCAGCACCACGTAGCCATGCGCAAAACCGCGCGGAACGTAGAGTTGACGCTTGTTTGCCGCACTCAACCGGACGCTGTACCATTGACCATAAGTAGGGGAATCCTCCCGGATATCCACGGCTACATCCAGTACTTCGCCTTCGATCACGCGCACGAGTTTTGCCTGCGCGAACGGTTCCACCTGATAATGCAAGCCCCGCAGCACCCCGAAGGTAGATCGCGCCTGATTGTCCTGCACAAAATCCGCGTGGATGCCCGCTTCCCGGAAGGTATTGGCGTTGTACGCTTCAAAAAAATAGCCGCGCTCGTCGGGCCAGATTTTTGGCTCAAAAACTTTCAGGTCGGGAATTCCGGTTTCTAGAAACATCGTGTTCAGGTGTTCAAGTGTTAGTGTGTTCTTGCAGAATTTTGGAAAACTGCCAACTGCGACTGCATACTGCCAATTATTTTTGCCTAAAGAATACCTCAATCGGTACGCCGGTAAAATTAAAGTTTTTGCGCAACTGATTCTCCAGGTAGTTCTTGTAATTTTCCTTCACATGCTTGGGGTGATTGCAAAAGAACGCGAACGCCGGATAATACAGTGGCAACTGCGTAATATACTTGATTTTGATGAACTTGCCCCGGTGCGCGGGTGGCGGGTGCCGCTCGATCGCTTCGAGCATGACCTCGTTGAGCTGGGATGTTTTGATCTTGCGAATACGGTTTTCGTGTACTTCCAACGCTGCTTCGATCGCTTTGAAAATACGCTGTTTTTCGACCACAGAAATAAAAAGAACTGGGATATCAATAAACGGCGCGATGCGTTCCCGAATTTCCTTTTCCACGTCACGGGCGGTATTCGTTTCTTTCTCCACCAAATCCCATTTGTTCACCAAAATGACGATGCCTTTGTGTCGCCGTTGCGCCAGGCGGAAAATGCTCATATCCTGCGCCTCGATACCGGTTTGGGCATCCACCATCAGCAGTACCACATCGCATTCTTCAATAGCTTTAATGGCGCGCATGACCGAATAAAATTCAAGATTCTCGGAAACCCGGGATTTCTTGCGGATGCCGGCGGTGTCAACGATGATAAATTCCTTGCCAAATTTATCGTACCTGGTATGTGTCGTATCGCGAGTGGTGCCGGCTATATCCGTGACAATATTGCGCTCTTCGCCGAGTAAAGCATTCAAAAGCGAGGATTTCCCGACGTTAGGCTGCCCCACAATGGCAAATTTTGGCAACTCCGAATCTAAATCCGGTTCTTCGGTAATGTGCTCGGTTACAGCGTCAAGCAAATCGCCCGTGCCACTGCCCGTTAAGGATGATACAAAATAAGCTTCCTCAAACCCCAGGCTCCAGAATTCGTTGGCTTCCATTACCCGCTGGGAATTGTCGGCTTTATTTACCACCAGTATGATATGTTTTTTGGAACGGCGCAGCATATCCGCCACTTCTTCATCCAGATCAGTGATGCCGGTGGTCACATCGGTCATAAACAAGATCACCGAAGCTTCTTCCAACGCGATTTTCACTTGCGAACGGATCGCGGATTCAAACACATCATCCGAGCCTTCTACAAAACCGCCGGTGTCTACGACAGTGAAAGTTTTTCCGTTCCAAATGGTGGTGCCATACTGGCGGTCGCGGGTCACGCCCGGCGTGTCGTCAATGATCGCCTGCCGCTCGCCGATGAGCCGGTTGAAAAGGGTTGATTTTCCTACGTTTGGGCGCCCTACGATGGCTACTATATTTCCCATTAATGAAAGTTCAAAAGTTTAAAGTTCAAAGTTCAAGGTTTTAAAAAGGCTGCGAAGTTACACTAATTCAGCAGTTTCTGCAAAAATACGGATTGTTTTGAATTTCAGGAGCGGTAAGGTACAAGCAACAAGCAACAAGAAGCAAGGTTCACTCCTGATACCCGAATTTCCGCAGCATTTGCTCATCGTCGCGCCAGTTTTCGCGCACTTTTACGTGCAATTCGAGAAACACCTTGCGATCGAGGAAAGTTTCAATGGCTTTGCGGGCTTCGGTGCCGAGTCGCTTGATGGCTTCGCCGTTTTTGCCGATGAGAATGGCTTTCTGCGTTTTGCGGGATACGTAAATAATGGCACTGATGCGCGCAAGGGGCTCACCACTATTGGTTTCGGAGTCTTTAAAATCTTCGATGTCCACTTCGCAGGAGTAAGGAATTTCCTGTTCGTATTGTTCCAGGATTTTTTCACGGATAATTTCGCTGGCAAAAAAACGTTCGGTGCGGTCGGTGAGCTGATCTTTTGGGAAATAAGCCGGTCCTTCTGGCAAATGCTCTATAATCAGATTCAACAGCCCAGCCGTGCCCGATTGGAGTAAGGCCGATACGGGTAAGCTTTTGGTAAAGGGCACGCGCTGATTCCAGGTTTCGATCATCGCCATTATTTCTTCCTGGTTAGAAAGATCGATTTTGTTGATAATCAGGAATAATGGCACTTCTATTGTTTTCAGGCGAGTGATGATCGGGTCATCGTCTTCATATTTTTCATTCGGTTCGGTGACAAACAGCATTACATCCGCATCTTCAAAAGTAGAATTCACGAAGCGGTTCATTATTTCCTGCATTTTGTAAGCTGGAGTTTTAATCACGCCCGGCGTATCCGAAAAAACAATCTGAAAATCTTCACCGCTCAGGATACCAAAAATACGATGCCGTGTGGTTTGTGGCTTATTGGTAATAATAGACATACGCTCGCCCACCAGCGCGTTCAGGAGCGTAGATTTGCCTACATTGGGTCTGCCGATGATATTTACGAAGCCGGATTTATGCATTTTTTTTAAGTTTAAAGTTCAAGAGTTTAAAGTTCAAGAGTTTAAAGTTCAAGAGTTTAAAGTTCAAGGTTCAAGGTTCAAGGTTCAAAGGTATCATAAGGGATATCGGGCTCTGAGAATTTATTGCCTTTCCAACCTGAATCTTTTAGGTAGGTTATGAATTTGGATATGCCACCACTGATTTTTGAGACTTGTTGGATGGATGAATTGAAAGTTTCCTCATCAATGTGTCCAAAATCGAATGCTCTGTAAAGTTGGGACCGAACTTCTCCCGCGGAGCCTTTTGCAATGCTCAGGAATTGAATAAACTCTCTATTCCCCTCTCTTTCAAAACCTTCGGCAATATTGTCCATTATAGAACCGCTCGCTTTTCTGATCTGTCGAACTAAAGTATAATCTTGTGAAAAAGTGCCTTGATTGGGAATTTCGAAAATTTTCTTACATAACTCTCTCGCTTCCTTCCAAATATACAAATCCTCAAACCTTTCAACCTTTGCCATAAAAGGATATTTATTAAACTATTAAACTATT
>CAZGAU010000315.1:0-3331 GCA_964523725.1 uncultured Saprospiraceae bacterium
TGCGCGGGACTTGGCGATACCGCTACTCAAAATGGGAATGATTATTCCAGGAGTGATGGGCAGGAAGACCTGGCTTGCCATGCCCGCGCCGGGCGCACCAAGCGCACGGATGTGATGTTCGGGCCGCCGGGCGTGGCCTATGTCTACTTCACCTACGGAAACCACTGGATGCTGAACATCGTTACTGAGGCCGAGGGTACGCCGCACGCGGTACTTATACGCGCCGTACAGCCCCTTGAGGGGTTAGAACTCATTGCCAGGCGGCGCAAAGGCCGCCCTGCCCCGCTGTGGACCAACGGCCCCGGCAAGCTGGCTCAGGCCTTCGGCATCACAGGCAAGCACAACTACCTAAGCCTCACAGACCCGAAGGCTATAATCTTTATTGAGCGCGGCCCCGCCGTGGCAGACCGGGATGTGCGCACCGGCCCCCGAGTGGGCCTGGGCGCCACGCCCGAACCCTGGCTGAGCAAACCCTGGCGATATATGACAAATTTGCCAATGGCAAATTTGTCATTGGCAGATATGCCGATAAACAAAGAGGAGAGAACATGAGCTTACTGCAAGGAAAGACCGCCCTTATTTTTGGGGTCGCCAACGAGCGCTCGATCGCCTGGGGCGTGGCCAAGGCGCTGCACGAGCATGGGGCCGACGTGGGCATCAGCTACGCCGGCGATGTGCTCAAAAAGCGCGCCGAGCCCCTGGGCCAGTCCATCAACAGCAAATTCATCGAATCGTGCGATGTCACCAAGGATGAGGATATTGCCAGTGTGGCCGAAAAGGCTCACAAGGTCTACGGCAAGATCGATATCCTGGTGCACGCGGTGGCCTTCGCCAACCGCGAGGAGCTGAGCGGCCCGTACTACAACACTACCCGCGCCGGCTTCCACACCGCTATGGACATCAGCGTGTATTCGTTCACCGCCCTGGCAGGCGCGTTTGAGCCTTATCTGCCGGAGTGGGCCTCCCTTATGACCATGACCTACTACGGCTCCCAAAAGGCTGTGCCCAGCTACAACGTGATGGGCGTGGCCAAAGCCGCTCTGGAGTCCTCAGTGCGCTACTTGGCCCGCGATTTCGGCCCGCGCAAGATCCGCGTGAACGCCATCTCGGCCGGCCCCATCCGTACCCTGGCCGCGTCCGGCGTATCCGGCTTCAAGGGTCTGTACAACAAATTTGCCGAAGCCGCCCCCCTGCGTGAGAACGTGACGATTGAAGACGTCGGCAATGCCGCCCTGTTCTTTGCGTCTGACCATTCCAAGCGCATCACCGGCGAGGTGATGTATGTCGACTCCGGCTTCAACACGGTAGGCATCGCCGACAGCAGCAGCGAAGAAGGGGCGCCCGCCGCCTGATGTTTCGCCGCAAAGCCAGCGTCTCCAAACAGCAGGCCGCCCCGCCGCCCACCGAACGCATCACTTCGGTGGTGGCGGACGGCATCAACCTGCGCGGCAAACTGACGGGCAGCGGCGGCGTGCGGGTGGAAGGCGCTTTTGAAGGCGAGATCGAGCTGGATGGCCTGCTGGTCATCGGCCAGACCGGCCGGGTCACCTGCCAGCAGCTGCGCGCCCGCCACGTCATCGTGGCTGGCGCCATGCGCGGCGACATCCTGGCCGAGAAGGTCGAGATCCGTTCGACCGGGCGCGTCTGGGGCGATGTGACCACTGTCTCCATGTCCACAGAAGAAGGCGCCTTTCTGCGCGGCCAAATTCAGATGGAAGGCTCGGTTGAGCTGGAACTCACTCCACCGCCCGCGCCAGAAGTGGATGCCGAAGCAGACAATGCTGCCAGCAAGTAACAAGATTGGACTAAAATCAGTTAACTTGTGCAACACTGTACTTTAGGAGAAAGATGAAGAACGTCAATTTCAAAGTTTTGCTGGTACTAGCAGTTCTGGCAGTCACCGCCCTGGCCTGCGGCTTCAGCGCCAGCACGGCCAACTTCGAGCAGGCCTACATGGCCTTCGACTCGGCTGGCACTCAATCCACCACCGTCTACGGCCCGGAGGATGTGTTCTACGCGATTGTGGATCTGGCCAACGCCTCTGACAGCACCGAAGTGCGCGCCGTGTGGACTGCGGTGAATGTGGATGGGGAAGCTGCCAACACGCTGATCGACGAGGTCAGCATCCAAAGCGGCGACGCCATTCTGACCTTTGACCTGGCCAACACTGGCATGCTGTGGCCCAACGGCGCCTATAAGGTAGATCTTTACCTGAACGGCGAACTGGAGACCACGCTCAATTTCCAGGTTCAGTAAGCTAAATTGCTGAGAAGAAAACGGCCTCCCAATGGGAGGCCGTTTTTGTTATATCGTCACCACTACCTGGTGAATGCCCGTGGCGCCGCTGGGCGCTGGGGGCGCATTGCGGGTCTCCTGCGGCTGGCCAGCGCTGTCATAGGCGCGCACCTGCAGCACGCGGCGGCCCATCACGTATGGAAAACTAAATTTCCATAGGATCCAGTTCAGTTGGCTGAGCGGAGGTGAGATCAACTCGGCTGGCTGCCAATCCGCCTCGTCCACCTTCACTTCCACGCGGCTGATGCCGCGCGTGCCCGCCCAGGCGATGCCGCCGCAGGTGGCCTGGCCGGTCTCACCCACGTCCGGGTCCACCACTACGGTGTCAATGACCGACACAGTGTGGGCAAAAGCTTCGCGGTCCCAACCGCGCTCGACCCAGTAGCCATCCACGCGCTCGGCCACCAACTCGATCCACTGGATCCACTTGGGCTGCTTCATGCCATAGCGGTTGGGGATGTAAATGCGCAGCGGAAAGCCGTGCTCGTAGGGCAGCGGTTCATCATTCATAGCGTACACCAGCAACGTGCGCTCATCCTCGATGTCTTGCATCGTGACAAATTCGTAGAAGCCATCGGCCGAGGTGATGTAGGCGCCTGCGGCCTGCGCCTGCACGCCGGCCATGGCGAGCACGTCTTTGAAACGCACACCCGTCCAGCGCGAAGAACTGGTCAGGTCACCGCCGACTGTGTTTGAAATGCATTGCATGGTGAGAATTTGTGTCTGGGATGGCAGGGCGCGCAGCTCATCCAGGGTGAACTCCAGTGGAGTATCCACCAGGCCGCCCAGTTGAAGACGCCAGGCATCCCCATCGAGCTGCGGTGGGCGGGTGTTGATATCAATGCGGTAGAAGTCGTCATTGGCGGTAAGCTCAGGCCGCGTGCCGCGTACCGGCGCAGGCCGCGCCGCCAGCTCCTCTGGCGAGGGGGACTGGGCTGGCCCGCCCGTGAGCTGGGCGCCAAACGGGTCATCCTCGCTTACGGGCACGGGAGTGCTGTCCGTACGCGGCGGCATGGCCTGCCCGCCGAACAGGCGG
>CAZGAU010000316.1:0-3328 GCA_964523725.1 uncultured Saprospiraceae bacterium
AGAGGGATCACCCTATAAACCAATCACCCAATCACCCCCAATTAGTGACCATTATCACTGTGGAGCGCCGGCATTCATTGTACCTTTGCACCAAAATTGGCGAACATGAACCTCAAGCGCATTGTGCCCATCCTGGAATGGCTCCCGAATTATACCAAAGAACAGTTTAAAGGCGATTTACCGGCGGGTTTAACCGCGGGGATTTTGTTGATTCCGCAGAGTATTGCCTTTGCGATGATCGCCGGGGTGCCTACCATTTATGGTTTGTACGCTTCCACGATTCCGATGTTTTTGTACGCTATTTTTGGCACTTCGCGGCAGTTGTCGGTCGGGCCCGTGTCGATTGTTTCACTCATGACGTTCACGGGGATAGCGGCTTTGGCAACGCCCCAAACGATGGACTTCGTGACGCTAACGATTGTGCTGGCGCTGCTGGTGGGCGTGATCCAATTGCTGCTCGGCGTGTTCCGGCTGGGCTTTCTGGTCAATTTTCTGTCGCACCCGGTGGTGAGTGGTTTTACTTCAGCGTCGGCGATTATCATCGGTTTGGGGCAGTTGAAACATTTACTAGGAATTAATATCGTACGTAATGAATCGGTTTTTCATATCATATTAGAATCCATTCAGCAATTTGGTCAGGTCAACTGGATCGCGTTTGGCATCGGTTTCAGCGGCATTTTACTGATAATCATTTTAAAACGCATCAATAAAAGCATTCCGAGTCCGCTGGTAGCGGTCATCTACGGGATCTTGCTCGTGTGGGCCTTCGGCTGGGCGGAGCAGGTGAAAATTGTGGGCGAGGTGCCGGGCGGCTTGCCTTCGTTTGTGTTGCCCGATTTGACGATGGAAAACCTGCGGGCGCTGCTGCCCGTCGCGTTGGCAATTTCGATTGTGAGTTTCACCGAAAGTATTGCCGTTGCCAAAGCCATGCAGGCGCGGCACAAGGATTATCAGGTAAGCCCCAATCAGGAGTTGATCGCGCTCGGCGTGACCAATATCGGCGGTAGTTTGTTTCAATCTTTCCCAACCACGGGCGGTTTTTCGCGTACGGCGGTGAACGACCAGGCAGGCGCCAAAACTCAGATGGCTTCGATTATCACGGCGACCTTGATCGTGGTGACCTTACTTTTCCTGACGCCTTTGTTTTATTTCTTGCCGAAATCCATCGTGGCTGCGGTGATCATGGTGGCGGTTTATGGGTTGATTGATTATAAAGAGGCGATTCATCTCTGGCATACCGATCAGGGCGATTTTGCCATGCTGATGGTTACGTTTTTGGGGACTTTATTCATAGGGGTGGAAGAGGGCATCGCCATCGGCGTGATCCTGTCGCTGGCTTTGATGATCTATCGCACCACGCGTCCGCATCTGGCGGTGTTGGGCAGAATTCCGGACACCAATTTTTATAAAAATATCAACCGTTTTGATCACCTGGAGGAGCGTCCCGATTTGCTGATCCTGCGTTTTGATGCGCAACTTTACTTTGCCAATATCAGTTACTTCAAGGAAACCGTGGAGCAACTCGCTGAAAAGAAAGGTCCGTCCCTACGGGCGATTATTGTCAACGCCGAGAGTATCAATCGCATCGACAGCAGCGGCATGCACATGCTGGAAGATTTGCACCGCGAATTTGCCGCCAAGAACGTGGAAATTTATTTTACCAATGTGATAGGCCCCGTGCGCGACATGATGACCCGCGCGGAAGTAATGAAAAAATTTGGCGAGCAGCACTTCTTTATGAATATTCCCGACGCGGTGGAATATTTTGATTCCCAAGCGACTAAGGAGCATTTACAACCTTACGTTCATCAAACCAATATTCAGAAAACAAAGACAGAACATTAAGTCCTTACTAAATAAACAGTTACTAAAATTTTGATTCCAATGTTTTCCCGTAAACCCACACCCGAACAATTGAAAATGATCCTGCGGGACAGGCTGGCGGTCGATCGCACCAAGCTTGCCAATCAACGTACCTTGCTTGCCTTCTTTCGCACCGGACTGACCCTGATTATCACGGCTATGGCTATTTTCGAGTTTAAGCACGATGAACTGGGCTACATCCGCGCGGCATGGGGCATGGCAATACTGGGTGGTTTGGTGATACTACTCGGTTTTATTAATTTTTTTATGACAAGGCGCAATATTTCAAACAGTTACCTGACGGACGAAGAAATTTCCGGGAAAGCCGATTGATAAAAGTCATCTCCCCGTGTGACCCGAATCACTTACATTTATCATTGTTTCCTGTAGTTTTGTAAAGGTAAAATGAAAACTATTTGACTATGATTTGCAACAGCAGATGCCCATAGGTACGAATTCGTAATTTTTTGCTATATTATATGAAGAAACGTTCATGTAATTATTCCTGACCAAATATTATATTAATTAAAAATCCATTTCAACTATGAAAGTAGAACAAATCTATACCGGCTGTCTGGCAGAAGCCGCATATTATATCGAAAGCAACGGCGAAGCAGCCATCATTGACCCGCTGCGCGAAACCGAGCCTTACATCGAGCGCGCCAAAGCCGATAAAGCCAAGATCAAATACGTGCTGGAAACGCATTTCCACGCCGACTTTGTGTCGGGGCACCTGGATCTGAAAAAGAAAACCGGCGCGAAAATCGTGTTTGGACCGACCGCTCAGCCCAATTATGAGGCTTACATCGCCAAAGACGGCGAAGAACTCAAGCTTGGCAATGTGACCATCAAAGTATTGCACACCCCTGGTCACACCATGGAATCTACGACCTACCTGCTCCGCGATGAAAACGGCAAGGATTACGCCATTTTCACTGGTGATACCTTGTTCCTGGGAGACGTAGGCCGTCCGGATCTTGCTATAAAAACTGACCTCACTCGTGAAGACCTCGCCGGACATTTGTTCGATAGCTTGCGCAACAAGATCATGCCGTTGGCAGACGAAGTCATCGTTTATCCTGGCCATGGCGCCGGTTCTGCTTGCGGTAAGAAAATGAGCAAGGATACTTGGGGTTATCTCGGTGATCAGAAGAAGTTCAACTACGCCCTGCGCGCTGATATGAGCAAAGCGGAATTTGTAAAAGAAGTGACCGAAGGTTTGGTAGAGCCGCCGCAATATTTCCCGAAAAATGCAGTGATGAATAAAATGGGCTATGAAAGTTTTGACCAAGTACGTGAACGTGGCTTGCAGGCATTGAGCGTGCGCGCATTCAAAGCAGCCTGGGAAGGTGAGCGTGATACCCTGGTCATTGATGCCCGCCATCAGGATGATTTTTCCAAAGCACATATTCCGGGTACGATCTTTATTGGTATCGACGATAATTTTGCGCCATGGGTGGGCGCT
>CAZGAU010000317.1:0-3321 GCA_964523725.1 uncultured Saprospiraceae bacterium
GAATAAAAAACGAAGTAGTAAAAGGAAATTATTCATTTCACCTGGTATCTCATATGTTAAGTAATTACGAATTATATGAACCTAAAAATAAAATTGAAGATATAGCTGAAGAGCTTGTAAAGCTAAAAAAAATAAGTGATGACGTGGTCTATACAATTGTTGTATCTTCAGAAATTGGGTTCTTTGATTGAAAAAATCAAAACTGGCTACAACACAGCGTAGCTGCCTATGCCGCCACGAGGGACGGCACAGCAGCTACACGGGACGTTGGTGGCAATTAATATGACAAAAAAAGAACAATATATCATTGATTATCTAATTAAAAACAAAGAGCAAGGATATTATATTGATATCCGTAACCATGTCGGACAATTGTTTGATAATGAAGCTGATTTTGAATTAGCATTAAATATGTTAAAAGTAAAAGGTTGGATTTATGAAATTGAAGAAGGCGAGACTCTTTACTTTTTAAATGCTAAAATGAAAAATTCAATCTCATTTGAATTCAAAATAGAACAATATAAAGTACTTGAAACCGGAGCTGATGGTGGACATTCATATATTTCAACTGAAGTTGAATTTAAAGGTAAAAAGAGAAGGTTAACTGCTTTATTTCTCTACAAGTCAGATGAAAAAAAGCTAAAAGATAATTTGGAATTATATATTGAAGGTGATTTGTTTGATGAAGGCGAGCAGCATTCATTAATGTTGTTAAATACCACAATAAAAAAATAAAACTGCCACCAACACAGTGTACCTGCCCATGCCACCACGAGGGACGGCACAGCAGCTACACGGGACGTTCGCCGCAACTATAAGAAGAAAAAGTCAGGAAAAACAATGGAAAGTATCACTTGGAATAAGTTAAAACAAGACCAGTACGACTACTTTGTTAAACCTTTGTATGAACAAGAATTGATTGAAAGAGACTTGAAATCATGGGAATATGAAATAGTTAATGCATTTTATAATGAAAGCTACGTACCGTCAAGTCCAATTAGATTATCAGTTCCTAAGAAAGGGTTTTTAGTTAGACCAGCGATTGTTTTATCACTAAAAGATAATTATGTTTATAATTTGTTTTTTGATGAAATTGTTATGCATGCCTATCCCAAATTAAAACCCTTTCAAAATAATACTGATTTTGCTTATAAACTATACGAAAGCAAAAAGTACGGATTACAATTTCAAAACAGTTTCAATTGCTGGAAAGAATATGTTGCAGTATCAGAAAGCAAAGCATTGTTAAAACCAATAGTAGTTGAAACTGATTTAACTGGATTTTATGAATTAGTCGACCATTCTTTATTACGAGCAGACTTGAGAAGCTTAGAAGTTGACACAAAAATTATTCGAAAATTACAAACATGTTTAGATCGTTGGTCTCCAATAGCAGGAAGGGGATTGCCACAGTCTTACATGACTTCTCATTTGTTGGCAAGAATATACATGAATGTTATAGACCAACAACTACAGAATGAAGGGTTCGAACACATTCGATACAATGATGATTTCAGAATATTTTGTACAGATGAATTAGAAGCACAACGAGCCGTTAAGTTTTTAGCAGAAAAATTGAAGTTGAAAGGCTTAATATTAAACAGTAGTAAAACCATAATACTAAGCACAGCAGATGCTTTAGAGCAAATAAAAGGTCCATCAGCCACTATTGACTCAATGAAAAAAGAATTAAAAACTATTGAGATTACAGAAGATAAATATCTCACAGTTTCAGACTCATTTGGAAATACACAAACGGTAAAAATTAAGGTTAAAAAAGTTAAAGGTGCTTCTGCAGAGGAACAAACTGAACATGATAATAAAGTTGTAGTAAACGTTTTCAAATCAAACTTTGAAGCTACTGAAACCCGGAAATTCGATAAAACCTTATTTAGATTTTTACTTACGCAACTCGGCTTATTGAAAAATAATCATGCAGTTTCTTATTGTTTAAATAATATCCAAAGATTGCCAGAAGAAATTGATAAGATTTTAAAATACTTCAATGCAATTGGGTGCTTTGATGTAGTGATTCAAAAACTCTTGGAGTTAATAGATTCCGATAAGTGCATATTCGAATATCAAAGAATTAAAATTCTAGAATTCATTGGAAAGAACGTCGATAAATTTTCTGATAAAGCATCAATTTTACTTGTCGTAAGAAAAATTTACAATAAGGATTATGATGATTTTTCAACTCCTCTTTCTGAATTGATTCTTGGAGAACTTGGGAATGAGGCAGACTTAATTAATATTAGAGATAGGTATAAAGCATCATTATCAGATAATCGAAAATGTGAAATTTTAAAGCATCTCATAAAATTAGAGAAAGTTACAAGGGATACGTTTTATAAGGAAATAGCGAAAGACTGCAATTTAAACAAATTAGCATTTGAACAAATAAAGGAAAAATAAAGTATGCGGCGAACAATGGCTAGCCGACAATACTCCGTTTCACTCCGTACTGCGGCTAGCCTAACCGTTCTCATCAACTGAATAAAAACCGAATAAAAATAATGTAATCCGAAACTAAAGCAATGAAGAAAAGTGTTTAAATTAATGCAAAAAGAATTGTATATGGAATTGATTGATAAACACCGAAAAGAATTAAACGAAGCTTGTGCGACTCACAACGTAGATGAATTGTATGTCTTTGGCTCCATTTTAACCGATAAATTCACCTCTACTAGCGATATTGATTTCATCGTCTCCATCTCTTCCGCTGACCCAATTGAATATGCAGAGCACTATTTTGATTTAAAATTTGAATTAGAAAGAATTTTTAACAAAAAAATTGATCTGCTGGAACAAAAAGCCATCCGGAATAAGGCATTTGAAAACCTATTAAATCAGAAAAAAAGGCTGGTTTATGCAAGAAGAAATCAAAGTGTGGCTGGAGGATATTGAAAAAGCAATTGCCGAAATTGAAGTCTTTCTTCCTAATCCGCGCAATTTCCTCGAATTTGAAAAAGATTTAAAAACGATACGAGCCGTTCAGCGCAATATTGAAATAATCGGAGAGTCCATGAGCCGAATATTAAAAGTAGCACCTGATATTTTGGTAACGGATTCCAGAAAAATAGTAGATACGCGCAATCGAATCATTCATGGATATGACAATGTTTCAGATGATGTAATTTGGTTGATAGCAACAAAATATCTTCCAGTTTTAGATAAAGAAATTAAAGCATTAAAAGATGAAACTGATGAGAACACAGTGTAGCTATCTATGCCGCCACGAGGGACGGCACAGCAGCTACACGGGACGTTAGTGGATATTAAAATCAAAAAAAGATGCTAACAAAAGAAATTATAAAACAA
>CAZGAU010000318.1:0-3315 GCA_964523725.1 uncultured Saprospiraceae bacterium
GCGCGATTCAAAAATAAAGCATAGCTTTGTGGCATGAAATTACTTCGCAGTATGCTGATTTACAGTTGGATCGCCATGATCGCGCTGCACAGCGTGGGTCAGGTGCATGCCCTCTGCGAAGAATTTTCTACCGTTGCCAGCTTTCAACAGGGCTCGCTCCAGGCAACGACCTCCATTTACGCGAGCAGCGATAACCTGCCGGCACTCCAAACCGAGCCCAGCCAGTGGAGCATCAGCACCTTCTTTAAAAAGGATATTACTTCTTTCGGAAGTGCTTTGCAATCTGTTTCTGTACGCACCTGGAGCAACGCCACCGCCCGCCGCATCCTTTCACTTCACAGCATCAGCCGAGGGCTGGATGTGACTACTATCATCTTTCCATTTCACGTTTTCTGGTGATTTTTCTATGCCTTTTTTGAGCTGTTTTTCTTTTGCAAAACAGCCACCGTGTGTTGTGCTTACCCAACGATACCGGTTCGAGTGATCTGCCAGGCACGATCACCTTTGGGGTATAATTTTTTAAAATCATCATGATAATATTTCTAGAAATGGATATTGGATCTCTTTTGATTGGTTTGTTTTTTACAATTGCTTTCATTGCCCCTATCTGGTTGCTGACCAGAGCCGCAAAAGCCAAGGAGAAAAAGCTGAAAGCCTTATTTGACAAGCGTAGCAGTGAACTCAACCTGGAAATTGCCGAACAGGAGTCGTGGAATGAGAAAATGATCGGGCTGGATAAAGTGAATAAAAAAGTACTCTTCATTAGTGCCCGAACGGCTCAGCCTATTGAAACACTGATCGACCTGAGCCAGGTAACCGGCTGCAAAATCAACCAAAAGAACGAAACCCACAAGGCGCCGCAAGAGCGTTCCAGAGACTGGGTGACGAAGGTCGAATTGCAGTTTACACAAGAAGGCGGCGCGCTCACCGGCACTTCCATTGTATTTTATGATGTGAATACGGACGATCCACTGCAAGTAATTGTGCATGGCGAAAAAGCCAAGAAATGGAAACAGGTGATTGAGGCTTATTTGAAGGAAATTCATAAGGCAAAGCAGGTACGCGCATAATACCAGCTAAATAAACAAGCGCATTACATCATAAAAGTGTAATGCGCTTCATTTTTTATTACAATATTCAAGTTAGAATTCGATCGGTACGCTCACCATGGTATCGTCCCAAGCGATCAGCATATTGGCGCCTTTGTCTGCTTTTTCAAACATAATTGCCATAGCATCCACGGTTTTCGAGGTCTTCTGAGTAGGCACGGTGATGCTTGCCACATTTTTGCTGGCATCGTAGGCATAATGCCCCCAGCCATCAAGATCGCTATTGAAGAAAATCTCCCAGTTGTCTTGCTGCGGATTGGCGTAAAGCGTGTAGCGGCCGGCTTTTACGTTCTTGCCGTTGATCTTTACATCCTGATAAAACATCACTTCGGTAGATTCATTGGCACCTACACGCCACGTTTCGCCGTATTTGATCAGCTCTCCGAAAATTGTACGATCATTTTTCATCGGTCGGGAATAAATAACCCGCACAACAGGCTTGACGGACTTTTCTTGCTCGGTTTTGGCAAAGGCGCGGAATGCCACTCTCGAAGGGTAGTAGGCCATATCCATCGGGCTCTTGTCAACCCCCGGAAAATCTTGCGCGCTCAGCGAAGAGAGGCTCATCGTCATAATAAAGGCGATAGATAAAAACAGTCTCATGATTGGTTAGTTTTTGTGTTATTAATCTTAGGACAATACAAAAACACAGAAGCCACACGGTAGGTTGCCAAACCGATTCATTTTATTGAAAACAAACTATCCTGAGCTGAACAACTCAAATAAAACCACGCTTTATTCTAAAAAGGAATTTTCTAGCACCTTTTCGTTAAATATCCAATTTTGTGTAATTTCATCAAAAAAATAATTCAACCATGATCCGCTTACCATTCGCCATGCTTTTGAAGTCCGTATTTACCATTCTATTGAGTTTTGCCGTTTTCTCCTGTTCGGTCAATCCGGTTACCGGTAAAAAAGAGTTGATGCTGATGACCAAAGAACAGGAAGTTGCACTAGGGATTCAGTCCAACCCCGAAATTCTGGCTACTTTCGGTGCTTACCAGGATGAAACGATGCAAAATTTCATCAGCCAGAAAGGACAGGAAATGGCACAGATTTCGCACCGACCGGAGTTGGAGTACAAGTTTCAGATACTGGATTCACCGGTAGTCAATGCTTTTGCCTTGCCGGGTGGCTTTGTTTATTTCACCCGGGGCATCATGGCACACTTTAATAACGAAGCGGAATTCGCGGGAGTACTCGGGCACGAGATCGGACATATTACAGCGCGGCATGGGGCCCAGCAATACAGCCAGCAGATTTTGTTACAAGGTGCGCTTCTCGTGGGTGTAGTGGTTTCGGAAGATTTTGCCCAGTACGCAGGGCTTGCTTCTCAAGGTTTAGGTTTGCTGATGATGAAATTCGGTCGCGATGATGAGAGCCAGTCCGATGAACTCGGCGTGCAATATTCTACCAAAATCGGCTACGATGCCCATGAGATGGCGGATTTTTTCAAAACCATCGATCGCCTGAGCGGCGGTGATAATGGTGGTATTCCTACTTTCCTTTCTACGCACCCTGATCCGGCAAACCGGTTTAAGAAAGTGAATGAAATGGCGACGCAGGTGCAACGTACCACGCCAAGCACGCAATATAAAGTCAACCGAGACAGCTACTTACGTATGATCGACGGGCTGGTGTACGGCGAAGATCCGCGCCAGGGTTATGTGGAAAACAGTATTTTTTATCATCCTGATCTGAAATTCCAATTTCCGGTGCCGCAGGGTTGGCAGTATCAAAACTTGGCTTCGCAGGTACAAATGGCGCCCAAAGACGGTAAAGCAGTGGTGATTTTTACGCTGGCGCAGGGCAACTCGCCCGGAGAAGCCGCCAATGCTATGATCACTCAGGATACTTCGCTGCGCGTGCAGGATCGCCAGAGTACAACGGTGAATGGTTTGCCGGCGGCTTACATCCTCGCCGATCAGATTAATCCTCAGGACGGTAGCACAATTCGCGGGCTGACTTATTTTATTCAATATAATAATATCATTTACCAGTTTACAGGCATGAGTTATGCCCAGGATTTTAATACTTACCGTCCTACATTTGAAAATACAATGAGAAATTTCCGGCAACTGACCGACCAGTCGAAAATAAATGTATCGCCGGAGCGCGTGCGTATCAAGGCCATCATGCAGGACGGCACGCTGGAAGCTGCGCTGCGAGGTTTTGGCATGCCGGCGGAGCGTTTGGAAGAATTGGC
>CAZGAU010000319.1:0-3265 GCA_964523725.1 uncultured Saprospiraceae bacterium
GGCGAACCTTTGGAAGAAGCCAATGTCTATCTGCGTGATCTGAAACTCGGCACTGCGACTAATGCCAAGGGGAATTACCAGCTCACCGATGTACCACCGGGCACTTATACCCTGCAAGCTTCTTACCTCGGCTTTCAATTGGTGCGCAAAACCCTCGTGGCGCGCGCGGGCGTGGACAGCATTCGGCTTGATTTTGAATTGCCGGAAGATGCAGTGCGTATGGACGAACTCATCGTCAAGTCAACCCGTGCAGATGCCAAAACGCCCATGACTTACACCAACGTAAATAAAGCGGAGCTCGAAGAAAACAACCTCGGCGTGGACGTGCCTTTCCTGCTGCAATGGACGCCTTCTACAGTGGTGACCAGCGATGCGGGCGCGGGCGTAGGCTATACGGGTATCTGGATTCGCGGGAGCGATCCGACCAGAATTAATGTCACCATCAACGGTATTCCTTATAATGACGCGGAATCGCAGGGAACCTTTTGGGTGAATCTGCCCGATTTTGCTACTTCTACCAATGACATCCAGATACAGCGGGGCGTGGGCACTTCTACCAATGGCGCGGGCGCTTTTGGTGCGACGATCAACTTAAATACTTCGAAATTACAACCCGAAAGTTATGCTTCGATTAATGGTTCTGCCGGATCATTTAATACTTTAAAAGGAAATATTACATTTGGCACCGGGTTACTAAATAGTAAATTCACGATCGACGGGCGTTTGTCGCGAATCAGTTCCAATGGTTACATGGATCGCGCTTCTTCTGATTTGAATTCTTATTACATCTCCGGCGCGATGATGGGTGAAAAAAGCATGCTCCGACTCAATGTTTTTTCCGGACACGAAGTGACCTATCAAGCCTGGAACGGCGTGCCCGCCAATCTCATCAACGACTGGGATACCCGCACATTCAACTCCGCCGGCACCGAGAAAGAAGGAGAACCCTACGATAACGAAGTGGACGACTACCGCCAGACGCATTACCAGTTATTATATAATAATCAGCTTGCCGCTAAATGGAATTTGAATACGGCATTACATTACACCCGAGGCATGGGCTTTTTCGAACAGTACAAAGCCAACGAATCCTTTGCTGATTACGGCTTTGAGCCGATGCAAATCGGTGATGCGACCGTGAATGAAACCAATCTCATTCGCCAGCTCTGGCTGGATAATCATTTTTACGGCGCGGTTTACAGCTTAAATTATAATAACAATCGCCTGGACGCTACGCTCGGCGGGGGCTGGCACATCTACGAAGGGGATCACTACGGCAAAGTCATCTGGGCAGAATTTGCACCCAGCGAACTCGGCGATAAATATTATAATAACGATGCCCGCAAAGGTGATTTTAATATGTACTCAAAGTTTAATTACGAATTCATTCCTAAATGGAACGCTTATCTCGATTTGCAATACCGTCGCGTGACGTATGATTTCCTGGGCTTTAATGACGATCTCGAAAACGTAGATCAATCCGAGGCATTAAACTTTTTCAATCCCAAAGCCGGGATATTTTATCAAATTTCCGACCGTGCCGAAGCTTACGCCTCTTTTGCCGTAGCAAATCGCGAACCCAATCGCAACGATTACACCGAATCCACGCCCAGCAGCCGCCCGCGCCCCGAGCGTTTGTACAATACCGAAATTGGTTTCCGGCAAACCTGGCGCAAAGCAGCCTTTGGTGCAAATTTGTACCATATGCGCTACCGCGACCAGCTCGCGCTCAACGGTCAGATCAACGACGTCGGCGCCTTTACCCGCATAAACATTGACCGGAGCTATCGCTTAGGATTGGAGTTGATGGGCGGTTTGCAAATTTTACCCAAACTAAGGCTGGACGGCAACGCTACCTTTAGCCGCAACAAAGTGCAGGAATTCACCGAATTCGTGGATGTGTACGACGCCGATTTCAACTGGCTGGAACAACGCGCTATTCAGCGCGAAGACACCGATTTATCTTTTTCACCAGACCTAATCGCCGGACTGGAACTTACCTGGAATGTGTTGCAACAACCCAACAATGACCTGAGCCTCACGCTTTCCAACAAATACGTCAGCAAACAATACATCGACAACACTTCCGACGAAAGCAACGTGATCGATCCTTACTTCTTCACCAATGCGCGCGTGCGTTACGCCCTGAAGCCCGCATTTGCCAAAGAGATCGCCTTGACTTTGCTCGTGCAAAACGTCTTCAACGCTATGTATGAAACCAACGCCTGGTCGTATCGCTATATTTATGAAGGCACGACCGCGATCGATCAAGGGTTTTATCCGCAAGCCGGAGCGAATTTCCTGCTGGGCTTGAGTGTGGGGTTTTGAAGTTTGAAAGTTCAAGAGTTCAAGGTTCAAGAGTTCAAGGTTCAAGAGTTCAAAGTTCAAGAGTTCAAGGTTCAAGAGTTTGAAAGTTCAAGAGTTTAAGGTTCAAAGTAATAACGATGTTAACTTTGAGCCTTAAACTTTTGAACTATAAATATGGAACGAATCCCGGCAAAACACTGTATTTTTGAGAAATAATAGGCATTACTAAATTGGTATAATATGGATAACCCTGATGTACGTTGGAAACAGCGTTTTCAGAACTTCGAAAAAATGTTGGGATTCCTGGAAAATGCAATGAAAATAAAAGAACCAGATATGGTTCAGAAGGCAGGCTTAATTCAGTTTTTTGAAATTAGTTTTGAACTTTCCTGGAATGTAATGAAAGAATACTTAGAAGCACAAGGAATAATGGGCATGCGATCACCTCGCGATACGATCAAAAAAGCATTTGAAGTAGAATTAATTACAGATGGACACACCTGGTTACAAACATTACAAAACCGCAATTTAACTTCCCACACTTATAATGAAGAGATGGCGGAGGAAGTGGTACAGGAAATCGAAACGGTTTATTATCCTATTCTACAGAATTTATACGAGCGATTAAAAACAGAATTATAATATGTTTGGCTTAAGGGACTCCGATATCAACACTATCCGGCAAGTGCTGCAACAATTTCCGGAAGTACAAAGCGCCCTCATGTTCGGTAGCCGCGCCAAAGGGAATTATCGTAGCGGCAGCGATGTGGATATTGCCCTGAAAGGGGAAGCCCTTTCCTATCAGATCATCCTGCGTATTTCCGCTCAACTCAATGAAGAAACCCTGATGCCTTATCATTTCGATGTACTCGATTATAACACCCTTACCAATGACCAGCTCAAAGACCATATCAACCGCGTCGGCAAAATCTTCTACCAGCGAGCAGGGAGGAGTGAG
>CAZGAU010000320.1:0-3173 GCA_964523725.1 uncultured Saprospiraceae bacterium
GTTCTGTTGATGCTAATGATGTGACTAGACTGAATCTTGACTACCTTATCAATATTGATGATTATTTGACAAGATCAGGTCGTAGTGTTGATGAACTTAAAGACGATATTACTAATTTTGAGGATGGTTTAGAGACCTTTCTGGATGAATTAGGGGATACTTCTTCCTCTGGTGTTTGGGATTTAGGTCCATTTCAAAGAGGACGTGAGATTGAAATTGATTTGGGGGCTAACCAATCGTGGCCTCCTAATTTTCCGACAATTGATGCTTATGATAGAAGCACTGGGCTTGTAACAAGTATAAAGAGTATTGATTTAAATGCAAGTAGTTATCAAGATTTAAACAAGCTTAAAAATAGACTGAATGGATATTTAACAAAACTAGAAGATTTTCAAGATGCTTCATTTGGAGGCATAACTGTTCCTGAACCTGGAAGTTCAATTTTAACAAAAGAATTAAAAATAGCGATACCTCAACAACCAACAGCCGAACAACAACTAATATTCAATGAATTAATCAATACAGGAAGTATGGCAAATCCTCAAATAATAGTTTCTTTTATTGTGTATCCTTAAACAGCAAAAATGAAAAAGAGTATTCAACTTTTTTTAAGGGAAAATCAATTTTTTATACATCCTTTGATAATTACTAATTCAGGCGCAGTGTTTTCGGAGCCAGTGTTTGTTAAAGAATTTTCTTCGGAAGCTAAAGAGTATGGTCAAGTTATATTAGAAGCTTTAAGTTATTCAAAGGAAGGAGATTTTCCACATGCTAATAAAAACATTTTAAAACCCTTGCTTAAAGCTGCAAAAGTTAATTCTTATTCTACTTTTATAAATGGAACGAAATGCATTTTTATTTATTCAAATACTAACTCAATATTTTTTTTACCAGCAAAGAACAAAGGAGCGAAGAATGGCTTTAATTTTTTGCGCGAAAAGTTGATAGAATTGCCTTTAGAAGCTAATGATGTAATAATAGGTGAAACAATGTTAAGAGCATTTGAAGAAGCAGAATAGTTGTAATTCCGCAGGGATCAACACCCGCTCAACAATCTGTTTTTGACATAATTATTAATAATGGTCAGCAAATGGGAATTACCGTAATTTTTGAAGTATTTTAATGCAAAAATTTGATTATGAAATCTGCTAAAGTCTATTTAAAGAATAATAAATTTTACTTTGTCCCAACTGCTGCAAAGGATATTTCTGATTTGGCAGATGGAATTAATTATAGAGATAAACCTCGCTCAGAATTATTATTTCCAGCGGGTACTGATTTCAAATTAATTGCTAAATACCCTAGCCCAGATGGAAGTGGCGTTTGGAGAATTCTTTTAGAGGAATTATAAAACCTAATCGTTATGACGGAAGAAGAAAGATTAAAAAAAATATTAGAATCCGAAGAGAGGCGAAGGAAAGTTGTGGAGAATTTTTGGGATTTAGAATATCCTAAAAAAAGTATCCAAGAAAAGATAGCTTTTTGGAGTGGCAGCTTGTATAGTCAAATGAGATGGAACGGCGAATCAGGTTTTGATGAAATGGCAGTTTTCTCAAAATCAAATTATCTATATTGGAAGTCTCGTGAACCAGATTTTGATTCTCTTCTTCCCTTTATTATTAAAAAATTAGGACCCTGGGTCTCTGAGGAAGAAGTTTATAAAAAAATAAAGGGCGAATAGATGCTATTAGAGACAGCAATTGGAGATGCTTATGGGGTGGGATTCGAATTTGCATCATTGGATTTTGTATTAGAACATAACCATTTGACACAATACTATCCTCATCAAAGGTATAAATCATTATATAAAAGATATTCGGATGACACTCAAATGTCTTTGGCAATAGCTGAACTGATAATTGAGGGTGTAGAGTGGGAAAATGAGATAATAGCGAATAAATTCTTACAAGTGTTTCGTAGAGATAAAAGAGAGGGATACTCTTCGCGCATATTTAAGATTTTGAATACTGCCAATAATGGAAAGGAATTTATTCTACAAATAGATGCAGACAGCGATAGCAATGGGGCAGCAATGAGAGCAGGATCAATCGGTTTTTATAAAGATAGCCAAGAAGTACTTGAAAAGGCTGCAATACAAGCGAAATTAACACACAATTCAAACAATGGGATTAAAGCTGCTCAGGCAGCAGCATTGATGACGCACTACTTTTTATATGAAAGAGAGCCAAAAGTTAAACTTGGAAAATATATTGATTCAAAAGTAATAGGTAATTGGGAAGAAGATTGGACGAAACCAGTAGCTGCAAACGGTATAGAAAGTGTGCGAGCGGCAATTACCGCCCTAAAACGAAATAATAGTATGAAAGGATTGCTAAAAGACTGTATCAATTTTACAGGTGATGTAGATACTGTTGCAGCGATTGCACTTGGGGCTGGCTCAGTATGTTTAGAAATTGACCAAGATTTGCCACAATGGATGTATGAAGAATTGGAAAATGGAACTTATGGTAAACGCTATTTGATGGCTATTGATAAGAAATTAGAAGAAGTCCTCAATTGAAGCTTGTGAGATTATTTCACAGTGTAAAACTATATGAATGCAAATTGATACGCTCTGTATTAGAAGTTTTTATGGGCTCTTATTTCTATTGCTTTGCACGGGTAGTGCCACCGCTCAGGGCAAGCTGGAGCTCAAAATAAATGCATTATCTTTTATATCTGTCACGCCGGTGGAACTGTCGTTAGAGTATCTGCTAAGTGATCGTATCGGCATGGAAGCTGGGGTTGGCTACCGTTGGGATGAAGGCTCTAACACCAGATTGGATACTTCTATGATGCTAATTAAGACCAGTATTGAAAGCAAAGAACTCAATTACTACCTCAAGGGCAAGTACTATTTTTCTCCTAAGCATGGTGGGGATCGTTTTTTTACGGGCTTGTCTTTAGATTATCGTTATTACACTTCTTATACCTTAGATGAGGAGGAAGCACCCAAACCAAGCGATTCAATTGGCATCGGTATCGAACCTGGCTATAAATGGGCAATCAGGAAAAAGTGGATTATAGAAACCAGTTTCCTCTGGGTGAACTCTTTTAAAAAAGACACCTATGACAGAAGGATTATTTTCTTTGATACCTTTTTAAATGGGAGGTTGGGTTATAGATTCTGATAATTCCTTGAATGAATTTTTTCATCATAAAATGAAAACCAG
>CAZGAU010000321.1:0-3164 GCA_964523725.1 uncultured Saprospiraceae bacterium
TACACAAGATAAAGAATTGGTGGCAATCATGCAGGCATCTTGCCGAAACTTTGCGCTATAAGGTATCTGATGTGTAATGGTACCTTTATTTAATTGGAATTCTCTGCTGAATACCTGAAGGGACTCAGTAGAGACGAAGAAAATAATTCAATTCTTATTTATGAAAGTTTAAATGAAACTTTGATTATTTTAAAACGTTTCAACCTTCCCATCACGAATTCTGTCTTTACATTCCCCCGTAGAGGAAATATCATAAATTTTACTCCCTACCTCCGTGCCTCCTTTGATACGCTCGTAGCGCACGACCACCGTGGCTGGTCTTTTTGCCACTTGTTGTAAGTTTCTTACCTTTTCCTGTGCATTGTCAATTATTGCGGTAAACGTCGTGCCAGCACTGCCCTGGTCCAGCACGGTTCGAACGGATTTGATGATGGAGATCGCAGAATCGAGTTGAATCGTTTCTATGTAAATGGAAAACTTTGCGCCCAGCTCCGCAAACTCCAGATTACAGGTATGAGATTGCAACTCCCCGGTGGCAGCGCGTGTTTGCAAAGAATCGGGCATATCAAAGGTATAGGTCGCCAGTTCTGTATTATCCGGTGTTCTCTCCCCTTCATAGGCGCATGATAAAACCAGCGAGGTAACAATCAGTACAAACAATAAATTCATTTTCATGGTCAATCGTTTTATAGAGGTTAATTTTTCTTATGATCAAGTTCGCAACTTTTAGAAGATAGCATCTCGCATCAGCGCGATAACCTCAATTTTTTTCTGATTCGGCAAGTGTTCTTAAATGTTTAACCAGATCCAGACCAATTGCTTTTAATTGATTTTGTGAAATAAATTCATCTGAATAATCATCCAGCGATCTTTTAAAGTGCAATAATTTACCCTGTAAAATAGAATCATTTAAGGCAGGAATTTCACTGTAATAGATTTTTTTGAATTCCTCAGCATGTTTTTTGAATGCTTCTTTCTCCTGCTCGTCGGAAGCAAGTATCAGTCCTACTACACTTGAAGTTTGATTCAAGACATCTATTTGTCGCTGATTCAGATTTGTTGCCCCAAATATTTCATCATTAGCAGGCTTACTACTAAATTGATTAAATATAAACCAGGCAGTGAGTATCAGAATGAAGACACTTATTACCCATATATAATATGGCTTGAACCGGTTAATAATATTTGGCTGCTGTATTTCTTCGCTGAAAGGCGCTTCGATATAATTTAGAAGGGCGTCTGTAATAATGTTGATTTGTCTGTTGTATTCCTCGAATGATATTAAATCTTTATGCCTGTTATCCTCAATCCTTTTTAGTTTGGATAATAATTCCGTAGCTTTCTTTTTATGACCTGCTTCTTTCAGCAAATTACCTGCTTTTTTCAAGTCGTTTTTTTTCAACTGCATCTCGAACCTGGTCAATTTTGATTGCTGTCTTCAATCATCAAAATTTTAATAGGGTTTTAAAATAGCATGCATAAAATATAAGAATTTGATTACACCTTATTTAAAAATAGACGAATACGATTGCTCTGAATAGCTATTGCTATTGGATCTCAGCACAAGCTTGGCTTCTTTGGGATTGTACAAAAATTGATAATCAAAATACGCTGGTAGTTCAGATGCTTCCATTCCAATTGATCTGATCAGGGCACCCATATGTGTATCAATTTTATAAATTCGAAGCCCAATTTGCTGATGATCCATTTTAATAAATTCGTATTTATAAGTCTCAATCAGTTTTTCATCATCTGGTTGACAATTACTTTTTATCAACTGATATACATTGATTGCGCCATCTTTCAAAAACTCATAGAGGTAATCAACCCTTTTGTTACACGGATCATACATTGTTCCCTTAGTTTGGATCAATGTCCATTTTTTACTTTTTAGTACATTCTGAACACAATCCATGCTTTGATTGCAATCTTTTTCAAATGGCTGAGCACTTGTAAACGAAAAAGATAAAACGAAAAAAAGGGAAAGTAAAAGTCTCATAGATAGCTGGTTTTACTTCATTTTATTAAATTTTTCAATTGTATGAAGTTTATTCTTTACGCATGCTAATCTATATTATATTTTTTATCAATTTAGCTTTTTACTGTTTTTTTAGACGGAAATATTCCGGTACAATTACAATATAGTTATCATATCACCCCTTCGGGGTTTATCGCGCCGTTATTTATTGACCTACCATCTTGTCATGCCTTCGGCATTTTTTTATGATGTCAACGCTAATCAAAATCCCGAAGGGATGTCATAATGATAGCCCGTGCGATGATGTTTTTGCGACAACCCTGAAAGGGTGACATGATAGATATCACCCCTTCGGGGTTTGCCAATAATAAATGATTTTTTCTGTCATGCCTTCGGCATTTTTTTATGATGTCAACGCTTATCAAAATCCCGAAGGGATGTCATAATGATAGCATGTGCATGGACGATCTTATGACACCCCTGAAAGGGTGATATCATTCTAGCGAGAGGCATATTATTCTATCCAATCAAATAAATACCTTTCATTGTATTCTATTTCAAAGCTTTTCAGGAATTCTATATATTCTTCCTTAAATGTTTTCTTTTTATGATGTGCCTCCTGATTTAGAATGTATTGATATACATTTTCTACCTGAGACTTAGCGTATGAAAAGGCGCCGTATCCTTCCTGCCATGAAAATTTGCCTTTCATAAATTGCTGCCCATTGATAAACTTCGAGGAATTATTTTTGATATCTCTTACCAAATCGGAAATTGCCATAGACGGACGTAAACCAATAAATGCATGAATATGATCGGGCATTCCGTTGACGATGATGGGCTTTTGATCTTTTCCTTTAATGATACCGGCGATGTATTTGTGCAATTCGTCTTTCCAATTTTCGTGGATAAGGTTTTCTCTGCCTTTTACGGCAAAGACAACCTGAATGTAAATTTGTGAATAGGTCCCAGCCATTTTTTTATAATTGGGTTTTAAAATCCCGTAGGAATGTTCTGATGCCAGAATATTCATTTGTCAACATAAATATATCACCCCTTCGGGGTTTATCACCTCAATATCTGATTAATTTTCTACAATCCTGTCATGCCTTCGGCATTTTTTATGATGTCGTGATTATTCAAAATCCCGAAGGGATGTCATGATGATAGCCCGTGCATGGATGAA
>CAZGAU010000322.1:0-3155 GCA_964523725.1 uncultured Saprospiraceae bacterium
CCTCCGGGATTGGTCAATCCGATACCGAAATTACCGACCACAGCGACGCGAGCCTGTACGTGATGACGCCCGAATACGGTGCGGCTACGCAGTTGGAAAAGATCGACATGCTTGATTTTGCGGATTTGATCGCCATCAATAAATTTGATAAGCGCGGCGCACTCGATGCCCTGCGCGACGTGCGCAAGCAATACCAGCGCAACCATCAGCTCTGGGACAAGCCAGTGGACGATATGCCTGTGTTTGGCACCATCGCTTCGCAATTCAATGATCCCGGTATGAACCAGCTCTACCGCGCGGTGATGGATAAAATTGTAGAAAAAACCGGCGCTGATCTGAAATCTGACGAGGAGTTGGATCCAGGCATGAGCGAAAAAATTTATATCATCCCCCCGGCCCGGACGCGCTACTTGTCTGAAATTGCTGAAAATAACCGCCGCTATGACGAGTGGGTGGACAAACAAGTGGAAATCGCCAGAAAATTGTTTGGCTTGAAACAGTCTATAGAAACGGTTCAGGAAGAAGAAGTTGTAAAAATTTTACAACAAACTTACGGCCAATTGGAACAGGATTTAGACGGTCAGTGCAAGCGCATTCTGGACAACTGGGAAGAGAAAAAAGCGGCTTACGCGGCGGATGAATACGTGTACAAAGTACGTGGCAAGGAAATCAGAGTTCCTACCTTCACCAAATCGCTGTCACATACGCGCATTCCAAGGGTGATTTTGCCAAAATTCAAGGATTGGGGCGAGATTCTGCGTTGGTCTTTACAAGAGAATGTACCGGGCGAATTCCCTTATACGGCGGGCGTTTTTCCGTTCAAGCGGCAGGGCGAAGACCCCACGCGCATGTTCGCCGGCGAGGGTGGACCGGAGCGCACGAATCGTCGTTTCCACTACTTGTCATACGGCATGCCTGCCAATCGTTTGAGTACGGCCTTTGATTCGGTGACTTTGTACGGCGAAGATCCTGACCACCGGCCAGATATTTATGGTAAAATCGGTAACTCCGGGGTGAGCGTTTGCTGCCTGGATGATGCCAAGAAATTATATTCCGGCTTTGATTTGTGTGATCCGAAGACCTCGGTTTCAATGACGATCAACGGGCCGGCGGCAACGATTTGCGCGTTTTTTATGAATGCTGCGATTGACCAGCAGTGCGAAATTTATATTCGGGAAAATGGTTTGGAGCATTTGGTCGAAGCGAAATTGAAAGAATTGTACGATGACCGTGGCTTGCCGCGCCCGGCATACCGCGGCGATTTACCGAAAGGGAACAACGGTTTGGGCTTGATGCTGCTCGGCGTCACCGGCGATCAAATCCTGGAATCGAAGATTTATAATGAGTTAAAAAACAAAGCTTTATCGGCTGTCCGGGGCACCGTTCAGGCTGATATTCTCAAGGAAGATCAGGCGCAGAACACCTGCATTTTCAGTACCGAATTTTCGCTGAAGCTGATGGGCGATGTCCAGGAATATTTCATTCAAAACAAGGTCAGGAACTTCTACTCGGTGTCTATTTCAGGCTACCATATAGCGGAAGCCGGAGCGAATCCGATTACGCAGCTGGCGTTTACTTTGTCCAACGGCTTTACTTTCGTGGAATATTATCTCAGCCGGGGCATGGACATCAATGAATTTGCGCCGAACCTGTCGTTTTTCTTTTCCAATGGAGTTGACCCGGAGTACGCGGTGATCGGTCGCGTGGCGCGCCGCATCTGGGCGAAAGCGATGCGCGACAAATACGGCGCCAACGAACGCAGCCAGATGTTGAAATACCACATTCAAACCAGCGGTCGCTCGCTTCACGCGCAGGAAATTTCTTTCAACGATATTCGCACCACGCTTCAAGCTTTATATGCAATTTATGACAATTGTAACTCCCTGCATACCAATGCGTACGACGAAGCAATTACCACACCAACCGAAGAAAGCGTGCGCAGGGCCGTTGCCATTCAGATGATTATCAATCACGAACTGGGCTTGGCAAAAAATGAAAACCCACTGCAAGGCGCTTTTATCATCGAAGAACTGACCGATCTGGTGGAAGAAGCGGTGTTGATGGAATTCGATCGCATCACTGAGCGCGGCGGCGTCCTTGGCGCGATGGAAACCATGTACCAACGCGGCAAAATTCAAGAGGAAAGTATTTATTATGAGACACTTAAACATACAGGAGAATTGCCAATTATTGGTGTAAATACCTTCCTGAGCAAAGAAGGTTCGCCCACGATCATCCCGCAGGAAGTGATCCGTTCTACCACTGAAGAGAAGGAAGCGCAGATCAAGACCCGCGACCAGTTGCACAAAGCCAAAGCGGAAATAGGCGCCAAAATGCTGGTACAATTGCAAGAAAGGGCCTTGAACAATGAAAACATGTTCGATGCGTTGATGGAAGCCGCGAAATACTGCTCCCTGGGGCAGATCACGCATGCGCTGTACGAGGTCGGAGGGCAGTATAGGAGGAATATGTAAAAATGAAAGTCAAGGTTTTAGAAATACCAAATCCGAATTCAGTTCTTAATCGAGAATGGTTCAGATTTATCATTGGACATAGGATAAAAGAACAATTTGATATTCTGAGAATAGATTTTTCAAAATGCAGTTTTATAAAACCTCTACATATCGTTTCTCTTGCTTGTTTGATTGAAGAATATTTCCTTGAAGGTAGCAAAATTGAATTTACGTCATCAAACAATTTTGTTGTTAACAATTATTTAAAAGATATTCGACTTTTAAATTACTGGACAGAGAGTTTTGATAGAGCTTCTTATCAGCAAACTGATCGAGCGACCAACTTTCCACTTTGGCAGTTAAGACCTTCAATGTTATCTTCTTATGTACATTATGCTCAAAAATATTTTGAAGATAACAGTCACGAATCCATTGAAGGAAAGAGCTTCGAACCTTTAAATATCGCTCTTGCAGAACTTTTCAACAACATTATTGACCATTCAAATTCAAAGGTTAGTGGGTACGCAATGAGCCAATATTACCATAAGAATAATCAGCTCAGCATTGCTGTATGTGACTTTGGAATAGGAATTCCGTATAAAGTAAATGAATACATGAGTCAAAATGAAATGGAAATTCTTTCTCAGATAGATGCACTTAAAAGAGCCTTTCAATTAAAATTTTCTACAAAAAGTGCACCAC
>CAZGAU010000323.1:0-3136 GCA_964523725.1 uncultured Saprospiraceae bacterium
AAATGTGATCTACGCTAAACTTTGGTGTCTTCTCTTACTCCGGGTGGAGTCGAGATAATTGCTATTACCGGGTTTTTGTAGCAGGTCGTGTAATAATTCTTTGGCTCGGTACAGCTGAGCTTTTACGGTGCCCAGGGGTATATTTAGTTCTGCTGATATTTCATCATAACTCAGTTCTTCAAAATAGCGCATTTCAATCATGACGCGATACTTCGGGTCAAGTTGCATAATCACCTGGCGTGTGCGTTCCAGGCGCTGGTCGCGGATGATCTGCTCCTCGGGGTTGCGCCCGCGGTCTTTCAGGCTATCCGCAAAGTCGCTGTCGCCCTCGGCTTCCACCGATTCGTCGAGCGAGAGCAGCACCAGGCGCTTCCGCCGGATGTGATCGATGCAGTTATTGATCGCGATCCTGAACAACCAGGTGCTAAACGCGTGCCGCGGCACATAACTCACCAGATTGCAAAAGGCTTTGCCAAATGCTTCGATGGTGAGATCGGTGGCGTCTTCGCTGTTGCGTACCATCCGCAGCATCGTGTGGTACACAGAATTTTCATAGCGCTCCATCAGTGAGGTGTACGCCTGTTGGTCGCCACGTACTGCCTGTTGCACTAATTCGTAATCTTCAAATGCTCGCTGCGTTACGAAACCTTTTGCAGGGGTTACTACTTCCATGGGATTTTTTTACCGTTTACAAGTGCCGGCGCGAATATGAAGTAGTAACAAACGTACAGGGCATCAAGCAATGGAACCCACTTCATTAAAGGGGGATCCTGTAATTTTTGCAACGTACAGTGATATGTCCATGAGACTACTCCTATCCTCACCAGATAGATTAAAAAAATAATGAATACCATCTTACCGCTCATCAGCAAAGCCAGCCCCAGCACATAATGCCCGGCATGACTCAACGCCAATGCGCCCAGCGCCAGTTGGTGAATACCTTTGTAGCTGGTTGCGGTCGTTAGATGTCTGGATTTTTGGTAGTAGTAGCCTCTCCAACTCACTTTCGGTTGGGTAAAAACGAATGCCTTCGGATCAATTATTATTTTGGTATTAGAATTGTTCGCCACAGCATTGACAAAGAGATCATCGTCTCCCGATGCAATGTGGATGTGTTTGTGAAAGCCTCTGGTTTGGTAGAATAAAGATTTGTGGTAAACAAGATTTCGCCCCACGCCCATGTAGGGTAAACCTGTCAAAGCAAAAGAAAAGTACTGCATAGCGGTATAAACCGCTTCGAACCGGATAAACCGGTTTAAAAAATTTTTCTCTACGTAAAAAGGACTGTAACCCAAACCGATTTGGGTCTTGCCCCTGATGGCATTTTGCATCGTCGCCAGCCAGTCAGCGCTCGCAGGGCGACAATCAGCATCACTGACAACAATTATTTCAGAAAAAGCGGCTTTGATACCTTCGGTCAATGCTGCTTTCTTACCGGGCAGTGTGCTACTATTTTCAATCAGACGCAAATTCGGAAATTTTGTTTGAAAATTCAAGACAATGTCCCGGGTTTTATCCACAGAATGATCGTTTACGACAATTATTTCATAGAAACGGTAGTTTTGGGTTAGAAAATGGTGCAAATTTTTACTTAAATTTTCCGCTTCGTTGCGTGCGCAGATAATCACCGAAACCGGTGCTTGCTCATTATCAAGCGTTTCTGTTTTTTTGTAAAATGCGAGTTTGGAAAAAATGCCCAGCCAGAAAAAAAGCTGGACGGCAGTGGCGAGCAAAAATAGCCAAAAGAGGGTTTGAAGGATCATACGCTATGATTTTCCTATCAAAAAGCCTTATTTAGTTCGATTGCCTTAATCTGCGAAAATCCGCGAAATCTGCGGGAGCCAGTTCATTTATAATTTCCTCTCGACCCACTTTTAAATCAGTTTGTTTATTTCTGGAAAGCCCTTTCAAACGAAGCCCTGACAATAATTCTGTCGCAAAACCCTCATATTTCAAGGCAACCCAACCGGTGATGGGCAAACTCAGCAAATACCACCACGATGCCGCTGTACCGAAGAAGTCCTGGATCAACTCGCTTTGCAACCAGTAAAATAAAGGAAATGTAACAACTCCCAGCGAAATCTTTACCGTAGAGGTATAACCGATGTATAAATTATATCGCTTTTTTAGGTATTGCATGGTTGCTGCCGGTATCCACGCAGGCAGAAAATTATTGATATATCCATATAAAAACAACGGCAATCCGGCGATCGCACCCAGTATTTTCAACCAAAGACTTTGCTCGGGCACCTTACCAACTACTCGATCGCTAACATGATATTCATTTAGTGATTTGTAATATTTATTTACTTTTTGTATAAAATCCTTGAAAACTGCTTCATCTTCTTCTCGCCACGAGTGCAACTTTTCCAGCACTTGTTTGGAGCGATAAAATTGCGCTTCGGGGTCCAGAGGACGGCCGTTTTGAAGCATTTCTTCCAGCTTTTTCAGCAGGGCATCTTCCGCATCATCATGAGTGTGGAGCATCAACTCGCGCATTTTCGCTTCGAGCAAATCGGTTACGTGGCGCACTGCCTGAACCGGATTCTCTTCATACATTCCCCGGAAATCGCGCACGTACAGCGGTTCACCGACTTTGATAAAAAGCTGGCTGCGAAATCTGGTATGATCGTTGTAATTCAAGCCTACCGGAAGAATTTGCAAATCCAGTCCATAATCATTTTTCTGCTCCGCGCTGAAGGCAATGCGGGCAGTACCGGTCTTCAGGGGGTGCAAATGGCGCTTCATCCAGCTCGTGCCCTCCGGGGCAATGTAAATCGTGCCGCCGCTTTCCAGATGCCGGTGTACCCGGGCAAAGTTGGCTTCGTTATTGGTCGGTTTGCCGTTGGTATCCAGCGTGCGTTCAATGGGAATGCAATAAAATGTATTGAAAAACCAGTTCCCGAATTTACTTTTAAATAAGCCTGCATTGGCCAGGAAATAAAATTGCGCGCGGGCAGGAGCCGCCGTCACCAGCACGTCCATGAGGGTATTCTGATGATTGGACACCACTATCGCAGGGCCTTTGAACTGTAATCTTTCCCGGTTTTTAATCTTCGTTACCGAAAAGTAAATACGCAGCGCAATCTTTACAACAATCTTTAAAAACTGGTAAATATAATACATGCAAACTGCT
>CAZGAU010000324.1:0-3057 GCA_964523725.1 uncultured Saprospiraceae bacterium
GGGGCTGGAGCGGCGGCGGTTCTACGACTTTGAACTTGATGTTCCAATATCCGGATATCTTTAAAACAGGCATCTCGGTGGCGCCGGTGACGGCTTCGCATTTGTACGATAATATTTACACCGAGCGTTACATGGGCTTGCCCCAGGAAAATAAGGAAGATTATGAAAAAGGCGCTGCGCTGACGCATGCCAAAAACCTTCAGGGTAATCTGCTGCTCATCCACGGCACGGGGGATGATAATGTGCATTTTCAAAACGCAGAAATGCTGGTGAATGAATTGATTAAGCATCAAAAGCAATTTTCATACATGCCTTATCCCAATCGTACACATGGCATCCGTGAGGGCGAAGGCACGTCCGAGCATTTGCGCACCCTGGTGACGAACTTCCTGAGAACGCACTGCCCGCCGGGTGGGAGGTAGTAAGTGAGGACCGGGGGAAAAGGAGACCAGGTGATTGGGGGACGAGGAGATGGGGGAGTAGAAGTTAAAATGTAAAACGCTAAATAAAAATGTAATAATTTTATTTACTGCTTATTTAGCGTTTTATTTTTTATTAAAATCAAAATCTTTGGCAATTACAAAATAATGATTTGGCGGATGGCATCGACTTCTTTACAGGTGCAGGGTTCAGCAAGAAAAATATGGCTTTGAACCTTCAATATTCCTGTTTTTTTGGAAAAAAGAAATTGTCGCAATTTTTTAACCGGCTTTTATAAGCCGCGTTGAAGATTCATATCCGGTTATTGCTTCAATAGCGTTAACAATTCATTTGTAACTTCATTTCCCCGAAATAAGATTTTTCCATCTTTATCAATCAATATGTATGTTGGGTAAGTATCAATTTTTAGCAACGATACCAATGAATCATATTTAACGAAATCACTCATCTCTGTTTTTACATCTTCTTCCAACATAAAAACTTGATCGGAAACATCCACGCTCTTACCAACAAAATCTTTACATTGTTGTACATGATCCTCATGTTGGTTGTACGAACAAAAAAACATGTTAGCACTATTTTCGTCTTTTATTTGTTGATATAACTTCAGGTTTTTGTCAAAGTTGCTGACACACGGCTTGCACCAGATGCCCCAAAAATATAGGAGAGCAGGTTTGTCATTTAGGTTAGTACCCAACTCATGCTGCAATATTTCTTTATTGACAAAATAACCTTTTCGGTAGCCTTCTGGGTTAAAGCCTGCCGGTTTTGATTCAAGTTTAATGGACAAATCAGAAATATCAAAATCGCTAAATGAATAATAAGTATTCCCGTATAAAAACGGTTCATTTAACATCACATGCGTCAAGGTATCATTTCCAATCAGCATATTATTCATATGTATGGATACACCAAGCGCTTCATCTTCAATAATAATATTTTCTTGCTCACCGTTTAGCTTACATATTCCAGTAAAATAATTGAGTTGCTTGAGGGCAACACCACCAAAATCATAGGAATACACTAAATTTATATTCCAAATATAAAACTCGTACTCAATAATAACATTATTATTAATAGTAATTGAAAATGTAGCCTTTGAATTGCGGACATCTACAGCGACTTCGTCTTCCAACCTCTTATCCAAATCTGTATCAACTACCAGCTTAATATCATTAGCCGACTTTATAAATAATCGAAAGCCTCCTTTATTGCCCGGGTTAGAAGAATCCTTTCCATATGATAGTCTATATTCATAATCAAAATACTGATACCCCTTTATTTGCAATGAGTCTATAAAAAACAGAGTATCCGTTACAGGGAGAGGAGGAAACTTACTTTTCCCAATTTTAGGACTTATGACCTTAAACACTTCATCGCTTGTACATATCACATTCAGCTTCACTTCATAAGTGCTTTGTGCTGATAAGATATAACAAAAAAATATTAGTGTAATAATTAAATTAAATCTCATATCTTGAGTTTTAAGGGGCTTCTTAACATGAAGCCCCATCAGATAAATATTGTAATTTGCTATATTATCTGAACGCTCCTGCGTGGTCTATTTCCCCATCAATAAAGCAGCCGATACCGTGGCTAGTAGTTCCTGTTTGACTATTGTAAAAATGTACGACCCTACAAGTACCGCCATCACATTCTATTGAGCCTCCCACTCCATCTGACCATTCGCAGGTAACGGACCGGCTTTGAACTTCATTCGATGACAGCCACCCTTTTTCCTGGAAAATCTTTAATTCTTCATCTGTAGCAATAGTAAACTCAGAAGCATTGGCATATCCAATAACTTTATCTCCATCATAAATAGGAATCTCCTTTTTTAAACTTGCGTTTATATTATGATCGACCGTATCATCTTTTGAGCACGAAATTACAGATATAACAAACAGAACTGAGAAAAAATAAATAATAAAGCTCTTTTTCATGAGTAAAAGTTGTTTAACTAAGTGAGAAGAATAATACTGGGTCAAATGATCGAAATAACTTCAAATAAAGTATCCCTCATTTTGTCCAATACCAATATTTAATCCGTAAATCGCGCTATTTACATTTTCAAAGATAAGGGGGTCCTGAATAAAATAAAAAATAGCATTTCCGATTATTTCCGATTATTTCCGATTATTTCCGATTATTTCCGATTATTATTTATAACTAAATTCATAAGGTATGCCGGTGTATTCAAATATGATTTGTTGATGCGCCGGAGAAAGCCGCCCATTTTTTGGTATTTTATCTTTAAATGATTCGGAGGTAAGCAGGTTATAGAGTGAGCGTTCAGTCATTCCTAATATGCTGGCAATTTCTTTACGCGTACGATAACCGTTGATGACTATGATTTGCGCTGGTTTCATGGTGTCCAAATTTGTTCTTGAAAAAAGAAAGCAGAAATGATAGATTTTTTATGATACAAATATATCAATTTTCAAAAAAAACGAACTGCACTATAATGATTTGAGATACTAGAATAGGTGCTTGAAATAAAAATAAAACAAAAACACCCCTCCGCGCACGCGCGAAGGGGCATCTGCTTTTCTAATAAAATCAAATGTGATCTACGCTAAACTTTGGTGTCTTCTCTTACTCCGGGTGGAGTCGAGA
>CAZGAU010000325.1:0-3032 GCA_964523725.1 uncultured Saprospiraceae bacterium
TTTCTTTTGTGATCAATACAAAAGACCAGGCTGAAACGGATTATTATTGGGAAGCGCTTACTAAAAATGGTGGGGAGGAAGGCTCTTGTGGATGGTGCAAAGATAAATATGGACTATCCTGGCAAGTTGTACCAACTGAATATTTTGAATTGATACATAGCGATGACCCCATAGTAAGGAAAAAAGCGATGAAGAATACATTAAAGCAGAAAAAGCTGATACTCTCAGAACTTAAATGAAGTAATAAGATCGTCTAACAAACAAGTCACACTTTGAAGCGAGAAAGGGATAAAAACTGCCCATCACAATAGCGACTAAGTTATGCGGGTTTAAACGTTAAATCGAAGTTGCGGGATTCCAGCTCACACGACTCATAGCTGAAACCGTTTCTGCAACCTTATAAATTTTGTACAAATGAAAAAGCCAATCATAACCATCTTAATCATCGTTGCGGCATCTTCATGTATCTACGCTCAAAGTGTAAATGATTCTTCCAGCGAGAAAGCGGTTAAAATGGATTCCATTATGAATTCATATTTGATCCATTCCGGTAAGCGCCCGGTACATAATTTTATGTTGTACGCGAAGCATAAAAAATGGGGTGGAAATACACAAAGGTGTGGGAATAATTGGACGAAATGAAAAAGCTATTTCTGCGGATTTTCAGTTTAAGATTGCCAGTATCACGAAGACGTTTGTGGCTACGGTTGCATTGCAGCTTGTGGAGGAGGGGAAATTAAAGCTTAATGATGATCTTGTCTATGTCGAGTCTCCGAAGGGACTCGGCCAAAGCGCATCCATTCATCGTCACACCAAGCATCGTAAATGAAAAGAATATGCCCCTTGAATGTATGCTAAAAAGTGGGTATTTTTGGACGGTTTGCATAAGGAATATATGCGCCATGCGTATATCCAAAACTGCGTATGTACAAACGTTGTAGCGAATTTGAAAAATGACGACAGAACCACTAATAGACTATTTCAACAATTTTCTTCCTTTAGATGAGGGAGAAAAAGCTGTCGTGAAAGAAGTTTTCAAAGAGCGAAAAGTTAAACGCAGGCAATTCATTCTTCAGGAGGGAGATGTTTGTAAACACAACACCTTTGTTGTAGAAGGTTGCTTTAAAATGTACACGGTAGATCCCAATGGGAAAGAACATAACCTTCAGTTTGCCATTGAAAATTGGTGGATTGGCGACATTGGCAGTTTCCACTCAGAAAAACCAAGCAAGCTGTATATCGAAGCAATTGAGAATTCCATTATTCTTCAGTGTAACAAGGAAGATCAGTTGAAACTGTTTGTAGATTATCCCAAATTCAATAGAATCTTCAGGGTTCTTGCTGAGAATGCCATAGTAAGCTTACAGAATCGCATACTGCAAAATATTAGCTCAACGGCAGAAGAACGATATGTAGAATTTTTAAAAAAGTACCCGCAATTATTTAATCGAATCTCTAATGTTCAAATTGCCTCCTATTTAGGCGTAACCCCCGAGTTTCTCAGTACCATCCGAAAGAATATGTCCAAATCTTAATCTACATGAAGGTTCTTTCTTAAACTACCTTATAGGTAAATGCCGTTCCGCACCTGCATCTTTGTAGTGTTATTAAACTTTAAAAATATAAAAGATGGAAAAGAAAATAATTGCGGTTGTTGGTGCGACCGGTTTACAAGGTAAAGGTGTAGTTAATGCCTTAATAAAAGAAGGTTCTTTTAAAGTAAGAGCTATTACACGAAACCCTGATAAATACAATGGAAATGCAGATGAAGTTGTTTTAGGTGACCTGACTAACATCGACTCATTAACAAATGCATTTAAGGGTGCTCATGGTGTGTTTGTGGTAACCAATTTTTGGGAAGGTGCAGATGAACTGGCACAAGGAAAAATTGCTGTGGAGGCTGCAAAAAAAGCTCATGTGAATCACTTCATTTGGTCCACACTGCCAAACGTTGAGGAAGTGAGTAATGGACGATTTGATGTTCCGCATTTTACGGGAAAAGCAAAAGTTGATGAGCTGGTGAAAAATGCAGGTTTCGCAAACTATACGTTTGTTCAACCATCGTTTTATTTTCAAAATTTCACTGGTCAATTAGCGGCACAACAGCAACAAGACGGTTCTATTGGTTGGACATTGCCAATCGACCCCAGTAAGAAAGTAATCCACATGGCTGACATTGGCGACTTGGGTAAAGTAGTGGCGGGAGCTTTTTTAAATCCTGCCAAGGTGGGCAAAGGAAGTTATTTATCATTGGCTACCGAATTGAACAGCTTCAATGATGTTTTGGAAGTTTTTAAGGCAAATGGTAAAGCGTACAGCTTCAACCAGGTACCCACTGAAGTGTTCTCCAGCTTTTTTGAAGGAGCAGGAGAAATTGCCCAAATGTTAGCATACTTTGAGGCACATACCTACATGGGGGAGAATGCTGACGAGCGAATACAATTAGCTAAAGAAATTGCAACGGAAGACTTCGTCACACTGAATGATTGGATTAAACAAAACGTAAACTAATATGAAACGATTTATTATAGCTGCATTGGTCATTGGTACAATGGCTTCATGCAATCAAAAAGAAAACACAGAATCAAATACTAACTCAACAGAAAACGCAGAAATCATGGAAAAGCAAGAAAAACAAAAAATAGAAGCACTACTAAGCGAATATCAAAAGTCATTGAATACCTCTGATGCAAATTTGGCTCAATCCCTTTACACAAAGGATGGTATTTTTATGCCAACAGAAGCACCTTCAGGAATTGGTTCTGAAGGTATCTTGAAATCTTACGAATATGTCTTTTCCCAAATTCAACTAAGCATTGAGTTCTTCATTGAAGAAATACAGGTGGAAGGAAACATGGCATTTGCAGTAACAAGTTCAAAAGGAACTACACTTATTCATGCCACAGGCGAAACCATTCCTGAGGCAAACAGAGAACTCTTCGTTTTTGAAAAAGTGGACAGTGAATGGAAAATTGCCCGATATATGTTTAACAAGACAGAGCCGAGAAAATAAAAAAACTCGCTACAACATT
>CAZGAU010000326.1:0-2999 GCA_964523725.1 uncultured Saprospiraceae bacterium
GGAGCACTAAATATGCGAACCATTATTACATCTGAATATAATAAAACAAACTCTTTTTTTACAATTTTTCCAAATCCGGCTAGCAATGCTGCGACTTTAAACTATTTCAGCAGGCTTAATGAAACTATTCAAATCACGATAATGGAAATTTCCGGGAAGGAAATATTACAAAAAAATATGCATGTAAATGAAGCCTGGAATGAAATTCCATTATATATGGAGCAATGGCTCCCGGGAAATTATGTCATAAAAATTCAAAATTCGGAAGAATATTTTGTAGAGCGGCTTGTGGTTGTAAAATAAAAAACGACATTTGGCAGAACCGGCTTTCCACGAAAAATGTTTTCACATGATTATTTAAAAACGGAAAGTCGGATTTGCCGGATGAAAGTAATTAGCTTGCCTACGTCCAACCGGGCGGAATTTATTGCCTCGGTACTGGTTTTTGTCAGCGCGATTTGCTTTGCCGCCAAAGCGGTGATGGTCAAGCTGGCCTATCGTTTCGAGATCGACGCGGTGTCGATGCTGGCGCTGCGAATGCTGTTTTCACTGCCTTTTTTTCTAATCATCGCCTGGAATTCCAATCGCAAAGCCAAAGCACGCCAGCAAGAGCCGATCCGAAGAAAAGATTTATTAAAAATCGCCGGGTTGGGGCTGCTCGGTTATTATTTCGCGAGTCTCTTCGATTTCATGGGCTTGCAATACATTTCCGCCGGGCTGGAACGCTTGATTTTATTTATTTATCCAACACTGGTGGTTATCATTTCCTTCTTTTTGTTCAAAAGGAGAATTACACCTGCGCAAGGCTGGGCGCTTGGGCTTACCTATGTGGGCATTACCATCGCTTTCCTGGAAAATCTGATTCAGGCATCTAACCCAAATTTCTTACTTGGTACTTTTTTTGTATCTATAAGTGCTTTTGTATTTGCATTTTACCTCATCGGCGGTAGCAATATTATACCCAAATTTGGCACCTGGCGCTTCACTTCCCTGGCGATGACCTCGGCGAGTATTATGATATTGGTACATCATGGTATTACACAGCAGTGGCAGTTGTGGCATTTCCCAATGGAGTTATATGGTTTAATCTTTCTGATGGCCGTATTTTCAACGGTTTTGCCGGCATTTTTGGTCGCAGAAGGTCTCCGGGTGATTGGCTCCAGCAGTACCTCTATCATTAGCAGTTTTTCACCGGTGGCAACGATCCTCCTGGCAAATATCTTCCTGGGCGAACAATTCGGCTGGCTGCAATGGTTGGGCACGTTTCTGGTAATCGGCGGAGTGTTATTGACCACTTTGAAAAAGAAATACTAAAAATACCGCTTTTGTACAAAAAAAAGCAAGAGGCCATTCACCGTATGCGGATGCTGAAAATAGCCACTTCGCCAGCGTTGAAAAACTTCCTCCACCGGTATTAATTCCACTTTGATATCCTCGCCGGCATCCAGATGCAGCGGATGGGTGAGGGTGACGCCCTCCGCCAGATAATGGTGAATTTTACTGGTCATGAACACCGGATTGGACGCAATATTGCCCAAATAAGTCCATTTTCCGCCGGAATACCCCGTTTCTTCCTGCAATTCGCGCGGAGCGCCGGTTTCGTGGTCTTCGCCGGGGTCGATGATGCCGCCGGGCAATTCCAGGATATGCTGGTCGATACCGATCCGGTATTGCCGAACAAAAAGAATTTCCTGATCTTCGGTGACTGCCACTACATTCGCCGCATCGGGGCTTTCGAGCACGATCATTTTCTGGGTGAAACCGTTGCGCGGGTTTTTCATGTAGTCGAAGCGCGCGCCAAAGAGTTTGAGGTCGGCTACAAGCTCGGAGCTGAGTCGTTCCCACTGGTCAGGTTGTTCTGTCATGACAGGGAATTTCGATTTTTTTGAAAATACAAAACCGGACTCAAGGCTGAGGTAGAATCCGGTTTTGGGCTATCGTTTTTGTTGGATTCATCCAACTTTATTTGTCATCATCGTCGTCAATGATGGCATCGTCGATGATTTCATCGCCGTCACCGTCGAGATCTTCAAAACCAGGTACGGTTCCGCTTTTTTTCTTGGGCTTTTGGTCATCAGGCAAGTTGGTCAATTCCAGTTTATCGTCTGAGATTTCCGATTTCTTGCTGCCTGTACCGTGATAATCACCTTCGGCAAAGCGCTTGGCTTTATCAAAGAAACTATCAAAACCGCCCAGGGTGCTGCCTTCGCTTTTGTCGGCGGCTTTAGTCTGATCCTCCGCACGCTGGCGAAGCGCTTCGGCTTCCTTGATTTTTTCTTCGAGCGCATCCTTTTCAGCTTCAGTCTGGGCTTTATCGTACAAATCCTTCGCTTTTTCAGAAGCTTTATCCCAGAGCTTGGAGCCGGCTTCCTTGGCACGGTCGAAGGCTTCGCCACCGGTTTTCAGTACTTTTTCACCTACGTCTTCTGCGATTTCCTTGAATTTCTCTCCCGCTTTTGACGATTCTTCCCGGAGTTTCTCACCGAGTTCTTCCGCCGTTTTCATCACCCGCTCGCCGGTTTTGCTGACAAAATCATCAGGTTTGTCTTCTTCTTCGGGCATTTCGGAGGGCGGCTGTTTCTTTTCGGTTTGATCTTCCAGTTCATCAAAAATGCTATCGCCATAGGACGTAGAAGCTTCCGTAAAATTGGATTCAGGTTGCTTTTTATCTTCGGCTTTAACCTCCTCCGCTGTGTCTTTCCAGAATTTATCGGTGAAATCATCGACTTCATCTTTCGCCCTATCATACAAATCCCGGGCTTTGTCCGAGGCTTTATCATAATATTCACCGGCTTTATCCGAGGCTTTTTCGATGAAATCTCCCGATTTTTCTATCAAATCTTCACCGACTTCCTTGCCGGTTTCCTTTGCTTTATTAGCAGCCGACTTGGCCACCGATTTGGCGCCGAACAGCAGTTTTTTCAGATCATTGAGCATACTCATATCTTTAATTTTGAAATAAAGATTAATTAAATAACAGCGTTAATTTATTATTTTAA
>CAZGAU010000327.1:0-2988 GCA_964523725.1 uncultured Saprospiraceae bacterium
CAGCTTACGACGATCACGTGCTCTTGTCCAGCAGCCGCGGCCCTACCCAGGACGGGCGTATCAAACCCGACATCATGGCGAACGGGCAGGGCAATCTTTCTACCGAAGCGAATAACGGCTACCGCTACAGCGGCGGTACTTCGGCGGCAGCACCTAGTTTGGCCGGTACTTCCGCCTTATTATATCAAGCTTATCGCGAACTAAATAACAATCAGAATCCGTCCGCTGCACTCATCAAAGGAGCCATGCTCAATACTGCCGAGGATTTGGGCAATCCTGGCCCGGATTATATTACTGGCTTCGGTCGCGTACATGCCGGGCGAGCAGCAGAAGTCATTCAAAATCAATGGCATACAAGCAATTCAATTACAAATAATGCTACCAAAACGCACACGATCACCATTCCGCAGGGCACGCAGCAGGTACGTGTTATGCTCATCTGGCACGATCCCGAAGGGTTGCCCTTTGCGGGAAAATCGCTAGTCAATGACCTGGATCTGTCTTTAAATTCACCTTTTGGAGAAACCTTTCGCCCCTGGGTGCTAAGTAAAACAGCGCATCGCGATAGCCTCAACAAACCCGCCTACCGCGGAATCGACCGGGTGAATAATGTGGAACAAATTACTATCGACGATCCAATTGCCGGTACTTATACAATCCATGTAAAAGGGCAGCTCGTACCTCGAGGCCCGCAGGAATATTACATTGTTTATTATTTTGAAAAAAATGACCTCATAATGGCGTACCCCAATGGCGGCGAGGGTTTTGTGCCGGGCGAAACCGAGGTGATCCGCTGGGATGCTCTTGGGAATACCGGTTTATTTACTTTGGAGTATTCCGCAGATAATGGCGTTTCCTGGCGCATGATTGCAGAAAACATCCCCGGAAATTTACGACATTACGATTGGCAGGTGCCAAATATGGCTGCCCGGCAGGTGCGTATTCGCGTCAAGCGCAACGGCAAAAGCGCCATTTCCAATCATCCTTTCTCCATCCTGGAATTACCTAATTTTAATTTCTTCTACGTAGCTGCGAATACCGCTGCCATTCGCTGGCGGCCGGTACCGGAGGCAAATGTTTACGATGTTTACGTACTCGGCAATAAATATATGGATGTAGTGGGTACTACGAATGACACCACTTTTAATGTCAGTATTGCTGCCTGGCAGGGCAACTGGTACAGCGTTCGGGCTCGCCACACGAATGGCGCTACAGGACGCCGCGCTTCCGCCAAATGGTACCAGCACCGGCCTTGTGAAGCACATCTGACCCTGAAACTAAACTTTGATCTTTACCCGGGCGAAACTTTCTGGGAAATCAAGGATGAACAGGGGCGTGTCTGGGCTTCTGGTGGTCCCTACGTGAGCGAATCTCCCAACTCCAGGAAGGAGATCGACATCTGCCTGCCTTACGGTTGTTATACCTTGAATATGCATGACACCTATGCCGATGGTATGTGCTGCGGTAATGGTCAGGGAAGTTATCAACTCGTTGACGATCAGGGTAAAATATTGGTTTCGGGTGGTCGTTTCGGCAACCTGAAAGTGGAAAACTTTTGCGTGGATGGATCGACTACGCTACCGCCTTTGCAAGTGCAGGTCAGTGGCATAAAAAATGCTTCCTGCTTTAATGCAGCCGACGGCTCAGCTACTATAACAGCGTCGGGCGGAACCGGCAATTACACTTATTCCTGGAGCAATGGCGCGAGCACTGCCGTAGCAAACAATTTACCGGCCGGCGTTTACAGCGTCACCATTTCCGATGGTACGAGCCAGGTTTCCAAAGAAATTACCATTACGCAACCTACACAAATTAATATTCAGCTTGTCATCCAAGTCAGTGCCTGCAACGAAAGCAGCCAAAACGCCATCACGGCCAAAGTCACTGGCGGTACGCCGCCTTACGCCTATCGCTGGAGCAATAACAGCCAGACTCCAGAGATATCAAATTTGAATTCCGGGAATTATATCTTGACCGTGACCGATGCCAATGGATGCACAAAAGTAGCATCAGCAAGCCTGCAACCCGCACCGCCATTGAGCGTCAGCCTTTCGGCGAAAAATATTTCCTGCTTCGGTGCAAATGACGGACAAGCTACTGCAACCGTAATCGGTGGCGTTCAGCCGTATCGCTATGCCTGGAGCAAAGGCAGCAAAGATGCAACAGCTACGGGGCTTGGCACGGGTATTCATTCAGTAACGGTGACCGACAACCAGGGTTGCCAAGCAACCGCAGCAGTCAATATTGTGGCGCCCGCGGCAATCAATTTATCTTTTTCCATTGTGCATGCTTTTGGTACCAATAACGGCGCGGTTGACCTTGCGGTCAGCGGTGGTACGCCGGGCTATTTGTACCAATGGTCAAACGGCGAAATTTCCGAAGATTTGAGCGATCTTGGTCCTGGAACTTATAATGTAACGGTGACAGATAGTAAGAACTGCACAGCTTTCAGTTCCGCGAAAGTAGAATTTCAGAATCCTGCAGATTGCAGCGCCCGGGGACAAAGCACTCGCTTTGAATGGATTGAAAGCATTGCAATTGGTTCATTTTCAAATAATAGTGGGAATAATGGCGGTTATGGCGATTTTACAAATCTGACTCAAAACCTGGTTGCCGGTGAAAATTATACGCTGACCTTGACGCCGGGCTACGCAGCAGGCGCTTTCCGGGAATTCTGGCGCATTTGGATAGACTTCAATCAGGATGGTGATTTTCTGGACAACGGCGAAGAGGTTTTTGCGGCGGATGGCTTCAGTAGTAGCGTGACGGGTAGTTTCCAGCTTCCCACCAATGCCCGGGCCGGTGCTACCAAAATGCGCGTAAGCATGCGCTATGGCTCAGCGGCCTTGCCCTGCGGCAATTTTGCCTACGGCGAAGTAGAGGATTATGGTATTGTAATTCAGGCTAGTAATGGTTTTGTAGGTTCTGATAACGGAGCACTAAATATGCGAACCATTATTACATCTGAATATAATAAAACAAACTCTT
>CAZGAU010000328.1:0-2979 GCA_964523725.1 uncultured Saprospiraceae bacterium
ATTACTTTCCGATACAAAATTTACTAAATATATTATCAAGCAGGTCTTCTACGCCTACTTCGCCGGTGATCTCGCCGAGGTAAGCCAGGGCGCGGCGGATGTCCATCGCCAGAAAGTCGCCGGTGATGCCGCTATTCAGCCCTTGAAGTGCGGACTGCAGGCTGTCGTCGGCTTTTTGCAGGGCTTCGTAATGGCGCATATTGGTGACCACCGTGCTTTCCAGACTGGTTTTGCCGGAGAGCGCGGCTTCGTATAATTTTTCTTTTAAATACTCAATATTCATTTGGTTAATAGCCGAAACCGGAATGAAGTTTGATGTGCTGATGTGCTGATGTGCTGGCGAGTCTTTTATTATATAATGTTCAGCCTTCGTATAAGGATTTAAATCCATTTTATTAGCCACCACAAGTAGCTGAATACCAGGATGTACGAGCTTCTCAAGATCTTTACGTACTTCTTCGGGCGGGGTTTTTATTACATCAAATAAATAAACCAGTAATGCCGATTGCTGTATTTTTTGCATGGTCTTTTCCACGCCGATGGCTTCGATCTGGTCCTGCGCTTCGCGGATGCCCGCCGTGTCTATTAAGCGAAACTGAATGCCTTTAATATTTAAAACTTCCTCGATCGTGTCGCGGGTAGTGCCTTCTATATCGCTTACAATGGCGCGCTCTTCATTTAGTAAGGCATTTAATAAAGTGGATTTTCCGGCGTTGGGGCGACCGGCAATCACCGTACTGACGCCGTTTTTAATGGCATTGCCCAATTGAAATGATTGTATAAGCGAGTGAATCAATTTCTGGATTTTTATAATAAGCTGCTTCAGATCATCACGGTTGGCAAATTCTACATCTTCCTCCCCAAAGTCGAGTTCCAGTTCGATCATGCTGGCAAAATGAATCAATTCCTCGCGCAAACGCTTGATTTCATTGGAAAAACCGCCACGCATCTGCTGCAAAGCGACTTTATGCGCCGATTCTGATTCAGCGGCCACGAGGTCGGCTACGGCTTCGGCCTGCGATAGATCCATGCGCCCATTTAAAAACGCACGTAATGTAAATTCCCCCGGCTGGGCGAGTCTTGCGCCTTTTTTGATAAATAACTGAATCAATTGCTGAATAATGTAATTAGAACCATGACAGGAAACCTCCACGACGTGCTCGCCGGTGTAAGATTTTGGCGCTATAAATAATGATATTAATACTTCATCAATAATTTTATGATCATCATCCCGGATGGTGCCGAAGTGAATGGTATGCGAAGCTTGTTTGGTTAAATCTTTTCCATTAAAAACATGATTAGCTATTGTAATAGCATCCTCACCCGACAAGCGGATCACGCCAATGGCGCCAATGCCGGCGGGCGTTGCCAGTGCTACGATGGTATCTTTTAAATTATGCTGCGCGTAAAACATTTTTTTATAGTGTTATAGTGTTATAGTGTTATAGTGTTTTTGTAAGTGTAAAAAGTATTCATTTTATGATATTATAACATTAGCACTATAACACTCTAATCCTCATTTTGGCTTATTTTCCTCTTCATCAAACACTTCATCGAGCTGTTTGGTGAATTGTTGCACGATTTTAAACCGGCTCAAAAACTCGCGCGCAATCACCCGAATGACGGTGTACGCCGGAATGGCCAGCACCATGCCCATGACCCCGCCAATTTTCGCTGCCATGATAATAATAATAAATATTTCCAGGGGATGCGCTTTAACGGTAGTTGAAAAAATATAAGGTGTAAGAAAATAATTATCAATCAATTGCACCGTCCAAAAGACCAGCACAACTTTTATTGTAATAGGCAATAAAACCGTGTAAAAATCAGCATCCAGATTGGTAGAAACAGCAATGAACACCCCCAGTGCACCACCCAACGTAGGACCAAGGTAGGGGATCAGGTTCATCAAAGCTGCGAAAAAGCCAATCAATACGGCATTTTTGATGCCTAGAATGGACAAGAGTATCGATACATAAACCGCGATTAAAAATATTTGCAGGGCCACACCGCCAAAATAACGCGTGAGCATTTTGCTGATGTCTTCGATCACCTCGCAGGTTTGCTTCTCGTATTGAGCTGGAACTAAAGATGATACAAAATTGACAAACATGCCTTGTTCTTGTAAAAAGAAGAATGTAATAAATATAATGGCAAAAAAAGCAATTAATAGATTGCTCACCGCTGCGATGGAAGAACCAAAGAAATCAGTGATATTGCCAAGGTTGAGGACGTTGACCAGTGCATCGCGCACCATCTGCTCGGGCGAGCGCTCATCCACGGTAATACCGCGTTTGGCGAGCCATTCTTTCGCCTGATTCACAGGACCTTCCAGCGACTTGCCCATGCCCTCATAGTCGATCTTTGCTAATGCCTCAGCCTCTTGTACCACCAATGGGATAAATAACGACACAACCCCAAGAATGACAATAAAAAGGCAAAGCAGGGTGAGCAGGGCGCTGCCGGTTTTGCCGACGCTAAACTTACCGATCCGTAAATATTTCTGGAAAAAACGCATGAGCGGCTGCCCCAGCATAGACAGGATCCAGGCGATGACGAACCACATCACGATGTCGCTGAAAGTATAAATCAAAAAACCAGCGATGAGTAAAGAAACTGCAATGGTGATATAACGGCTGACATTTTTCATAAAACGGCGAAATTTGCTCAAAGATAGTCAAAATGCTGCATCAAAATCTCGCCTGCTTCTGCCAGGCTTTCGCCAAATGTAAAAATTCCTTCGGGGTGGCCTTCCATCACAAATAATTTGGTTTGCCGTACATTACTGGTTTGCAATAACTCTATAATTGCGTAAGCCATCTCCGGGGAGCCGTAGGTCGCAGAGGCAATAGTGGTGGGCGCCTGGTGCAATAATTTTTTCCAAAGCTCAATATGATGTACATGCATCACGCCATTTACTTCGGGGCAGGCTTGGTAAATGACGGCATGACTCATTGTCTCGGAGGAAGCAATGATCGG
>CAZGAU010000329.1:0-2928 GCA_964523725.1 uncultured Saprospiraceae bacterium
GTAGGTGCGATTTGCTGTCTTCACGGTTGCGCCGCGGTGCCAGGCGTGCGGTTTCAAGGCGGTCAAAACAGCGAGCAGCTTATCGCGCTGGCCGTTGAAGGCTTTGAATGACGAAGCAAAGTCCTGTTGGTTGTAATCGGTCTTGCGAATCCAGGTGCGGGGGCTTAAGTAGCGAAATGCGGGATGATCTTCATTCAGCATGCGGTCTACGTAACCACCCCATACATCACCACAAGCGCGTAGGTGACCCAGTATCTCTACACACGACCAGTCGCCAGGTTCAGGTACTGTGCGCAGCTCGCTCTCGCTCAGGCCGGCCGTCATCGCAGCGATCTGCCCGGGCTGTGCGCTCAGCTGAGCAAGCACCGCCGCAGGTGGCATGAGCTCTTTGGCCATAACTATCCTGATGTGGCACTGGCGTCGTGCTCCTGCGCCAGCTGCCACAGACGCAATGGGCTGAGCGGGATCTCGCGGATTTCAAAGCCTGGCATGTTCAGCGCATCTTCCAGCGCTTGCGCCACTAGCGGGCCAACCGGAATGGCGCCAGCTTCGCCCGCGCCCTTCACGCCCATCGGATTCAGCGGCGATGGGGTGGTGGTGTGGTCAGTCTCCATGCGTGGCACATCCTGCGCGGCAGGCAGCAAATAGTCCATGAACGACGCGTTGAGGATTTGACCCATATCATCAAAGACCAACTGCTCATAGAAGGCGTTGCCCAGGCCCTGAGCCACGCCGCCATGGATCTGCCCATCAAGAATCAGCGGGTTGATGACCTCGCCGCAGTCGTGCACCACAGCATATTTCTGGATGTCTATCATCATCGTGTCGGGGTCCACCTCCACGATCATGGCGTGCACGCCGTAGGCCGTCGTGCCCATCTCCGGGCCAAAGTAGTCGGTGGCTTCGAGGCCTGGCTCGGTGCCAGGCTTGACCGCGCCGCGCATCGGATTCGCCTTCTGTGCAAGAATGCCCAGCGGGATGGCCGTTTCCGGCGCGCCCAAGATCTGCACCTTGCCGTCCACAAGCTCTAGCTTGTCGGCGGTCACTTCGCCCTCGAATTCTTCGATGGCTTTGGCAATGATCTTCTCGCGCACTCGTTTAGCCGCGGCATGGATGGCGTTGCCAGCGACCACTGCGCCGCGGCTGGCGAAAGTGCCGACACCCCAGTGGAACTGGTCGGTGTCACCCGTCACCAAGTCGATCTGGTTCACGGGCACGCCCAACTGCTCGGCCACGATCTGAGCGTAGCTGGTGTAGTGCCCCTGGCCCTGGGTGCCGATGCCAGTGGCCACGCTGACGCGGCCGTTGGCCTGCACCTGGATGCGCGCCCCTTCGTATGGGCCAATGCCGGTGCCTTCCACATAACACACGATGCCCAAGCCGAGCTTCTTGCCGGCTTTCTCGGCGGCAGGCTTGAGCTCGCTGTAAAACTTGTCGTACTCGATCATCTTGAGCGCTTTGTCGAGCACCGGCTCGTAGTTGCCGCTATCGTAGGTCAACTCGCTGAAGTCTTGGTAGATGAGTTGGTGCTTGACCGGGAAGTCCTCAGGCGGGATGAGGTTCTTACGCCGGATGGCGACTTTGTCGATGCCCAGCTCTTTGGCGGCCGCATCCAGCAGGCGTTCCATGACGAACACGCCGTGCTGGCGGCCTGCGCCGCGGTAGGGGCTGACGATGGGCTTGTTGGTGAATACCGCGGTGAACTCGCTGTAATAATCCGGCACCTTGTACATGTTGAGCAAGGTGCATTGCGTGTTGATCGGCACAGTCAAGCCATAGGGATCATAGGCGCCGTTGTCGTGCCAGAAGACGTCTTTGACGCCAACGATGGTGCCATCTTTCATGATGGCCATCTCGGACTCATGAAACTGCCCACGCTCCTGAGTAGTGGAGTAGAAATTCTCGGCGCGGTCTTCGATCCACTTCACCGGGATATTCAGCTGCATACTGATCCATGGCAGCAGCATTTCTTCCGGGTAGAACATCAGGATCTTGGGTCCAAAGCCGCCGCCGATGAACGGCGCGATCAGGCGCACCTGGTGCTCAGAGAGGCCTAGCATGCCGGCGATACCGTTGCGGATGATGACCGGCGCCTGGGTGGTATCCCACATGGTGAGCTTGCCCGCTTTGGCATCCCAGGCCGCCACGATGCCGCGATTCTCCATGGCCGCGGCGGTGCCGCGGTCATAGAAGAATTCGCGCTTGATGACTAGGTCGGCCTTGGCTTTGGCTTTCTCGTAGTTACCCTTTTCCTGCACTACGTGAGCGGCGATGTTGTTTTCTAGGTCATCGTGGATCAACGCTGCGCCGTCGGCCAGCGCTTTCAGCGGGTCGATGTGTACAGATAGTGCTTCGTAGTCCACCAGAACCAGTCCGGCAGCATCCTCGGCAATGTAGCGCGTCTCGGCCACGATACACACGATGACTTCGCCCACATGGCGTACCTTATCCTTGGCTAAGATGGGGTGCAGACGCTCGTTCAGGTAGGCGTTCTTGATGGGCGGTAGGCCAACGTTTAGTACGCCAGTACGCCAGAAACTGCCCAGGTCTTCGGCAGTGTACACGGCGATGACGCCGGGCAGGGCGCGTGCCGCGCTCGCATCAATCGACTTGATGTGAGCGTGCGCGTAGGGGCTGCGCACGAAGGCGATGTGCGCCATGTCCGGCAGGTCTACGTCATCAACGAAGAGCGCCCGCCCGGTGAGCAGGCGGGGGTCTTCGTTGCGTTTGATGCGTTGGCCGAAGTACCGCGTGGTCATACTATTCTTGGGTGAAGGCTACCGCGCGGCAGAAGGCGGCCTCGCCGCCCTGGAACTTCCACGGGAAGGCGCCCAGGATCAAGCGCTTGTTGTGTAGCGCCGGGTTGCCGATCTCGCCGCCCAGGTTCTCGACATGGAAACAGTCATGTGGGAAGAGCGCATTGTGGGT
>CAZGAU010000330.1:0-1481 GCA_964523725.1 uncultured Saprospiraceae bacterium
GGGCTATTATGGCTAAAAGCCCCAACGGGGCGATATATCCCTGCGAAGGGTATCGCCCTTCGAGTAAAGAGGTATTGCCGATATCTCAGCCCTGAAGGGGCGTAATCATCAATCCCATACATAGCGCTCATCATATTCTACTTGATACTTCTTCAAAAATGTCCTGTATTCATCTTCAAAGGTCTTTTTGCTGTGATGCTCGTGCTGATTAGCTATATAAGCTATCACATGATCTACCTGAGAAGGATTTACAGAAAAAGCGCCGTAACCATCTTGCCAGTAAAAGTTTTCATAACCTTCCCCTTTTGTTTTGATCCATTTGGAAGAATGAGATTTCACCTCTTCCAGTAGCTTCATCAAGGCTATTTTTTTTGAAAGCTTGCATAAGATATGTATATGGTTGGTATAACCTCCTACTATGATAGGCGGACATTCCAAACGATTGCATATACCTCCCAAATACGCATGCAGTTCTGCTTCCACAGGCGGATGAATGAGCGGCTGTCGGTACTTGGTGCTGAATACGATGTGGATATAGTTTTGTACTAATGATTGTCCCATATACTTACCTTTTAGTTACACCCTTTCAGGGCTTGGCTGCGGGCTTTGCCCTTGCGAAGGGCTGCTCCCTTCGTTAATATAGCACGCCCTTTCAGGGCTATTAGGCTGCAAAGCCCAACGGGGCGATATATCGCTGCGAAGGGTGTAGCCCTTCGTATAAAAATCCTATCTCGAAGCCCTGCAAGGGCGAAATATCTTGTACCTGTCATCTTCTAATCATCTATTCTTGGAAACAAACCCTGCATCAAGCCCTGCTTATGCTGCTGCAATTGTTCGATTCGCTCCGCTTGTGCCGTGATGAGTGCATCTAAGGACGAAAGACAAGCAGCGATTTTTTGCTGTTCTTTTAGATTCTTCGGAAGTGGTATTGGAATAATATCCAATTTCCCTCGATTCAGTTTTGGTTGTGCCATTCCAGTTAAGAAATCTTCAATATTTTTAGAGTTTAAATATTTCTCTACCAAAACTTGAGTATACCAGTTTTCAAACTTTAAAACATGAGCATGGTTATTTACCCAAGTTTTACCAGAAATTGAAAAAGCAATTGGATAAACTCTTGCAATTAAATTTGCCCCATCTTCAGAGATGAGAAGAAGTTCTTCGTCAAAAATGTAATCTTTTACATAATCAATTATTCCTGAAGCTCCGTAGTAAGGAATGTTACCTTTTTCTCTTTGATTACTTGTAATTGGTATTCTTTTAGAATCTAAATTTTTTGCAATTTTTCCAAGCTTCTTCTCCACCCACGCCCCATCTTTCTCAAACTCCTTAAACCGAACCTTCGGCACTCGCTCCCCTTCCTGCGGGAACAGGTTTTGCAGCAAGCCTTTTTTGTGGTCTTGCAGTAGCTCCAGCTTTTGGCGGTGGGCGGCGATGAGATCATCTAAGGAGGTGAGGCAGGCGGCGATTTTTTGTTGTTC
>CAZGAU010000330.1:1581-2846 GCA_964523725.1 uncultured Saprospiraceae bacterium
GATATGTCACGCCCTTCGGCAAGTTTTTTTAATTGCGGTACGAGGTCTTCCATCAGTGCCAGTTCTTTTAGCCGGCGTTCTTTCCAGCTGAGTTCCAGGGGTTCCAGCAGGTCGGTGAGTTTTTCCCCGTCAAAAATCATTCGGCTCATGATGTTTTCTACAAAGGTTTTCAGGGCTGCCGTTGGCAAGCCATGCTTATGGGCGATGGCTGCCAGTTCTTTGTTGTATTTCTCATCCTTGTAAAGTTCAAAATTTTGTTTTAGCTCCTCTACCGTTTGCCCGATACTCCAATCCACCTGGTTAATAAAATCCGTCAGGTCTTCTTCCTCATCCATCAGGTTGGAGTTTGATTTCAGCAAGCTAATCACCTGTGCCTTGGTCATTTTTTGCTTGCTCGGCTTCTTCTGCGTACTATCGGCAATGAGGTTCATGATGTAGTCGTAATCAATCACCGCAGAAGCAAAGAGCACAAATTCAAAATCCAGTTGCTGGATTTCGTCCGGTGCTTCCGCTCCTTCTTTTTGCTGTATTTCCCGTAGTTGCTTGGCGGTTTCTAAGTAGGAACTTCTAAACTCTTGCAAGGTGTCTTTTGGCAGTATGGCTTCTATGGTTGCCTTTTGTGCTTCGTCCAGGTCGGTGTATTGGTCGAGCTGGGTTTTGAGCCGCTGCACTTCCTTGAAGTTTTTTACGAAAGCAATTTTAGCCGCATCTCCACGTAAGTTATAGACTTCCTGTGGTTCGTTGACCAAATTATGTTCCTGCATAAATACACCTAAATCTTCCACCGCTTTTTTGTATTGTTCAATCACCACCGGCGCCGGGTCCACCATCCAGATTTCTCTGGCTTTGCCACTGTCTTCACCCGAGAAAAGGGTAATGGCTTGGTTGACAGCTTCCTGCTGCGAGCGGAAGTCCAGAATATTGCCGTAGGGCTTGGTGTCGTTCAGCACCCGGTTGGTGCGGGAAAATGCCTGAATCAATCCGTGATACTTCAGGTTTTTGTCCACATACAAGGTGTTCAGGTATTTGCTGTCAAAACCTGTGAGCAACATATCCACCACAATGGTGATGTCAATTTTGTTTTTTTGTGAATAGTCTTTGTTGGTGAACTTTTGGTCTTTGATGCGTCTTTGTATGTCCTGATAATACAAATCAAAATTGTTGATGTCGTGATTGGTGCCGTACTGCTTATTGTAGTCGGCGATAATTTCCATCAAGGCTGCTTTCTTCTCTTCCGGGTTTTGCTTGTTGTCTTCCTTTTCCTG
>CAZGAU010000331.1:0-2828 GCA_964523725.1 uncultured Saprospiraceae bacterium
GTGAGCTACGGCTACGACAAGGACTGCGACGACGTGACGATCACTCGTACCTTCAGTGCGATTGACGCCTGCGGCGCTCCTTCTGTAGCTGCTTACTGCTATCAGACGATCATCATCACCAAGCCTGGTTTGGAAGATGTGGTCTGCCCGAAAGATGTAGAGCTGTCTTGCGACAAAGACTACAAACTGGATGCCAACGGCAACCCGCACCCGGATGTGACTGGTTATCCTTGGTTGTACAAAGCATTTGACGTAGACTACGTTAAAGGCGAAGACAAATGGTGGGAATACGAGCACAAAGCTTACCTGAACCCGAAATACTGCAACCTGGGTGCTTCCTACACCGACGGTGCGCGTATCGTAGTATGCGAAGGCACGTACAAACTGGTTCGTACCTGGGAGATCCTGGACTGGTGCACCAAAGAGGTGTACGAGTGCAAGCAGATCATCAAGGTAGAAGACCGCAAAGCACCGCGCGTAAGATGTGAAGAAGTGGACTATGACAACGACGGCCACGCCGATCTGCGCACTTATTCCACTGGTCCTTACGACTGCACGGCTGCCTTCCAGGTGCCGATGCCTAAGGTGAAAGACAACTGTTCCAGCTTTGAAGTACTGACCGAGATCGTTGGTTTCTCTACCAATGGACCTGTTGTTGCTACTATCCTGCCGGGCAAACCGCGTTACGTAAGCGGCATTCCTCTGGGCTGCCACTACATCAAATACACAGTAACTGACGCTTGCGGCAACAAAGAAGTGGTATTCTGTCCGTTCCAGGTAGAAGACCAGATCGAGCCGGTAGCAGTATGTGACGACGATCTGAACGTATCGATCGGCGGCCAGGGACTGGCTCGCGTATTTGCCTCTGACATCGACGAAGGCAGCTCCGACAACTGCGGTCCGATCCGGATCGAAGTACGTCGTCGCGTGTTGCTGGGCCCGGACTATGAGTGCCTGGACTACTTCGACTATGACGGTGACGGCAAAGTGATCGGAGATGAAGTAAACGAAAGCGTACAGTTTGGTGATCCGGAAGGAGACGGCAACGGTGAGAAATTCTACTACACACCGTGGTTGGATTTCGTAGACTTCACCTGCTGCGATATGAACGAGAACGTACGGATCGAGCTTCGGGTATGGGATGATCGCAACCGCAGCGGTTACCCGGGTGATGTGGTGACGGTTGGTTACTGCGAGCGCTTCGAGACCTACGACAACGAAGGTTACTACTGGGATCAGTACGGCTACGGCTACTATGGTGGCTACGAAGAGTACACCCCGGAGATCCGCGACAACTACAACGTATGCTGGATGGATCTGTTGATCGAAGACAAACTTCCTGCCTACTGCGTACCGCCGCTGCCTGCCTACATCGACTGCGACAAACTGCCGTACGACTTTGATCCGGCTGATTCGGATCAAATGACCGAGCTGTTCGGCGCCGCTACAGGCACGGACAACTGCCCGGGCTATACGATCGAAGAACTGGCTCCGCTGACGGACGACCTGAATGACTGTGGTTATGGTACTTTCGTACGTCGTTTTGCGGTCTCTGACGCCAAAGGTCAGACCTCGACCAACAAGTGCGAGCAGATCGTAACGGTTAAAGAGAAGCACTACTACAAGATCAAGTTCCCGAAAGATGCTGAAGCCATATGCGGCGACGCTAACGCGGATACGATTGCAGTAGAAGAACTGGCTTGTGACCTGCTGGCGGTGAGCGTGAAGGACGACTTCTTCTCTGCCTCTGGTGATGAGTGCTACAAGATCTTCCGTACCTATTCGGTGATCAACTGGTGCGAATACGACGGCATCTCCGAACCGGTGGTAGTAAGCCGCGACGAAGATTGCGACGGCAAACCTGGTGACGAAGACATCTGGGTGATCGTTAAGACGATCAACAAACCGGATCCGTGCTACGACTACTACGGTGGATATCAGGAGCACTTCTACAGCCACGTATGGTATGATCGCGACAGCGATCCGTTCAACCTGCTGCCCAAAGCCGGCACGAAAGGTTACAACTGCGAATACGAGACCAACCCGTTTGGTTTCTGGAAAGAGGTAGTGCCCATCACGGAGAACGAAGATCCGAAGAAAGATACGGATAACTATCCCAAAGGCTACTACGGCGACCACTGCGATGATATGGCTTCTGTAGGCTACTGGCAGTACACCCAGATCATCAAGGTATACGACAACATCGACCCGATCATCAGCTGGGATGAACTGGAGCCGTTCTGCTCTTACTCTTCTGACTTTGACAAAGACTGTCCTGCAGAAGTGAGCATCGACTTCACGGTAGATGAGAACTGTACTCCGAATGATCTGACGATCACGCTGTACCTGGATGCAGGTCAGGACGGCGTACTGGACACCTACGAAGGGCTGACGTACACGGGCACTTACCCGAACTTCAACGTAACGGGCACCTTCCCGCTGGGCGCCCACTACCTGGGTGTAAGCGTAGAGGACGGTTGCGGCAACAAAGTAGGCAAGAAGATCCCATTCGAAGTAGTAGACTGCAAAGCACCGACGCCTATCTGTATCAACGGTCTGGCCATCGAGCTGATGCCGGTGATCCCGGTAGCTGACGCTGACGACGACAATGGCGCCATGGCCATCTGGGCAAGCGATTTCATTGCCAGCCCGAGCTATGACTGCACCGGTGAAGTGAAATACTCGATCAACCGCGTAGGCGAAGAAGTAGACGAAGATCAGACGGGCATTACGCTGACCTGCGACGACGACGCCAGCCTGCTGGTAGAGATCTGGGCCTGGGACGGCGCCGGCAACGGTGACTTCTGCGAGACCTATGTACTGGTACA
>CAZGAU010000332.1:0-2816 GCA_964523725.1 uncultured Saprospiraceae bacterium
GTGGCGTGCGGCTGATGATGCAATGCACTCGTTATCAATATCTTAGTGCCTTTTATTTTGGTAATCTCGGCATCACTGATGGTCTTTACATCGGTCAGATAGGTCAAATCACCAACCCTGAAACCCAATACCGGCAAATTACCGTGCATCACTTCCACCGGGGTAAAACAGATGCCCTCTACTTCAAATGGCGCCTCCCTGGAAACGCCCAGTAATTGAAAACGAGGTGCTCCGGGATAGGGGTTTTGGTCAAAAGCATACGCAAAGCGCTGCCTCAGCTCGTATTGCACCCGGGAGGTTGTATAAATCGGCATATCGCGGCGCTGCCGAAAATTGAAGGGACGCACATCGTCCAGACCTATGATATGATCATTATGTTCGTGTGTAATAAGAATGGCGTCGAGCGAAGTAACGCCGGCGCGAAGCATCTGCTGCCGGAAATCTGGGCCACAGTCGATCACAATATTTTTATCGCCAAAACTTAGCATAGCCGACGTGCGCAAACGCTGGTCTCTTGGGTCATCCGACCTACAGACGGCACAATTACAACCAATCACCGGCACCCCTTGCGATGTGCCCGTTCCCAGAAATGTAAGTTTAATTTCGATGACTTTATTAAATTTGATGTGCAACAATCATAATTCGAAAAGGCTCTGCCTATTTCAAATCTCCGACTTGTCCTGTTGTATTTCTTTATAAAATTTTGCGGATTTCTCACTCAATTGCGCTTCATCTACCTCCATGCTGCTCAGAATTTCGAGCAGACAGTTAATGCGCCCCTCTGTTTCATAAAATTTATTAATCACCGCAATTTTTTTATTTTCTACAATGCAATAACCCGATTGAAAATTGCCCTTTTCATAACGAATGACGTAAGCCAGCTCTTCAAACAGGGCTTCCAGCTTTTTGAGTGTATGTGTGGTATATTTGAACGACATAATAATCAAATCTTGCTGCGCCAAAGTACTACTTTTGTACAATAGTTCAAACGATTCGATGTTCAATCTTGATTTACCGATCCGTCAATTGCCCGACCATCGCGCATTCTCGCCAGGCAAGTTTAAAACTTTTAAACAATAAACGCTTCGATTCTAGTGTTGCATTTCTATTTTTGCATCACTTCAAATTTATTTGTATGAAAAATGTCCAATGGGGAGTACTTGTTTTTTGTTTGATCATGCTGGCTGCAAATGCAAGCGCCCAGCGCTTTGAAGGAGGATTGGTAGGAGGGTTTAACCTTTCGCAGGTGGACGGCGACAAGCTCGCCGGTTTTAATAAAATCGGCATCAACGCCGGGGGAAAGGTGGCGACAATCCTGTCGGAACGCTGGCAACTCAGCCTGGAATTGCTCTATACCCAACAGGGCGCAAGCCGCACCCGCACCGATGATCCGGCATCTATTTATGATAAAATCCGGCTTAACTTTGTGGAGGCTCCGGTAATGATCAATTTCAAAGAATGGAAATTTCATGTGAGTGCCGGCGTTTCCTATGCACGATTGATTAATTTTGAAGTAATTGATTTTACAGGTTTTGATATCAGTGACCAGCAAAATTTTAATGAAGATATTTTTTCATTACAATTGGGCGCCACTTATTATTTCAATGAAAAGGCAGGATTCGAAATCCGCTGGATCCGAACTTTGAACGACCTGCAGGCGGAAGAAAATGCCAGCTCGTTGATCGGGCGAACCATTAGCATAAGAGGAATTTATTTATTTTAAACAAATATCATGATGAACCGAATATTACTTTTTTTATTAGTTTTATTTAGTGCTACGGCTTGTAACAAGCAATCTTCGAATAATAATAGTAATACCGCGACCACGACTCCGGCCACGCCGCAACTCACAACGCTTTCCTACCCGACTCTTCCTCAGGAGATCGCAACAAAGATTGGCACTAATGGAGATCATATTGATGTAATTTTTTATAATATGCCGATCAGCATCAGCCGCGATGGCAACATCGATGTACAACAAATGCTTTCACATGTAAGCGACCAGGCGCCAACGCAGGTAGCCCCGTGCCAGCCAATCGGCAGAATTTTCTTTCAGAGCCAGGGCGAAACCCTCGCTGAAGCAGACCTTTATTTAGGGGAAAATTGTAATTATTATGTCTTTATGGAAAATGGAAAACCAACTTATGCCAATTTATTAATGCCGGAAGGGATTCAATTATATGAAAACCTGACCAGACCCTATCGAAAGTAATATAATGATCGAAAAACATTACACATTTATTTAAAAAGTCGGTCATTATTTTACTAACCGTATAATATGAAAAGATTCGGCGTTATTGATCTCGGTACCAACACCTTTCATTTACTAATTGCGGAACCCGATGAAGAGGGCGGTTTCCGGGAGTTGTATCGCGAGCGGCATTTTATTAAACTGGCAGAGGAAGGCATCGAAAAAATCGGCGCCGCAGCTTTCGAACGCGGCTTGCAGGCAATGCGGAACTTTAAAACCAAACTCGATGATTATCAGGTTGTTGCAGCCAGCGCAATCGGAACGGCAGCTTTGCGTACAGCCAGCAACGGAATGGATTTCATCACCCAGGTCCAAGCCTTGACAGGCATAAAAGTGCAGCTTGTCACCGGTGATCGAGAAGCAGAACTGATCCATACCGGCGTCATGCAGGCGGTACCCGTTGTGGAGGAGCGTATGCTGATTATGGACATTGGTGGTGGCAGTGTAGAATTTATCATCGCCGACCAAAACGAAGTATTCTGGGCACAGAGCTTTCCCGTAGGTGTAGCAATTTTATATAAAAATTATCATAAAAGCGATCCGATTACAATTGAAGAAATTGAAA
>CAZGAU010000333.1:0-2805 GCA_964523725.1 uncultured Saprospiraceae bacterium
GACCGCAGCGGCATCGCGCCGGAATCGTTGCAGCGTTGGGCATCCGGGCTTCGCGAGTCGCTGTCAACGGCGACGTCGGAGACGGCGTGTGCCGCCGCGCTGGACGAGTGGGCGCGTGAGCGATTGGCGGCGTCGGAGGCACCCGATGAGGCGGTGCGTCGTGCCGTCCGTGTCATTGTGGAGACCCGAAGCAATCTGCGGATGGCCGACGTCGCGGCGGCGGCGGGGCTCAGCCTCCGTCAGCTCCAACGGCGCTTCGCCGCCCGCACCGGTCTCACGCTGCGCGAATGGGCGCGCGTGCGCCGGCTTCGCGAGTCACTGGCCCAGCACCTGCAGAGCAACGGCGCCTCGTGGTCGCGCATCGCCGCCGAGCTTGGCTTCGTGGACCACGCCCATCTGACGCGCGAGTTCGTGCAGCTCACTGGCATTTCCCCCACGCGCGCGTCACAGGTGCTGCGAGACATCGCCCACGAGAATGTGCGGCCCTAGGCCCCGATGTCGCGCGGATACAAGCGCGCACGCCTCGCAGAACGCTACTGTTTGCCCGACCCCAACGGAGTATTTGCATTGCTGCGCCCAGTTCTCCTCCTCACCGCCGTGCTCGCCGTGACTTTCGCGCACTCGCTTTCCGCCCAGGATCCGGCTGCCGCGCAGGCCGTGGCGCGTGCCCGCACTGCACTCGCGCCCGTCGCCTGGATGGTCGGGGAATGGGAAGGCGAAGCCAGCGGCGTGGCAGGGCCGGGCCAGCAGTTCACGGTCAATCAGCACGAGGATGTTCAGTACGGAGCCAGCGAGACCATCCTGATGATTCGCGGGACAGGTCGCGATCCTTCGTCAGGCGCCACGGTGTTCGAAGCGGCGGCCATCCTGTGGGTGGATGAGCAGGGCAAGCTGGCGATGCGTTCGCACCGTGATGGCCGCAGCGTGGTGGCAGACGTGGAGATGCAGGGCGACACGCTGGTCTGGGGCTTCGAGGTGCCTGGGGGGCGCGTGCGCTACCGCATCTGGCACGGCGCTGATGACACGTGGGAGGAGGACGGCGAGTTTCTCGCCGGCGGCCGGTCCGTGATGCGTCTCATTCGGATGAGCCTGCGTCGCAAGCCGTGACAGGGCGGCCCGCGGCCCCGCTCTTGCGATTACGGAGCGGCGGTTGGATCTTGCCCCGATGCGCATCCTTGTAGCGGACGACGACCGCCAGCTCTCCAACCTCCTCTGCCAGATCCTGCAGGCTGCCGGTCACAAGGCCTTCCCGGCCTTCGACGGCGCCAGCACCCTGATGGCCGCGATGCGCTCCCCAGCACCGGACCTCATCGTGCTGGACCTGCAAATGCCTGCAGGCGACGGACAGACGACCCTGTCCAAACTGAAGGCTTCTTCAAAGTCCGCCTCGATTCCGGTGCTGGTGCTCACCGCCAGCACGGATCCAAAGATGCACGATCGCGTGCGGCAGCTCGGCGCCGCGGCCTACCTGCAGAAGCCGATTGACCCGGACACCTTCGTGGACGCGGTCGAGGCCTTCGGCCCCAAGACCTAGCCGTCCAGCGGTACCAGCTCCGCCTCGGCGCGCCCTTCAGCAATCGTGAGAATCGCCACGCAGGGCTCGAGGTCAAAGCGCCGCGGCCCCGCCGCACCTGGATTGATGATCAGCCGCCCGTCCACGCGCTCAATCACCTGCCGGTGCGTGTGCCCGTACACGCAGACGTCGGCATCGTAGGCAGCGGCGACGGCTGCAGGCTTGGGCCGGCCCAGCTCGTGCCCGTGCTGCACGTGGATGCGCAGCCCACCGATCTCAAGGTCCAGCGCCTCGCGCAGTGATGGGTCCCAGGGGTCGTCGCAGTTGCCATACACGGCCTGCGTCGGCGCAATCAGGCCGAGCTCCGTGAGAATCGTGTCGCTACACACGTCACCAGCGTGCAGGATCTGCGAGACACCGGCGAAGACCTCGTGCACCTGCTGGCGCAGCAGGCCGTGCGTATCGGAAATCAGCCCGACGCGAATCAGGACTCGCCCCACCGCGGCGCCAAGGTGTTCGGCACACCCAGATGATCCAGCGCCCGCGCCACCACGAAGTCCACGAGGTCGGAGACCTGCGCGGGTCGATGATAGAATCCCGGCGCCGCCGGCATCACCGTGGCACCAGCCATCGTCACCCGACGCATATTCTCGAGGTGAACCAGTGACAGCGGCGTCTCCCGCGTCACCAGCAACAGCGGCCGCCGCTCCTTGAGCGCCACGTCGGCCGCGCGCTCCACCAGCGAGCGCGAGGCACCCGCGGCGATGCTGGCCAACGTGCCCATCGAGCAGGGGCAGATCACCATCCCACCGGCCAGGTGCGAACCCGATGCGGGCGCCGCGCCGCGATCGCCATCATCGTGCACCGTAACCTGCGCATCAAAGCGCGCCGCGCCCACGGCCTCGCGCAGCCCGGCGAGGTCACCCACCTCGCTCTCCGTGCGCAGCAGCCGGAAGCCGTGTGAACTCACAATCAACGAGACGCGCCGACCCGCGAGCAACAACTGCTCAAGCAGCCGAATGCCATACGGAGCACCGGACGCACCGGTAATCGCCATAACGATGGGCGCCTCGCCTGAAGCCGCGCGCATCATCCGAGCAGCACCCGATCGGCGAGCACGAAGGCAAAGAAGGTCATCGAGATCACGCCATTCATCGTGAAGAAAGCGGCGTCCAGCTTGCTGAGATCATCAGGCGCCACCAACGAATGCTCGTAGGCCAGGATCGCGCCGGCCACCGCCACGCCGAGCCAGGCCAGCCAGCCGGCACCGGTCACCCACACCGTCGTCGCCA
>CAZGAU010000334.1:0-2798 GCA_964523725.1 uncultured Saprospiraceae bacterium
TATTGGCAATTCGCGCCGAACGTCTTATGTTTGTGAAAATACATACCACTTACTTTCAAATTGAATGATACGATGAAAAAACACTTAAACCTGTTGGTCTTCTTATGTCTGGTTACGCTGTCCTACGCGCAGCCACAGCCGGAATACAAAAAATTTGACGAGCGCCTCGCTTATGATCCTGAGCTGCCCTATGATGCCAATATCCCCAAACCGGAGGATGTGCTGGGCTACAAAGTCGGGGAGCGCTTTACCCTTTACGCCGATGCGGTCAACTATTTTAAAACGCTGGCTGCTTCGTCCGATAAAATCCTGTTCAATGAATATGGGCGCACTTACGAGCAGCGTCCGCTTATCAACCTGGTCATTACTTCCGCTGCCAATCAGGCCAAACTGGCCGACCTGCGCACCCGGCATTTAAAACTATTGGATGCCGGCACCTCCGCCGCCGACGCGGAGCAGATCATTAAAAATGATCCGGTCTTCCTGTCGTATAGTTACAACATCCACGGCAACGAAGCCTCCTCTACCGAAGCTGCGATGCAGGTCGCTTACCGTTTGGCTGCCGCCAACGACGCCGAGACGCAGGAGATTTTGGATAAGATGGTCATCATTTTGTATATCTGCATCAACCCCGACGGCAGAGACCGCTACGTGTACTGGTACAACTCGGTGCAGCGCAATGTGCCCGCCGTGGAGCAGCGCGATATGGAGCACTACGAAGAATGGCCCGGCGGCCGGACCAATCATTACTGGTTTGATATCAACCGCGACTGGGTATGGGGCATCCATCCCGAGGGTCGCTACCTTACGATGGAATACCAGAAGTGGATGCCGCAGGTGCACACCGATTATCACGAGCAGGGCTACAGCAGCAATTATTTCACCATGCCCGGCACCACGCCGCGCAATAAATTGCTGCCCGACAATTACGAAGCCTGGAGCGACACGTTTGGCAGAGCCAACATCCGTATATTTGATAAGTTCCAGATCAATTATTTTACCCGCGACGCTTTTGACTTTTTCTACCCCGGTTATGGTTCGAGCTACCCTAGTGTAAATGGCGCGATTGGCATGCTCACCGAGCAGGGTGGTATCGGCGCCGGCTTGGCTATCGAAACCGATGATGGAACTGTATTGACATTGAAGCAACGCGCATTCGATCATTTTTCAACTTCGATTGCTACGATCAAAGCGACGCTGCGCAATAAGGAATCCTTGATGCGCTATAGTTATAATGCCTGGAAACCTTCGAGTAATAAAGTTTCTACCAAAGCGTATTTCCTGCCGGATGATGCGAGTAATTATTTGTATGAGGTGATCGCCATGTTCAAACGGCATAATGTAAAAGTAGAACGCACCACCGCAGAAGTAGCAGTAGCGGACGCCAGGAACTATCGCACGGGTACCACCGGACGAAAGACTTTTCCAAAAGGTACTTATGTGATCTCCACCAATCAATCGCGACATTTATTGATCACCAGCATTATGGAGCGCGCCATGGCGATTGAAGATTCGGTGATGTACGACATGGCCACGTGGTCGGTGCCGCTTGCATATAATTTAGAAGCGTATTCCACCAGTACTGCGCTGAAAATGACCACCGAAGAAGTGACTGCAACGCCTGCATATGCAGGTGCTTTGAATAATCCCTCGGCGCAATACGCCTATGTGATGGAGTGGAAACAACGCCACGCGCCTAAAGCTTTGGCGATGCTCTGGGACAAAGGCTACCGGGTGCGTTCCGCGCTGGAACCGTTTAGTGACGGCAAGCGTACGTACGGTGCAGGTTCTATAATCATTTTGAAAGGGCGCAATCTGGAAAAAGCAGCAACCATTGAGCAGGATTTGCAGGAAATTGCCACGAGTGCAAAAGTTGTGATTGATGGTCACGACACCGGAAGAATGATGGATGGTTATGATCTGGCGTCTTCGCGCAATCGTCCGGTGACCCAGCCCAAGGTAGCGCTGATGGTAGAGCAACCATTCAGTTCTTACACCGCCGGTCAGATTTATTACTTATTTGATTACGAGATCGGATTGCCGGTACAACGGGTAAAAATTTCGGCTTTACAGCAAACAGCTTTGCCTAAATTCGGCTCCCGTTACGGTGGCGTGGATTTAAAAGACTATGATGTACTCATTCTGCCCGGTGGCAGCGGCTTGAACCAGGTATTTGGCAAGGACCAATTGGAAGAACTCAAGGCCTGGGTAGAACAAGGCGGCGTCATTGTGGCTACGGAAGCTGCGGCTCCGTTTTTTACCAATGATAAGTCCAAATTTACCAAGGTAAAACTGCTGGAAGTCAAGCGCGATTCCAGCGAAGCAGCTACTTTATTGCCTTTTGCCGACCGCACCGATTTTTCCGGAAAGAAACGCGTGCCTGGAACTGCCTTCAATGCCAGGATTGACAACACCCATCCATTGGCTTTCGGCATGGATAAGGATTTGTACACCTTAAAGTTTGATAATCTGGCCTTCAAACCCGATCCTGACTTGCAGTCGGTTGGTATTTACAATAAGGACAATCTTTTTGCAGCCGGCTACGCCAGTGAAGAAAACCAGAAGAATATTGCCGGAAACACCTTTGCCGGTGTGCTCAATATGGGGCAGGGCAAGATCATCTTCCTGCTGGATAATACGCAGTACCGGGCCTTTTGGCGCGGTCCCACGCGTATGATGGAGAATGCAGTGATGCTGTTGAAAGGATTTTAATTCGATATAAAAAAACATGAATCATCCCGAATTTTGCTGTACTCGTCCCATCGGGACGGAATGTTGGTAAGAGAATGATCTATTTT
>CAZGAU010000335.1:0-2726 GCA_964523725.1 uncultured Saprospiraceae bacterium
TATCAAGACCTTCGCTACCGCCTGATCGGTCCGTTCCGGGCGAGCCGCACGGTCGGCGCGGTGGGCATTCCTTCGCAGCCCAATGTTTTTTTCGTCGGTGTCAACAACGGCGGCGTCTGGAAAACCGATGATTACGGTCGTACCTGGCATCCTATTTTTGATGAAGCGCCGACAGGCTCCGTCGGGGACATTGCAGTATCGCCATCTCAGCCAAATATCATCTACGTAGGCAGCGGCGAGGGCTTGCATCGCCCTGATCTGGGCGTGGGAGATGGCATTTTCAAATCCACCGACGACGGTAAAACCTGGCAACACGTGGGTTTAAAGGATATTCAGCAGGTAGGGCGGCTTATCGTTCACCCCACCAATCCGGACGAAGTATTCGTCGCCGGTCTCGGTCATCCTTACGGTCCCAACACGGAACGTGGCGTTTTTCGCACCAAAGATGGCGGTAAGAACTGGGAAAAGGTGCTTTATATCAATCAAAATACCGGCGCGATTCAGGTAGAATACGATCCGACCAATCCTAATATACTTTTTGCCGACATGTGGGAGCACCGCGAAGGTCCCTGGGAGAATGCGAGCTTTTCCGGCCCGAACAGCGGTTTGTATAAATCCACCGACGGTGGCACTACCTGGAGAAAGATTACACAGGGCTTACCCACTGCCGAGCAAGGCTTGGGTCGCATTGGTGTAGGCATATCTCCTAGCAATCCAAAACGCATGTACGCAACCGTGGACGCCCGCACCAACGGCGGTATTTACCGCAGCGATGACGCCGGCGAAAGCTGGACACTCATCAGCACCGACCGCCGCACCTGGGGACGCGGCAGTGATTTTGCAGAGATCAAAGTGCATCCTAAGAATCCCGATGTGGTGTTTGTAGGCAATATCGCGTCTTATCGTTCCGACGATGGCGGAAAGACCTGGACTTCCATCAAAGGCGCACCCGGCGGTGATGATTATCACCGCATCTGGATCAATCCCGAATACCCCGATATCATGATCTTCGCTGCTGACCAGGGCGCGGTGGTCACCGTCAACGGCGGCGCCACCTGGAGTTCCTGGTACAATCAGCCCACGGCACAGCTCTATCACGTCACCACGGACAATCAGTTTCCCTACTGGGTCTATGGCGGTCAGCAGGAAAGCGGCGCGATAGGCACGGCGAGTCGCGGCAATGGCGGGCAGATTTCCTTCCGTGACTGGATGGGCGTCGGCGCGGACGAGTATGCCTACGTAGCGCCCGATCCTTTAAATCCCGATATTATTTACGGCGGCCGGGTTGTAAAATTCAACAAAAAAACCGGGCAATCGCAAAACGTAGCCCCCGAAGCGCTGCGCTCCGGCAAATACCGCATCCTGCGCACCATGCCTTTACTATTTCATCCTGCGGATCCCAAGACCTTATTGTTCGCGACCAACGTACTTTGGAAAACCAGCAATGGCGGACACAACTGGCAAATCATTAGTCCCGATCTCACGCGCGCGCAACCGGAGGTTCCGGAGAGCATAGGAGACTTCCGCACGCCGGAATTAGCCAATATGCAACGCAGAGGTGTCATTTATGCCGTTGGACCTTCCCCTTTGGACGCCAAGATCATCTGGGCGGGCACCGACGATGGTTTGATGCATATCACACGCGACGGCGGCGCCAGTTGGATCAATGTAACGCCTCCTGAATTACGCGCCTGGGACAAGGTTTCGCAAGTGGATGCCGGGCATTTTGATAAAAATACAGCTTATATCGCCATCAATGCGATTCGAAAAGACGACATGCGGCCGCATATCTACCGCACGCACGACGGTGGTAAAACCTGGAAACGCATCGTCAACGGCATGAACAATCATGGCCCCGTAAATGTGGTGCGCGAAGACCCTCAGCAGCCGGGATTGCTCTTTGCCGGTACCGAGCGCGAGATCTATTTTTCGGTGGATGATGGTGAGAACTGGCAATCCCTGCGTATGAACATGCCCGCCACCTCCATCCGCGACCTGGTTATAAAAGACAATGACATCGTGGTAGGCACGCATGGTCGTTCCATCTGGATTCTCGATGATATTTCCCCTTTGCGGTCAATGGTGAAAGCCGCGGCGGCCAAACAAACTTATTTGTATAAGCCTGCTACCGCCTTGCGCGTGCGCTGGAACATGTTTTCCGATACGCCGCTGCCACCAGAAGAACCCGCCGGGCAAAATCCGCCCGATGGCGCGATCATTGATTATAAACTGGTGCAAGCCGCCAAAAATGTCAAGCTGGAAATCCTTGATTCCAGAGGAAAGATCGTTCGTGCCTATGCCAATACGGATAAACCTGAAATCATTGACTCCACTACCCTGCCCCATCCGACCTACTGGATTCGTCCGAACCAACAGCTCGCCGCCTCAGCCGGGCATCATCGCTTTGTCTGGGATTTGCGGCACGAGCCACCGCGCGGTTCCCAGCGCGAGTTCGCCATTTCTGCGGTGTATAAAAACACACCCGATGGTCCGCAGGGTCCTTTTGTGCATCCCGGCGCCTACACCGTACGCCTGACTGTGGATGGCAAAGTCCTGGAACAAACTATCGAAGTTAAACTCGATCCCCGCGTAGAGATCAGCGCAGAAGATTTGCAATTGCAAACCGATTATTCCATGGCCTGCTACGAAGCTTATCATCGTTTGCAGGAAATGCGCGAAGCCATTGATAAAAACCTCGCCAACAACGCAAATGATGCCGAACGCAA
>CAZGAU010000336.1:0-2706 GCA_964523725.1 uncultured Saprospiraceae bacterium
TTACTTTTTTGAAATACTCCAATGTTATGAGCGAAAAGAACAAGGAAGATTTTATTAATCCGATTGATCCTGATAAAATTGCAGAAAACCCACATCTGCTGCCCTATGCGCACACGGTAGGCGGTGTAGTCATCAAGCCAATTGATAAAGGTAGGACTAAAGGCGTGGCGGTAAAAGCCATGTACGAGCAAACCGATATGCAGTTGGATCAAATTCGCCAGCAAATTGAGTTACTGGCCCAGCAAGCCAAAGCTATTCAGAACCGCGTAGCTATTTCGGAGCAAATTTACCTGTCAGATATGAACTTCGAACCGGTGATGGGCAAAGCTTATCATTTGTATGAAAAAAAAGATGGCAGTTATTTACTTTCTATGATATCACCAACCGAATGGGGCAAGCGCCAGCCTTATGAGTTTATTGCTACTGTAAAATTAATGGCGGATCATACCTGGGAGGTGTTGGAGAAGGGGTGATCTTGTGACTTGGAGATTGGGTGATGGGGTTAATTTATAAAAATTTAAAGTAATATGATTTTACAAACCGTAGCAGTCTTTCTTATGGTTACTTTTTCTTCCTTTTTTCAGGCAGAGGCACCTGCGAAAGTCGAATGGCTTGAGGAAACGGAATATGATTTTGGAGAAATCCCGCAGCATAAGCCGGTTCGTTATACTTTTACTTTCAAAAATATCAGCGATCAGCCAATCACGATTGACAATGTGCGGACTTCCTGCGGTTGTACGGGTACTACCTGGAGCCAGGAACCGGTGCCGGTGGACTCTGTCGGTTCGGTTGTTTTGGAATACGATGCAGCTTTGCCCGGCGAGTTCCGGAAATACGCACGGGTCTTTTTTAACGGTCAGCGCAAGGCAGAAAAATTATGGGTTTCCGGCTTTGTTTTCGTTGAATAATAATGCTTTAGTCGAATAAACCGACATTCTTATCCAATCTTAGTACCTCCCTACCCTACTCCAACAAGGTTTTTCGTTTATATTTGTAGCCGCCAAACTTGTTTGGCGAGTAGATCATTCTATGTAAAAAGTCAGCCAAACAAGTTTGGCTATTACAAATTAAACGCTAATGGGCTTACTCATTTTTTTCATAATTGGTTATATTTTACTGAGCATCAGCTTGTTCTTTCTCTTCCCAAAAGCCGGTGAAACCGGATGGAAAGGCCTGGTTCCCGGACTAAATTTTGTCGTTTGGTGCAAACTCGTGGGCCGCAAGCCCTGGCATGCTGCCTGGCTGCTGTTCCCGATTGTCAATATCTTTATTTATGCAGGTTTGTGCATTGATTTGGTGCGCTCGTTCCGGCATTATACCTTCTGGGAAAGCATTCTCGCGGTCATCGGTGCACCGTTTTTCTTTTTCTATCTGGCTTTCAGCCAAAAAGAGATTTACGATGGTCCTACACTAATCAAAGAACGCGAATTCCGCCAGGAATTACAGGAGGCCAAGGAAGCTAACAACAAGCGCCAGCTGAGCAAACTCACGGCCAACAATCCTTATAAAAAAGGCCAGGTGCGCGAATGGGCGGAAGCCATTATTTTTGCGGTTTTCGCTGCGGCTTTCATTCGCATGTTTCTGATCGAGGCATATGTCATCCCGACTTCCTCAATGGAAGATTCTTTGCTGGTGGGCGATTTCCTGTTTGTAAGCAAGGCACATTACGGTATTCGCACGCCGCAGACGGTGGCGATGATCCCGCTGCTGCACAACCGCGTACCGCTGGTGGGTGGCGAGTCTTATCTGGAAAAGCCGAAACTGCCCTACTACCGCCTGCCTGCAATGGAAAAGATTGATCGCAATGATCTGATTGTCTTCAATTATCCCGAAGGCGACAGCGTCTATGTATTTCCAGGACGTACCTGGAGCATCTATGATTACCGCCGGGGAAGCATTTCTCCGTACGAAAGCCAGCTGATCAAAACCGGTCGCAAAAAGCTGATTACCAGACCAATGGACAAAAAAGACCATTATATCAAGCGCGCAGTAGCCATCGCCGGCGATTCCCTGGAAATCCGGGATCGTCAATTGTACATCAACGGAAAACCAGCTGATAATCCCGCCAAAACGGAGTTCATGTATTTTATGCAAGTGCCTGGTACTACGCTGAATACGCGCAACTTCTCGGAGTGGGGCATTTCACAGGAGGATCTGATTCGGCCCAATACCAACCCCATGATCGTGATCCTCACTGAAGAACAAAGGACGAAGATCGAAGGAATGGATCCGGGGATCAAGATCACTCATTTGAATATGGACAGCTTCGACATCGGCTCTTCCCGGCTGTTTCCGCACGATCCAGTGATTACCTCTGAGTGGTCGGTGGACAATTACGGCCCGGTCTGGGTGCCTAAAAAAGGCGCAACGGTGCAGCTTACCCCCGAAAATATTGCTTTCTACCGCCGTATTATTAATGTCTATGAAAATAATGGCTTCGAAGAGCGCAACGGTAAATTCATCATCAACGGTCAGGAAACCAACCAATATACCTTTAAAATGGATTACTACTGGGCGATGGGTGACAACCGCCACAACTCGGAAGACTCGCGTGTGTGGGGCTTTGTACCCGAAGATCATATGGTCGGGAAGCCTTTATTCATCTGGTTTTCAACCGATAAAGACCAGCGCTTCCCCAACAATATTCGCTGGAACCGAATCTTTTCTTCGGCAGCTAAAAAATAATATGATATCATTATAAATTTT
>CAZGAU010000337.1:0-2703 GCA_964523725.1 uncultured Saprospiraceae bacterium
GCTCATATGTATGGAGGGCAAGACCCCTCGCAGATTGTGGGTTTGAGAGTGGAAGAGGTGCACGGCGGAGCATTTTTTGAATATAATAAACAATCTACTTACGAATTTGTCAAACGTAATTACCGGGTAATAAATTCAGAAACCATAGAACAAGACCTGAACAACAATCCCCTTTACATTCTCAATCATGCCATCGGCGATATCAAAGACGGGCATTTATTGGGGGTTTGGGGCACGCAGCAAGACATTACCGAGCGCAGGAAGACTGAAATCGCCTTACAGGAAAGTGAAAGCATTTTGAAAGGAATTGTAAATGCGCTTCCTGACCTTAAGTTTCGGATCAATCATGAATACGTGATACTTGATTATTATGAATCTGAAAATGAAAATGAGTCCCCGCTCGTCCCTCCGTCCATGTTCCTGGGGCAAAAAATGACAAAATTGCTGCCGGTTTCTGTGACAAAGCCAGCTAACAATGCCATCGATAAAACGCTTAAATATAAGAAAATTCAGACATTTGAATATTCTTTGCCTGTAGATGGAGAAATTCATTATTATGAAGGGCGAGTAAGCCCTATGAATGAAAAAGAGGTTATTCTGGCGGTGCGTAATATTTCGGATCGGAAACGGGTGCAAATTGAACTAAAAGAAAAACTCCGCGAACTGGACGAAAAAAACAAACAACTAAGGGATTACATCGAATCTAATTTCCAGTTGGAAAATTTTGCATACATTGCTTCGCACGACCTACGGGAGCCGGTGCGCACCATGCACAGTTTTGCCCAACTTCTGCAAAGGCATTATCTGACACTCCTGGATGAAAAAGGAAAAAACTACCTGAATTTTATCATTCAGGGTGCTGAAAATATGAACCGGCTCATTGAAGATTTGCTGACTTACTCCAGAGTGAGCAGCGAGGAAGCCGTGTTTGAGCAAATCGATTTATCGCAGTTGATACAGGTTACACTCAGGAATCTCACGAGTTATATAGAAGAAAAACAAGCTAAGATCCAAGTATGGTCTTTACCGCCGGTAGTAACTGCCAATCGAACCAAGTTGAAGCAATTGTTTCAGAATCTGATTGCCAATGGTATTAAATTCCACCGCCAGGAACAGCCTCCTCAAATTGAGATTAGCGGCATCGATCACGGCGAACACTGGCTGTTTGAAGTTAAAGACAACGGCATTGGGATTCCCCAGAACATGCAGGATAAACTTTTCCAATTGTTTAAAAAAATTCATTATACAAAGGAACATAACGGTACGGGCATTGGATTGGCACTTTGCAAACGCATTATCGAGCAGCATGGCGGCGAAATTTGGGTAGAATCTGTTCCTGGAAAAGGGAGTTCATTTTACTTCACGATTAAAAAACAAGTCAAAAAGTGAGTCAGCAAGAGGTGTTAAAAGATTATCTTAAAACGCTGGGTAAAGCTGATTACCAGGAGTTGATGGCGCTTTTCGCCGAAGATGCGGTGGTTTTGTCACCGTTGTATGGCGAGCGGCCCGCCGCGGAATTTTACAAAGAATTGTTTCAGGATACCCGATCTTCGGCGCTCACCTTGCTGGATGTTTTTATTAGTCCCAACGGTGACAAAGCCTGCATTAATTTCCTGTATCGTTGGACTATGGCGGATGGCTCCGTCACCGTTTTCGACTGCGTGGATGTGGTGGAATTCGCTCCAAATGGTAAAATAAAGCTGCTTAAAATCATATACGATACTGCCCAAACCCGCAAAAAGTTTAATAGTTTGAAAGCTTGAAGTTTCTTGGGTGACCTTAGTGATCGGCAATTGCAATCGTGACCATACTTAGCCTGGTGCCGGGCACTGCCAGGATTTTGGAACCGCAAGCCTCAAGAGTAGCGCCGGTAGTCATCACATCGTCCACCAGCAGAATATGCTTGCCTTCCAGGGCTTTATTATTGGGTACTTCAAAAACCTCCAATACGTTTTCCAGGCGCTCAGCTCGGGACTTATGCGTTTGTGTTTCGGTGAAGGTATTGCGCAGCAAGGCATTTTTTGACCAGGTTTTGCCCATGGATTCCGACAGCCCTTTTGCAAACATGGCACTTTGATTATAGCCGCGCAGGCGTTCCTTGCGGGGGTGCAAGGGCACCGGCACGATCAGGTCGATGTCTTTAAACAAAGATGATTCGCGCAACTGATGCCCGTACCATTGCCCCAGGCGCAGCCCGATTTCGTGCTTGCCAAGGTATTTTAGCCGGTGCAGCAATTCTTGCACGCGCCCACCTTTTACGAAATGATACATTGAAGTGCCGCTTTCAATCGAAATGCGCCCCCAAAAGCGTTCGGTAAAAGGATTATCAGATTCGAGATGAAAATTGGTTCTGGGTAATTTGTGCTGACAACGCAGGCAAATGATCTCCCCGCGCGAAGGTAGGTTTTCGCTGCATGCCATACAAAGATTGGGGTACAATAGACTCACCAGGTCGTTCAGATAAGATCGGAAAAGCGTCATAGCAAAAACTATTTTGTTTTTTGAAAGTAATCGCTATTTTTGACGCAGTTTTTGATTGTAGTTACAAGAAAATTTGGTGAAAGTGGACGAGAGGCAGATTAAGGATTACAAAATGCAAAAGTCGGTACACAAAAAAACGTCTGCCCTACAGAAGTAAGACAGACGCATCAAAACAAAACGAAAAACCAACTTTAAACAAGTCTTTTATAACGAATTAACTAT
>CAZGAU010000338.1:0-2666 GCA_964523725.1 uncultured Saprospiraceae bacterium
AACAGCAACCAATCCATCGAGCTGGGGCACTTGCTGAAGGGCATCTTTGAAGTGGATGACAGCGTGACGCCTTTTGTATTCAAAAAACTGGGCGTGAACCTGAACGTGGTAAAGCAAACCACCGACAGCATCATCCGCTCTTATGCCAAAGTACAAGAAAACGCCGGGCAATACCTCTCGCGCCAAGCCAATGAAGTGATTCAAAAAGCCAATACCTTGCTCAAGGATTTTGGCGACGAGTACGTGGCTTTGGAACACTTGCTCCTGGCGATTCTAAGCGTGAAAGACCAGGTATCCCAAATGCTTAAAGACAGCGGCGTCACCGAAAAGGGCTTACGCGCTGCGATCCAGGATTTGCGCAAAGGCTCCACCGTAAAAACCGCTAGCGCGGAAGATTCTTACAATGCTTTAAACAAGTACGCGATCAACCTCAACGAGCGCGCAAAGTCGGGTAAGCTCGACCCCGTGATCGGTCGCGAGGAAGAAATTCGCCGGGTGCTGCATATTTTGGCGCGTAGAACGAAGAATAACCCAATTCTCATCGGTGAGCCGGGCGTCGGTAAAACCGCTATCGTAGAAGGGCTTGCCCACCGGATCGTGGATGGCGACGTACCCGAAGACTTGCGCGACAAGGAAATTTACGCCCTCGACATGGGTGCTTTGATCGCCGGCGCCAAATATCAGGGTGAATTTGAAGAGCGCCTCAAATCAGTGATCAATGAAGTGACCAAAGCTGAAGGCCGGATTTTCCTGTTCATCGACGAGATTCATACCCTCGTGGGCGCCGGTAAAACCCAGGGTGCTATGGATGCTGCCAATATCCTGAAACCGGCTTTGGCCCGAGGTGAACTCCGAGCCATCGGTGCCACGACATTGAACGAATACCAGAAATATTTTGAATCGGATAAAGCCCTGGAGCGCCGTTTCCAGAATGTGTTGGTGGACGAACCGAGCGAAGAAGATGCCATTTCGATCCTGCGCGGTTTGAAAGAACGCTACGAAACACACCACAAAATCAACATCAAAGACGACGCGATTGTGGCGGCGGTGCAGCTTTCCGAGCGCTACATCACCGACCGGTTTTTGCCGGATAAAGCAATTGACCTCATTGATGAAGCCGCGGCCCGTCTGCGTTTGGAAATGAACTCCATGCCGGAAGAACTGGACGAAGTCGAGCGTCGTATTCGCCAATTGGAAATTGAGCGCGAAGCGGTGAAGCGCGAAAGCGATGACTTGAAAATCAAGCGGATCAACGAAGAATTAGCGAATTTGGAAGAAAAGCGCAACGCCTTGCGTGCACGTTGGGAAAACGAACGCGAGATTGTGCTCGGCATTCAAAAAGCCAAATCCGATCTGGAAACTTTGAGAAACGAGAGCGCTCGCGCCGAACGCGAAGGCAACTTCAGCCTGGCTGCGGAGATTCGCTACGGCAAGATTCCGGAAGCGCAGAAACGACTGGAAGAATACAATGCCAAATTGCAGGAAATGCAGGACAGCGGTCGCCAACTCCTGAAAGAAGAAGTAGATGCAGAAGACATTGCTGAAATTGTGAGTAAGTGGACCGGCGTGCCCATAACGCGCATGCTCCAGAGCGAACGCGAGAAATTATTGCACCTGGAAGACGAATTGCACAAACGCGTGGTCGGTCAGGATGAAGCCATCGAGGCAGTAGCTGATGCCATCCGCCGCAGCCGTACCGGTTTGTCGGATGAAAAGCGCCCGATTGGTTCTTTCCTGTTCCTGGGTACAACCGGTGTTGGTAAAACCGAATTGGCGAAAGCCCTCGCGGAAGTGCTGTTCAACGATGAAAACCTGCTGACGCGGATCGACATGAGCGAATACCAGGAACGCCACGCCGTATCTCGACTGGTAGGCGCGCCTCCCGGCTATGTAGGCTACGATGAAGGCGGTCAGTTGACCGAAGCGGTACGCCGCAAGCCTTATTCTGTAGTACTGCTGGATGAAATCGAAAAAGCGCATCCGGACGTGTTCAACATCTTGCTGCAAGTGCTGGACGATGGACGTTTGACGGACAACAAAGGTCGTACCGCCAACTTTAAAAATACGATCATCATCATGACCTCGAATATCGGTTCGGATATTATCCGTGAGAATTTCTCCCGCATGACCGATGCCGACCGCGAGGAAACGATTGAAAAAACGAAGGATTTGGTCTTTGAAATGCTCAAGCAGTCCGTGCGGCCGGAATTTCTAAACAGAATCGATGAAACCATCATGTTCCAGCCGCTGACCGCGAAGAACCTGCGTGGCATCATTCGCTTGCAAATTGAGCACCTCAAGGACATCCTCGACAAGCAGGAAATCACGCTGGACATGACGCCCGAAGCGCTCGACTGGCTCGCCGAAGAAGGCTACAATCCTGAATTTGGCGCCCGCCCGCTCAAGCGCGTGGTGCAGAAAAAAGTACTCAACGCGCTCTCCAGGCAAATGCTGGAAGGCAAGGTACATCCTAATAGCCATGTCATTCTGGATGTGTTTGACGGGGTCGTGGTGTTCCGCCAGCCGGAAGAAGTGGAGATCAGCCCGGAGGATTTGGAAGGGTAGTGCGAAGTTGGAAGTCCGAAGTTGGAAGTACGAAATAACTCAAGATAATAAATAAAAAGCGCTGTCCCGGAGGAATTTGGGACGGCGGTTTTTGTTTATTA
>CAZGAU010000339.1:0-2663 GCA_964523725.1 uncultured Saprospiraceae bacterium
CGGGTTTCAGTCGCAAGATCGCCGGGCTTGAAAAAGACCCGAAACATCATGCCGGCGCGGTGCGGGCTTACTTTCGCAACGTACAGGGCATGCGTGCAGATGCAATTGAGTTACATTTTGTAAAATCGATCGTGCCGGGGTATTTTTGGATTTTTCCTTTGCCCAATGGCGGTGCCAATGTTGGACTGGGTTTGCGCACAGACGTGCTCAGCCGTCGGAAGGTAAATTTGCGCGAAGAACTGAAAAATTTGGTTCAGACGCATCCGGTGTTCCGGGAACGCTTTGCGAATGCAGAATTAGAAGGTGACATCAAAGGCTTTCCCTTGCCCCTGGGATCCAAGGTGCGCCCGATTTCCGGGGATCATTACATACTCATCGGTGATGCGGGGCATTTGATTGATCCGCTTACCGGCGAAGGTATTGGCAATGCATTTTACAGTGGTTTTATTGCGGCGGAACTGGCGCAGCGTTGCCTGGCTGAAAATAATTTCTCCGCCGGATTTTTAAAACAATATGATATGCGTGTGCGTCGCGTGCTGGGTTCGGAGATGCGCTGGAGCTACCGGCTGCAAAAGGCGCTGGCTTATCCCTGGTTGGCAAATTTACTGGCGAATATTATTGCTGATAATGCTTATTTTGTAAAATTCTGCTCCGAACTTGTCGTGGATCTCAACAACCTTGAAAAGCTGTTCAAACCTGGCTTCTGGGTAAGGGCTATTTCCCGCAGAAAATAATTTATTATAATAATCGGGCTTAGTCATTTACTTCTTTAACGTTTGTTAATGCTTGAACAAAACATGATTTCTTTCTTTATAGGAATAGAATTTAGTTTAATAAAAACCTGAAAATCATGGCATTAACAAAAACACCTTGGAGAGGAATCAGACCTGCAGGTAGCTTGAACAGAAGTACCGATGATTTTTTGTCCGAACAATACAGAGATTTAATTAACTGGGGTAAGATCAGAGATGATGATATCAGTGTGCCCGCAGCTAATGTGAAGGAAGAAGACAAAACTTATTTCCTGGAAATTGCAGCTCCGGGTTACAAAAAGGAAGATTTTAATATTACAGTTGATAATAATGTATTAACCATTCGGGCAGAGCGAAAAACCCCGAACAAAGAGGAAGACGCTGAAAAATATATGCGTCGGGAGTTTCATTATAGTGGCTTTACACGCAGCTTTACATTACCAGAACATGTTGAAGAAGAGTACATTACCGCCAAATTTGAAGACGGAATTTTGAAAATAGACATTCCAAGACAAAAAATTCCGGCGAGTAATGATGAGCCGCGAAAAGTAATTATTCAGTAAATAAATATCCAATTTATTTATTTACCGGAAATTCTTTAATTCGAAAGATTAACTTTTACAAGTCTAAAAATAAATATCGGATTTGTCGATCAGTTTGCTTTTAAACATAGCTGTTCGGCAAATCCTTTATATTTTCTGTGGGGCTATGTTGCAAAGTCAACCGGAAATGGGTAGTTTTGAAAAGTTTGAGGATATTTCAAAAAATCTGGCATGCGAACATTGGTTTCTATTATTGTTTTGATAATCATTGGTTTGTGGAGTTGTTCCCAACAGCCTAAGCCGGAGGTGCATCTGCCCAGCAAAAATTATCATTATGTTGATCTTGATGTCGATACATTAACACATAGCCAGAAAGTGTATGTGCCGGTTTATTCCGATATTTACCACAGCAGTGACGCGCGGCGCTTTTTGCTCACGGCGACATTGAGCGTGCGAAACACCAGCCTGCGCGATACGATGTATATTGCGGAGGTAGATTATTATGATTCCCAGGGCAATCTTACCAGAAATTATTTAAAACAAACCATTTTTTTACATCCGCTTGAATCTGTGGAATTTGTGGTGGAATATAAGGAAGATAAAGGCGGAGCGGGTGCTAATTTTATCGTGCATTGGGGTACCCATAGTTCTGCTTTACAATCTGTTATTCAGGCGGTTATGATCGGAACAGCTTCGCAGCAAGGGATTTCTTTTGTCACCGAGGGTGTGGTAATCGAAGAACATCATCAACAGGATTCTATGAAATTTAGGGACTAAATAAATGTAATAATTATTATATGAAGGGCTATCGTCATTCCAAAGTTCAGCAAGTCTATGAATTACATCGGCATATCATATTGGACCCCGAATTTTACCGCTCTGTCAAGGGGGAACTGACGCTGTTCGTGGATAATTTATACCAGCAATTCAAAGCCGGAGATGCCCGGGTGGCGATAGAAGTAAGCAATTACCACCCCGAATATGCCGGAAAACCGGAAGCGGAGATCATGAAAGCGCCTTTAAAACTGGAAGATTTTCAGCTTACTATTGCTAAAGAATACGGTTTTGAAGATTGGGCCGACGTAGTACATCATGGAAATGTGGCTTTTGATCATGATTTCGAGCAAGCAGTAAATTATTTACTTGCCGGTGAAAAAGATCATTTGGAAGCACTTGTAAATAAAAAACCAGAGTTATTACATCAGCATTCGGTTTATAATCATAAAGCTGGTCTAATTCATTATATTGCAGCGAATGGCGTGGAACTCTGGCGGCAGGTGGTACCTGCCAACCTTCCTGAAATCACCAAAATGTTGCTGGATAAAGGCGCCAATCCTAACATGAAACATAATATTTATAATGGGAATGG
>CAZGAU010000340.1:0-2631 GCA_964523725.1 uncultured Saprospiraceae bacterium
GCCTACGGTTCAACCCGAGGAAGGCTTGCGCCGCACGGCTCAATGGTATCTGGAGAATGAAGACTGGCTGGCGCGAGTGACCTCCGGTGCATATCAACACTATTATGAAAATCAATACCGGGAGCGGTAAATAAATATGTAATAACACTGGAAATTATATTAATTTGTTAAGCTTTATGTAAACACCTAATAAATCTATGAAGCCACAAGCCGGTGAATTCGCACCTTTTTATCAGGGATATATTGATCGAGTGCCAGAGGGAAATATTGTGCAAACCCTTGCAAACAATAGACAGCAGACGCTCGATTTTCTAAAGTCTGTTCCCGAAGATAAATGGAACCATCGCTACGCAGCGGGTAAATGGAGCATCCGGGAATTATTCATTCATATAATGGATGCCGAGCGTATTTTTGCATACCGGGCGCTGCGCATTGCGCGCAATGATTCCACCTCATTATCCGGGTTTGACGAAAACGCTTATGTGCCGGAATCCTTTGCGGAAGGGCGTTTGGTAGAATCGCTGCTCGAAGAATACGGCGCCGTGCGCGAAGCTTCCATCCAATTGTATAAAAATCTGCATCCGGATGTGTGGACACGCCTCGGCGATGCCAACGGAGCACCTGTATCGGTGCGGGCGCTGGCGTATATTACTGCCGGGCACGAAATGCATCATATGAATATAATAAAAGAAAGGTATTTATAAGATTTGGAGTGTAAAATTTAAAAATTGAACTTCAAAATTTATGAAACATCACCTGATTCACTATTTATTATGAATATCTGAAGCAATCTATTTAATAATATTTACAACCGAAAACCAATGCAAAAACTATTACTTTTCCTTGTTTTTCTTGCCTTTTTTCAAATATGCTTCGGGCAGGATATAGTGAATGAAAAGGCTTTTATACAATATTATGAAGGCGCTATTGCCGGAAAATACCCGATTTCTATGCGGCTGGTCAATTGGGCAAACGGCTCGCTGGTAGGGGACTATCAATATAAAAAAGTAGGAAAAAATATTACATTGTATGGTGAATTTACTGATAAAAATATCTTCGAATTGAGTGAATACGCCGGTGATGAAATGACCGGTAAGTTCCGGGGGCAGTTTGTAAGTGAATTTGCGATTAAAGGTACCTGGAGCAATCCTCAGGGGACAAAAAGCCTGCTCTTCGAGTTGAAAGCGGTCAAAAAAGCTGAAAACACAAGCGGTTGGGCTGGCTCCTGGCATTTGAATGATGTTTGGGACGGTGGCACGCTGCTCATCGGGAGTGTGACCAAAGATAGTCTTGAATTTGCTATCAGCGTGGTGCGATCGGCGCATATGGGCGAGATTTGGGGCACGGCGGCGCGTTCTGGTAACAAAGCCGTTTTCAAAAAAGTAGAGTTTGCCCTGGAAAATGAAGTCAAACCGGAACCTTGTCATCTAATATTTGAATTAAAAGGCGATCATATTCTGGTAGATCAGGAAAGCTCGGCTATGGCCTGTGGTTTTGGCATGCGTGCCTATGCAAACGGTAAGTATGAAAACAAAGTCAGGGAAGTGAAACCGACGCTCTCGTTTGGTCCCGAAACGAATAGAGTTTTTCCGAATCAGGCGCTGCATGATGGTTTTAAAAAACTGGTAGGCAGTGAGATATATGAGCTATTTGCTTTTAATATGCAAGGCTATGACCGAGTGGAGCAATCTCCGCAAGACGGTTTTTCTGCCACCGCGGTACAAGGCGCGGTTTACGGACTTTACATGAATAATGAAGCAATTATCATGTTTGATAAATCAGGTAAATATTGGGCGGCCGCAATCGATTTTGAAAATAATGATCCAATCGTTCGATATTATACCAATAGCGAAAAGCACAAAACCCAACTTCCTGCTACGATTGATCAATGGCGCGAGCGCTTCCCGGAATATCCCGTTCGCTATGAATCAAAACAGAAGTAATAAGGGGAATTGTAACATTAACATTCCGTCTATCACCCCGGTGTAATAGTAATCGCTTTTTTCTTTGTTTGCAAAGAAAATCAAGGTTCCACCGATGATTGCCGATAAGCTGATTACCAGCAAATGCTGGATGTTATAAGTATTGATACGGTAATTTAGCCAAGTAAATAACAACATAAAAACCAGAGCGCCGTATGCCAGATTTTTTGCATTTTTGATGCCCAGTTTTTGGGGCAGCGTTTGTACTTTATTTTCGGCATCGACGACTACATCGCGGATATCAAAGGGAATGGTCAGTGCAAATATATAACAGCAACGCTCGGCGGTCATCAGAATCATCGGGACGTTTTTCAGAAGATGCATGTCAATCGCCGGCAGCGTGACAGTGATCAGCGCCCAACTTATCGCAATCAGAAATATTTTAATATAATTCAGGTCCCGCAATCTTTTTCCACCTGGTAAAAAGGGAACGGCGTACCCCACCGAAATCAGCGCAGGAAGTAGGAGCCCAATTTGTAAGCGGATATTCATATTTAAAAAAAAGACTATACAAAGTGCGCCAGAGATAATCGCCAAAGACAGTAGCAGTGTTTGATAGTGTCGAATATGCTGATAGCGGCGTTGTTGCGAGAAAGACTTGATTTTTTGAAGTCCGATGAGTCGGTGTAGAGAATACAGCAACAGGGTA
>CAZGAU010000341.1:0-2569 GCA_964523725.1 uncultured Saprospiraceae bacterium
GCGAGCGCATGGGCTTGAGGCGGATGCGGCGCAGCAGGGCCGGGTCTTCGGCCATTTCACCGGCCGCCACCAACTGGCGGTAGGCGGCTACTAAAAATTGCTTGCCGATGTAACCGCCGCCTTCGCCATCCAGCGGGTAGCGGCGCAAGGCCTCATGCGGGCTGGCGCCGGCGCGCACCTCTTCCAGGATCAGGCGGGCGCGTTGCATGCGCTCGTGGGTGGGGAGCTTGGACTCCTCCCAGGCGTGGATGCGGGGTTCCTGCGGCGTGAGTAAGGTCATAATGGGGGGCATGGACGCCGCGACTGCGCAGCGACTCGTTGCCCTGAACAAGGAATTCTATCAAACGCATGCTGAAGCGTTTTCGGCCACGCGCGGCCGCCTGCAACCTGGCACAGTGCGAGTGCTGCGAACGCTGTTTGGCCTGCCCTCCGATAGCGATGGTGAAAACAGCGTTCGCGGGCGAATGCTGGAAAATGCATTCGCCACTCTTCGGGTCCTGGACCTGGGCTGCGGCAACGGCGGCGTGGCGGCCCAGTTGGCCGCCAGCAGGCACCGGGGCAGCTACGTGGGCGTGGACTTTAGCGAAGGCTTGCTGCAGGCCGCCCGCCAGCGGCTGGCGGCGCACGCTGGCTACCCGGTGGAGTTCATACAGGCCGACCTGAGCGGGGATTGGACCGCGGGCCTGGACGGCCAGTTTGATGTGGCGCTGGCGATGGCGGTGCTGCACCACATCCCCGGCCGCGAGCTGCGGCTGCGGTTCTTGCAGCGGGTGCGCGCCCTTTTGGGAACGGGCGGGCGCTTTGTGCACTCCAACTGGCAGTTCATGCGCAGCCCCAAGCTGGCGGCCCGGGTGCAACCCTGGAGCGCTATCCAGCTTGATGAAGCTCAGCTGGATAAAGGCGACTATTTGCTGGATTGGCGCAGCGGGGGGACGGGTCTGCGCTATGTGCACCAGTTCAGCGAGGACGAGCTGGCCGGGCTGGCGGCGGAGGCGGGGTTCAGGGTGCACGAGGTGTTTTCCTCCGATGGTAGCACTGGGAATCTGAGCCTGTATTCGGTGTGGCAGGTGCACGAACGCTGAATTATGAGAATGACCTGGCGGTGGGGGACCGCTTTGGTTATTCTCATGAAGGCCCTATACATAGCCTCACCCACTACGCTCACGCCCCTTTCCTGGATGACAAGATGTTGTTCGTTTTGTGTGTGGGGGTGGGGGGTGCAACTAAAAAGATATCTGGAAGTGAGTGCATTCAGAGATCCTCCCTAAATGCATTATGTGCGAAAGGGCAGGTTGTGGGGAATTCCTGGGGAGTTATCAAGGTGTTGCTTTTTGTGGGCTGTGGTTCACGAACAACTTGCGCTGCTTACTCAGATATGTTGGGCATGGCTATATGACCAATACGGATTGATGCGCTCGGAATGACAAACAATGGCCATTGGGGCGCACCGCAGTGCGCCCTTACGCGAGTGTGAAAGCCCCGCAGACGAGCAGATTACTTGACCGGGTGGCGCAGTACCGTCTTGAGCTTCGCCGGCGCGGTGCGGCGTGGGTCGCCCAGGTAGATCTCGTGGTGCTTGCCGTTAGGCTGGAAGCCGTGCTCGTCGCTGAAGGCCACCATGCGGGCGATGGTGGCCGGCTCGTCGGCATACGGCCCGAGGTGCATGACCTGCACGGCTTTGCCCTCGGCAAAGGCTTCAAAGCGGGCAGAGTCCAGCATGGCTGGGTCTTTCTTGGCGCGTACGGCCTCCACGCCCTCGGCGAAGATGGCTTTCGTGACCGGGCTGGGCTGCATGATCATGGCGGTGAAGTACCAGGCCTCTTTGCGGCTGGGGGTGAATTCCTTATTGCTGCTCTTGCTCCACCACAGCCCTTCGAGCGGCATGACCGCATAGTCGACTGGATCCGTCTTGCGCTTCTTGCACATGAATTTGATTGTGTAGGACAGGCTGTAGAGTGCCTCGACCGCGTTCTGGTAATCCGGCGCGTCGTCTACTTTGATATTGGGCGGGACAGTCCCGTCGATCATGATGAAGTTGAAGCGCGGCACAGTGACCAGCGCAACCTGCTTTGCGCTGGGGTTATAGAGGTGCTTGTATTCTTTTTTGAGGTCGAGTTTTTCCATTTTGTTTTCCCTGCACTGATTAGTGCCTACTGCATAAAAAAGTTACATGTCTTCATCATCGTCCTGCTCGGTGATCTGGCTTTCGAAACGCGGGATGTAACGGTCGAGCCAGTCGAGCTCAGTTTGCAGGCTGTTGGCGCTGTACTCGAACATACCCTGCAGAAAGGGCGGCAGGTTTTCGGCGCCCTTCCAGGCCTGGTCGACTTCCTGAATGCGCTCCAGGACATGGCGGCGGTATTGGCGCAAGGCGGCCACTGCATCCTGCGGGCGGATGCCAGGCAGCCCAGCCAGACCAACCAGGAAGGCGGTGTTGGCCTGCCCCGGGCCGCCGAGGGCGGCCAGGGTGGCCTGGTACCAGGCATCCTGCCCGGCCGGCAGGATGCGGTAGACCCGGCGGGCCGGGCCTTTGCCTTGGGCCGGCTGCATGCGGCTGCTGATCCAGCCC
>CAZGAU010000342.1:0-2557 GCA_964523725.1 uncultured Saprospiraceae bacterium
CAACAACTATTTCAAAATGAAAAACCTGATACTAATCCATGCTATCTTTGTAATTATGATGGCTTGCGGAAACGTTAAACCACAAGAGCAAAGGCTGTCAAATCCTGGTGACGAAAGGTATAATATCCCTGATTCCCTGAAGAAATATATCGCATTTGACCAAAAGCAAATTGCTTTAACGAATGCAACAGTCATAGATGGAACCGGAGGGACAATTAAGACCGGACAAACGCTCATTATTGAAAATGGGTATATTAAAAATATAGGGGATAAAGAGACGGTTCGTATTCCTGCCGGTATTAAAATTATTGATGTAAAAGGAAAAACCATTATTCCGGGTATTGTCGGCGTGCATAATCATCTGCACATTCCGGGATTTCCATTTATAGGTGATGTGGCCACCAAACTGTATTTAGCCTCTGGCGTAACTACCATTCAAACCTGTGGCGCTGCTTTGCCTGATCGGGAGATTGCCATTGCCAACCGAATTGCCAAAGGCGAACAACTGGGACCGGATGTGATCACAAGCGGACCGTATTTCACCGGAGAAGGCGGCAATGCCAGTATGATCATACCGCGAAACGAACAGCATATCAGAGATACCATGCAATACTGGATAAAACGAGGTGTCTCCTGGTTTAAGGTGTACAGGCATACAAAGCCGGAAGATCTTAAAATCATTCTTGACGAAGCGCATCGAAACAACTGTAAAGTAACGGGACACTTTTGCTCTATCACTTTTGAAGAAGCCATCAGGCTAGGAATCGATGGAATTGAGCATGGATTAAACAGTGCAAGTGATTTCAGAACCGGTAAGGAAGATGGGATGTGTAATGGCGGCAGAGCGTATATGGATGAACTTATCATATCAAGCCCGGAAGTAAAAAAACTGCATCGACTCATGATTGAGCATGGCGTATTCTTAACCTCCACACTGTCTATCTTTGAATCTAGCATTCCGCACAGGGCAATTGCCGATGAAAGAACCTTGAAAGCAATGTCGCCATATCTGGTCAATCAGTACCAGGAAAGCAGAAGCAGCACCGGCGAGGCGCAATACGATTTAATAAGAGAGAACCGGTTGAAACGAATCATGGAGTTTGAATATCAGTTCAGCAAAATGGGTGGCTTGCTGGGAAGCGGCGTAGATGCAGGAAGGCATAATTTGCCGGGCTATGGTGATCAAAGAAATTTTGAACTACTGAGAGAAGCCGGATTCACCACAGCAGAAGCTGTACAAATCATGACGAGCAATGGCGCAAAGATCGTGGATCGGGAAAATATTGGGGCCATTGCCATCGGTAAAAGAGCTGACTTGGTCATACTTCATGGCGACCTGGACAAGGACGAATCAGTGATCAGGCAGGTAGCATATGTGTTCAAAAATGGGATTGGTTATGATTCCAGGAAAATATTAAGAGAAACAGATGGTAAAGTGGGGCTTGAATAAAAAAGCCGGTAACAATTTGAAAGTTTACTTCAAATAAATACAAAAGCCATCCCGGTTTTAAAAAAAGGCGGGATGGCTTCTGTTTGTAATAAGAAATGAGCTTACAAAGCTCTATCCGTTAATTATCCTGGTTCTCATCTCTGCGGTCATACTTCTGCACTTTTCTGCGGCTTTTCAGCGGCATGTAGCGGTACGGGCGCTCCTGGATGTCGGTCACGAGTGAATCAATGCTGGAGCTCATGGTTTTGAGTTCGTAGTAAAGCGCATCGTCCTGAAGCATTTTACCGATGGTGCCTTCGCCCTGGTTGAGCTTGCTCACGGTTTGGGTGACGCCCTGAATGGCAGAATCTGCGGAGTTGAGCGTAGTATTCAGACTGCCGATGGCGGTTTTTACATCTGCCAGTGTTTTTTGCAGATCGGCTTCGGCCAGGTCGCCGGTCAGGTTTTCGGCGTTGGCAAGGATGTTTTTAATTTTGTCGTTGTTGGCTTTCAGCGTGCCGGTGATGGCGTTGAGATTTTTCATGGTGCCTTCGATGTCACCCGAAGATTTGCGCAAAATCTGATCGAGCTGGCTGGTGCTGGATTTCAGATTGCCCATGGAAGATTGTAAATCCCGGATGCTCAGGGCAATCGGCGAGTTGCTGTCTTCTGACAAAAACTCCTTGTTGAGCGTATCAATCACCTCCTGCAAGCCCTCCTTGAGAATATTAACGTATTGCTCGGCATCGTCGGGGCCCATCATGGACTTCAGCAAACCCTTGGTTTCGCCTTGCAGATAATCGCCGCTCTTAGCGCAGTTGGGAGGCGTACAGGGCTGGCTGTATTCAAGTTGAATCGCTTTAGCACCCATAAAGCCGGTGGACACAATGGTTGCTTTGGTATCTTTAGGGATATTGACCTCTTTGCCCAGATCCAGCATCACGATCACGTGCAGTTCCGGATCGCCAGGTTTCAGATAAATATCTGCGACCACGCCCACCTGATAACCACTGATGGTCACAGGCGTTCCTTTCTGGAGCTGGTTGATGTTGGCGTATTCTACATAGAAAATATTGGAAGAAACAAGCGCATTTCGGCCCATGATAAACTGGTAGCCCCACAGCGACA
>CAZGAU010000343.1:0-2526 GCA_964523725.1 uncultured Saprospiraceae bacterium
CCAGTGCGCTGCTCTTATCCCATTTGCCGCTCGCCATCAGGTAAATAACTACCCCGATGTAAATCAACATGATTCCGCCGAGGGTAAAAACAATCGCTGTAATTGTCTTCTTTTGGGCTTTCAACTTCTCTGTGGAAACGTCTGCCAAAGTCTTTTTTGCCATAAAGAATTGAGATTTTAGGTTGATGTTCAAAAATATCCCCAAATAACCGGAATCCAAAACGCAGCGTGAAAAAACATAAAAGTTTGGCATCCGCTTGCAACATTCCCGGTTCTTTTTTAACTTACACCCGCTTTTTTAAGCGCAATATAACCCACCAAACAGCACAAATTCACTACTACAGGCATGGGTAGCAATTTATTTATTCACCCTTAAAATTGCTATTACCATGGCACAACACAATCAAATCTCTGTCGTACTTTCTGACGAAGATATGGACGAGATTATGGACGCAATCGCTGTACTTCAGCGCAAACTTCCTTTTTTGATCAACATGACCCTCGATGAACGCCGCACACACCTCAAGATGGGCGACCGCAGTTTCCCTTTTGTAGGCAAATCGCTGGATTATTCCAAGAGCAATGACCATCTGGTGCCGCCTTTCCTGAATGTCACCGAGTTTGACAAAGACATGACGCTTATTGCCAGATTGACTAAAATCGAGCGCCCTTTGTTAAGCCTGACCGAAGGCATCAGCGACACCAAACTCCGCGCCGGTAGCGAAGCCTACAGCGCCGCGCTGCTCTTCTACCAGGCGGTGAAGCTAGCCGCCCAGATGAACATCCCCGGCGTGAAGTCTATTTACGAGGATCTTCGTGCTCGCTTCCCCAGCAGAGGCCCGCAGCGCCCCGGCAACCACCCGGACGGCAACGACAACGGCGCTTTCGACGAGGACTTAGATGTGTAATGACTGCCCATTGCCCTTCTGATACTCAACAATGGGTATCGGAGGGGCAACATTCCGCTCTTAGATAGCAACATTCCTACCTCGGTATATCAATAAAGACTCCCCATGAGTCAAATTTGACTCTTCAGATAGCAAAAAAGACTCCCCACCAGTCAAATTTGACTGCTGGCATATCAAAAAAGACTCCCGACCAGTCTTTTTTGACACCCGCGCATAGCATTAATGACTTGTCAGATGGCAACGATGACGCGCTGTATGGCAATGTTGAGTTGGAGAAGGGGAAATAAATAACATCCCCAAAGATTACCGATTCAAACCAAGCCATTTTTCTTCGAGCTTGGCGAGTCTTGAAGTTTCATCTGAATCATCAATTTTTAGAATTGTTTCATTTTCCCAATGGCCTGTTACATTTTTAACATTGGCTTCTAAATATTGTAAAAGTTTTCTTTTATAATACCTATTGAGCTTTGGGAGAATTTTGGATAAATATTCTCTCGCATTACATCTATTATAGTCTATTTTGAGGAACTCTTTTCGACTAGTAAAATGTTTTATTATAGATATCGCCGGGTAATAGGAAAAGCCAATAAGTAGAAACGCAAAAAAGCTGTACATAATAAAAGTAAAAATATATTCAACCCACAAAAATTCATTTGATAAAACTACTAACCAACCTACTACTAACAAACCAACTAATAAGCTTGGTAAGCCTAAAATGAGCGATCTCAAGTCTAAACTAGCAAGTGGATGTCTGAGTGGGAACATAAAATATCTCATCTTAGTAAAGATGTAAATAAAAAGTAAAGCATATAGAAATGACGAAGAAATTGTGGTTGCAAAACTTGAGTATGCTTTAGTCGGTAAAGAGTAACCAACGGTTATGGTCATTAAAAATAAAACAATACATAACAAAAGGAATTTTTTTTCACTTGGAAAAATAAGAGATTCTTCGATATCGGTTTTTAGGCTAAATTCGCCCTGTTGATTAGCGGAAAATATTAAGAAGATTAAAATAACAATTAAATAAGAACAGGTTAATATAAAAATCCCCCAAATTTTAATACTCACAGTAAAAAACAAAATAATCATGGAAAGAAAAATGAACATCATATAAGTATCAAGAACTTTAAGTCGAAAGAAATTATTTACTTTTTTAAAGCCTTCGGAAAGTTTTAATGAAAAACTTATGCTTTGGTTGTTTTTTAAAATATAAATTGCTGGCTTTGAGTCAAAAAATGTTATAAATTCATTAATAAGGAGAGGGTGCAAATTATTTAAATGCCTACAAGCTCTTAATGCGGTTTCATTTAACCAGGAATTTCTAAAATGTAATGTTTGCAAAATTCCTTTTTGAATATCATTTGTACCTAATAACCCTAGTGATTCTATGGCTATTTTGGTAACAAGTATATTATCTTCATTAATTCGCTCAAGAACATAATTTGCTAAGTCTTCTCTAAATTCTTGAATACACTCTAAACGTCCCTTAAACGCATCCTGTAAAAATCTCAATGAATGAATTGCACCCAAGTCGTAAGGAGATTCAGCTTTCTGTATAATTTCCCAACAAAAATTTGCTATTGCGGTAGCCTTTTCCTCATTTGCCACTTCGCAGTAT
>CAZGAU010000344.1:0-1304 GCA_964523725.1 uncultured Saprospiraceae bacterium
CCCGTCAAAACGCAGCTCGTGTCGCCGACGGGCAGATGAATTGCAGCTACTAAAAATAATTCTTTATATAGCTAAAGCTCTGATAGATTGATATTTGTAAGAGAGATCCAGTACGCAATTCCGGTGCGGGTCAAAAACCCATGGAAAAATTTCTATATTCGGATTATGTTCGAAAATACCACTGCTGCGCAGTTTTTCGGCTTGTTCCAAGACATTTAATTCAATCAGATACTGAAGCCGTGTTTCCTGATCAGGCATTTCCCGAATTGATTCCCAGTGCCGGTAGGCCAGATACTTGATTTCATTGATCCAGGAGTAAAACGGTTTACCCGACAGGTCATCTTCTTTTTCAAACTCCAGTAATGCTTTTTTTACCCCGGAGCAGTGATAATGTCCGCAAACTACGATTCGCTTTATCTGCAATTCCTCCACTGCAAAATGCAGCGCGGATTCCATACTGGCATCGCCTTCCTTGACCTGATTGGCAATATTTTGATGCACAAAAATCGCTTCAGGATTCAAACCTGCTATTTCATGTGGTGCTACTTGGCAATCGGAGCAACCGATCCAGAGCAACTGTGGTTTCACAGTCTTTTGAGGAGTCGTTTTTCCAGTGGATATTGGCTCCGACCGGAAATAACTTTGCCGTAGAATATCGAAGAGCAATTGCATTCGTTCTCCGGGTTTAATTAGGTATTAGTTTTATATTAAATTACTTCGTAACTTCTTAAGTAAAGAGACAATTTTACGTTCTTATAAAATATTTTATAAGAAATTGATTGTCAGATTAATTTGACTTTCGACGGTTGACTGTAAAATTGTCTGACTACTTAATTCAGACTTGGTTGCGGTACATTTTTCAATACTATTTGAATATTTCGTTCATTTGCCGTATTGGCAAAATCGTGTATGATGTTTAAGGCATCGAAATCGATGTCCTGACTCCGCGAGCCGTCGATCGTGACGACACTGTTTGCCGGTAAGTGTTCCAATGTAAGTTGCAAACTGGCCTTATTTATAAACGACACATGTTCACTGAGCATGATCGTGATATTTTTCTGGCCGTTGCCGGGGTGCTCTTCGTCATGATAGAAATAAGGCGTTTTGTAATTGGCCTTGAGAATGAAGAAAATACCTACTACCATACCAATCGAGATGCCAATCAGTAAATCGGTGAAAAGGATAGCCAGCACGGTAACCACGAACGGGAAAAACTGCTCGAAGCCATTTTTATATTGCTGAACAAACAACTTTGGTTTGGCGAGTTTGTAACCAACCATCAGCAGCACGGCCGCCAGGGCTGA
>CAZGAU010000344.1:1404-2506 GCA_964523725.1 uncultured Saprospiraceae bacterium
GTTTGTAACCAACCATCAGCAGCACGGCCGCCAGGGCTGAGAGCGGAATTAAATTGAGAATATGCGGAATTACAAGGACAGCGCTCAACAGGAAAATACCATGATACACCGCCGACATTTTGGTCTTGGCGCCAGATTCCAGGTTGGCAGTACTTCTTACGATTACTGCGGTCATGGGCAGACCACCGATTAAACCGGCAATGATATTACCGACCCCCTGCGCTTTCAATTCGCGGTTATTCGGAGTACGACGCTTATGCGGATCAAGCTTATCTACCGCTTCCACAGAAAGTAATGTTTCCAGACTGGCAATGATGGCAATGACTAGGGCTGTTTTCCAAACCAATGGATTTGCAATTGCAGAGAAATTTGGCAAAGTCAGCAATTTCTCTGCGGTTTCACTACCGCCGTTGAGAATAGGGAGATTTACCAAATGTGAACTTTCGATTGCCCATGCCGGTGCGAACGCTCCAAGCCCCACGTTGATCAGAACACCCAATAGGACTGCGATCAGCGCCCCAGGCAGTATTTTCGACCAGTTTTGCTTTTTAATAAACGGCCGTTCCCACAAAATCAAAATCCCCAGGGCGATAAAACCAATCAGAAATGCGCCGGGCTGAATATGTTGTAATGAATAAAAAAAGTTGGTAAAGGTATTATGACCTTCGCCATCACCATATTCGGTGGTACCAAAAGCTTCCATGTCAACACCCAAAAAATGAGGTATTTGTTTCAAAATCAGGATCAAACCAATGGCAGTCAGCATCCCTTTGATTACGGATGATGGGAAATATAAGCCAATGATACCTGCCTTAACATATCCCATAATCAATTGAATAACACCCGCCAGTACCACTGCGAGCAGGAAGGTTTCAAATGCTCCCAATTCAGTAATTGCGCCAAGCACGATCACCGTGAGCCCCGCAGCAGGACCACTCACGCTCAGATGCGAGCCGCTCAGCAAACCAACAACAATACCACCTACGATACCGGTAATAATGCCGGAAAACAAAGGGGCTCCGGAGGCTAGGGCAATGCCAAGACACAAAGGCAATGCAACCAGAAATACAACCAAACCTGCGGGCAAATCACTGCGAAATTC